>NZ_CP127407.1:3139230-3446923 GCF_030291075.1 Stenotrophomonas sp. 57
CAACGGGCCATCGCGTTCACCGGCCAGCTGCAGCTCACGCACCTCCAGCTGCGGCCTGGACAGGAACAGCCAATGACGCAGGCCCGGCTCCAGGCGATCACTCAGCGCCAGCGCCCGCAGCGCGGTACCGGCCTGCACATCGCCGGCACTCACCCGCAGCTGTTTGCCGACCTGCACCTGCAGGCCATCGAGCTGTTGTTCGCCGTCTTCCGTCTTCAGACGAAGGCGCGGCACCTGCAGCGCCCAACCATCGGCCTGGCGCTGCCAACGCAGGCGTGCCTGCAAGCGCTGCAGCTGCAACTGCGGCGTCGCCACGTCGGGCATCGGTGCACCGTCGACGCGCACGTCGCGCAGGTCCGAATCGGTGGTCAATGCCACCGGTGCGAAATCGCGCAGGGTCAGCCACAGGTTCAGTTCGCCCTTGCCCTCGCGCAGGCGCACGCCACCGGCCGCCAGCAGGGGCGACCAGGCATGGAAATCGACAGGATCGGCACCCAGCCAGGCCTGGCCGTTGCCGCGCCCGCGGTCCACGTCCAGCACCGCGGTCAGTGGCAGGGCATCGGTCTGCGCCCAGGCGCGCACGCCCACACGCAGGCGGTCGCCGTTGACGCGCAGGCGCAGATCGATGCGCGGCAGCGTGGTGTCGATGCCCAGCGCCGGCGCATGCACGCCCAGACGGCCTTCGATCACCTGCAGCTCGCCCAACCGGCGCAGCGCATCCAGCGGATCGCCACCGGCATCGGACTGCGGCAGGCCACGCACCGACCAGCGGCCGTCCTCGCCCTGCTGCAGGTCCAGCGCCAGCCCGCGCAGGCGCAGTTCGGTCAGCGAGCGGCCGGGCAGCAGGCCGCTGTACATCGACACCAGCACTTCGGCCTCGCCGATCGCCAGGCCCTGCCCCGCGCCGATGCGCAGGCCCTTCAGCTGCAGCAGCGGGCCACGACGGGTCCACGCGGTCTGCAGCTGGTCGAAACGCACCGGCTGGCCGGCACGCTCACTCAGCCAGGCGGCAATCCTGTCGGGATGGCGCTCGGCCAGCGGCAGCAGCTGGCTGAGCGAGCCCACCAGCAGTGCAAGCCCGACCAGGCCCACCGCGCAGGCGGAAATGAAATGACGGCGGATCCTTCGCAGTCGCAGGCGCGGCGGCGCGCTCATCGGCCACCGCCGGCCTGCAGCCGGCGAGGATCAGAGCAGAACCACATCGAACTGCTCCTGCAGGTACTGCTCGTCCGCCTGGAAGCGGATGCTCTTGCCAAGGAATTCCTCCAGCTCGGCCACCGCCGCGGATTCCTCGTCGGTGATGCGCGCCACGACCTTGGTCGAGGCGATCACCAGAAGGCGCGCGGCATCGAACTGGCGCACGGCACGGGTGATCTCGCGGAAGATTTCATAGGTCACCGTCTCGGCGGTCTTGATGCTGCCGCGGCCGCTGCACTGCGGGCAGGTTTCCGACAGCTGGCGCTCCAGGCTTTCCACCGTGCGCTTGCGGGTCATTTCCACCAGGCCCAGCGGCGAGAAGTCGTACACGGTGGTCTTGGCATGGTCGCGGGCCAGCGCCTTTTCCAGCGTACGCAGCACTTGGCGGCGATGCTCGGCATCGTCCATGTCGATGAAGTCGATGATGATGATGCCGCCCAGGTTGCGCAGCCGCAGTTGGCGCGCCACGGCCTGCGCCGCTTCCAGGTTGGTGCGGAACACCGTCTCTTCCAGGTTGCGCTGGCCGAGAAACGAACCGGTGTTGACGTCGATGGTGGTCATCGCCTCGGTCTGGTCGATCACCAGGTAGCCACCGGACTTCAGTGGTACCTGCTTGTCCAGCGCGCGGCCGATCTCATCCTCCACCCCGAACATGTCGAAGATAGGACGATCGCCGGAATACAGCTCGATCTTCTCGGCCAGCACCGGCATGTACTTGGCGACGAAGGCCTGCAGCTGGGCGAAGGTCTCCTTCGAATCCACCTTCACCTTGTCAACGTCCTTGCGGATGAGATCGCGCACCGAGCGCAGCGGCAGGCTCAGGTCTTCATAGATGTTGCTGCACGAGGGGGCTTCGCGGCCCCGGCGCTCGACCACGTTCCACACGCGCGACAGGTAGGCGATGTCCTCGGCGATGGCCTCGGCCGGCTGGCCTTCGGCATTGGTGCGCACGATGTAGCCGTAGCCACCATGCTGGGCCGACAGTTCGGTCACCAGCGCCTTCAGGCGCGCACGCTCGGTTTCGTCCTCGATGCGCGCCGACACCCCCACCACCTTGGACTGCGGCAGCAGCACCATGTAGCGCGAGGGAATGCTGATCTGCGTGGTCAGGCGGGCGCCCTTGGTGCCGATCGGGTCCTTCACCACCTGCACCACGATGTCCTGGCCGTCACGCAGCAGCTCGACGATCGGCACGCTGGCCGGCGGCGGCAGGGTTGTGTTCTCGGTATCGGCGCTGGCCACCGGCGCCGGACGCACCACGTCGTTGGCGTGCAGGAACGCGGCGCGCTCCAGCCCAACCTCCACGAAGGCCGCCTGCATGCCCGGCATGACCCGCTGCACCTTGCCCTTGTAGATGTTGCCGACCACACCCCGGCGCCAACCGCGCTCGATGTGCAGTTCCTGCAGCATGCCGTTTTCGATCACCGCGACCCGGGTTTCGCGCGGGGTCACATTGACCAGGATTTCCTCAGACATCAGCAGCCTCCCTGGCGGCATCGGCAGTGGGGGCCGGCACGCCGCAGCGCGCCAGCAGACGATCGGTATGCAGCAGCGGCAGCCCCATCACGCCGGAGTAGCTGCCGGACAGGTGTTCGATCCAACGCTCGGCCCCGCCCTGGATGGCGTAGGCCCCCGCCTTGTCCAGCGGTTCGCCGGTGGCGACGTAGGCGGCGATGTCGGCGTCGGCGATCGGAGCGAAGGTCACTTCGGAAACGACCAGCTCGGTGTCCACGCCGTCGGCGCCCACCACCACTACGGCGGTCATCACCTGATGGGTACGTCCGGCCAGCCGCGCCAGCATCGCGCGCGCGTCGGCAGCATCGACAGGCTTGCCGAACACCTCGCCGTCCAGCACCACCTCGGTATCCGAGCCAAGCACCCGCGCCTGCGGGTCATCGGCCAGCACCCGGGCCAGCCCGGCGCGCGCCTTGTCGGCGGCGACCCGGCATACATACTGTTCGGCGCTCTCGGATGCGGCGCGCTGCTCGACGACCTCCAGGTCCAGGGCCTGGAAGGGGCGTCCGAGTCGGGCCAGCAACTGGTTGCGTCGGGGGGAGCGGGAAGCAAGATAGAGCATCGGCACAGCATAACCTGAGGCCGCCACCTGAATCGTCGGCAACCTGCTCCGGAACGTGGTCGACCCCGATCAGGCTCACAGCGCGTTCATCGCTACGACACCACCCTCATCACACAACAAGGAGTTCCCATGCGCCTGACTGCCACCCCGATGCTGCTTGCCCTGTCCCTCGCCCTTGGAACCTCGATGACTGCCCATGCTGCCCCGTCGTCGCCATCGATCGCCGCCGCGGCCGAAGGCACGCTGCTGAACATCTCGGCCAACGCCGAAGCGACCCGCGTGCCGGACGTGGCCACCCTGTCGGCCGGTGTGGTGACCCAGGCCGCCGATGGCAACAGCGCGATGCGCCAGAATGCCCAGCAGATGGACAAGGTGCTGGCCGCGATCAAGGCCGCCGGCATCGCCGAGCGCGACGTGCAGACCAGCGGCGTCAGCCTCAACCCGCAGTATCGCTATACCGACAACGAAGCACCGAAGATCACCGGCTACCAGGCCAGCAACACGGTCAGCCTGAAGGTGCGCGACATCGCCAAGCTCGGCAAGGTGCTTGATGCGCTGGCCGCCCAGGGCGCCAACCAGATCAACGGCCCCAGCTTCGAGATCGACCAGCCCGAGCCGGTGTATGACGAAGCCCGCCTGGCCGCGCTGAAGAAGGCACAGGCCCGTGCCCAGACCTATGCCAAGTCGCTGGGCCTGCAGGTGCGCCGCATCGTCAGCATCTCCGAGAATGCCGGTGGTGGTTACCGCCCGATGCCGATGATGCGGACCATGTCCGCTGGCGCTGCGATGGACAAGGCCACCCCGGTCGCCCCAGGCGAATCCACCGTGTCGGTCAATCTGGACGTGGTATTCGAACTGGGCCGCTGATCGCCTCCTGGTCCGGTGCACAGAGGCGGGCCCCGCAGGGGCCCGCCTTTTTCATGCGTGCAGCCGGCGCTGGCTGAAGGCCAGCCCAACGATCCTGACCCTGCCTCTAGGCAGTGGCCGTCCCACCGCGCTACTGATGGACTGCCAGCCGCGTGCGGCAACCCCGCCACGGACTCTGGTGCGTTGAGGACTTCGTCACTGGCATGGAGGTGGACCATGGTTCGTACGTATCCCGTTGCATCCCCGCACTTCGACCCCGCCCGCGTTGCCGCCTGGAGCGCGGCCATCGCCCTGCACCTGCTCGCGTTCCTGTTGCTGCTGATTCCGGCGACCTACCAGGCCGTGCAGGTCCCGCGTGACAAGACGACGGTCAGGCTGATCGAGAAGATCCCGCCAACACCGCCCCCGCCGGTGCTGCAGGAACCGAAGGAAGTCGCCCGGGTCGTGCCGAAACCGCAGGCACAGCCGGCGGCACCGCCACTGCCCGCCCCTACCGCGACCGCGGAAGAAACCCAGGGCATCGCGCTGCCGGCCGCCGAACAGGCCGCGCCGCAACTCGCACCGAGCATCGACAGCAGCACGCCGCTGGCCGGCGCCCAGCTGCAGTACCGCAGCGCACCGCCGCCGAACTATCCGGTGCCGGCCCTGCGCAACCACGAGCAGGGCACCGTGCTGCTGCGGGTGGAGGTCGACAGCAGTGGCCAGCCGGTGGCGGTCAGTATCGAGCGCAGCAGCGGCTCGCGGCACTTGGACCAGGCCGCGCGCCAGCAGGTGCTCAAGCGCTGGCGCTTTGAACCGGCCCAGCGTGATGGCGTAGCGGTCCCGGCCATCGGCCTGGTGCCGGTGCAGTTCTCGTTGCCGGACTGACGATTCGGAGCCGGTCCGACCGTCCGTCGGACCGGCCCCCGGGGCCAAAACGCCAAACTCGGCAAAGTCCAGATCCAAACGTTACGAATTAAGCAAAATTTCACGACTTCGTCACCCGTCGGAAACCTAGATTGACGCGTCCCGGATAGTCCGGAGACAGCCCTCAACGCTACGGTTTTCCAGTTAGGAGAGAAGCTGTGAAACACCTGATCCAACGGCCCGCCAGCCGCCGCCGCAACACCCTGGCATCGTCCATCACCCACATCCTCACCGGCGGCGCCCTGTTGCTGGTCGGCGCCGTGGCTTCCTCCTCCGCCTTCGCGCAGGAACAAGCCACCAACCTCGACCGCATCACGGTCACCGGCTCCAACATCCCGCGTACCAACACCGAGACGCCGTCCCCGGTGCAGGTGGTGAGCCGTCAGGAAATCGACCGCAGTGGCAAGACCACCCTGGCCGAGTACCTGCAGACGATCACCGCCGATGGCGCCGGCTCCATTCCCAAGACCTTTGGCAACGGCTTCGCCGGTGGCGGCGCCGGCATCTCGCTGCGCGGCCTCGGTGCCGGCTCGACGCTGGTGCTGTTGAACGGCCGCCGCATGGCGACCTATGGCCTGGCCGATGACGGCCAGAAGGTGTTCACCGACCTCAGCACCATTCCGCTCGATGCCGTCGAGCGCGTGGAAGTGCTGAAGGACGGCGCTTCGGCGATCTACGGCTCCGACGCCATCGCCGGCGTGGTCAACATCATCCTGCGCACCGACTTCGAAGGTGCGATCCTGCGCGCGTCCTACGGCCTGTCCGGCGATAGCGACGGCGATACCAAGAAGGCCACCCTGACCGCCGGTACCGGTGACCTGTCCAAGGATGGCTGGAACGCATTCTTCAGCCTGGATGTCGGCAAGTCCGACGCGATCAAGATCAGCGACCGCAAGAACCGCAAGTGGATCGGCACCGGCGACACGCGCCAGTGGGGCTATGACGCCACCGACGCGCAGTTCCTCGGCGGCGCCTACCTCAGCGGCCGCACCAACGGCGGCGTCGGCCCGAACGGCTCGGTGTTCAACAATGATGCACCGTCGCCGCACCTGGTCGCCCTGCCGGGCTGCGCCAACCTGAGCACCATTCCCGGCCAGACCGAAGCCTCTTCGGCGGCGCAGGGCTGCCTGTGGGATCCGGCACAGCAGTTTCGCGACCTGACCCCGGAAGAGAAGTACATCAACGTGTTCGGCCGCGCCACGTTCGCCTTCGGCGAAGGCGGCGAGATCTACACCGAGATCGGCTACTCGAAGAAGGAAACCATCTTCAGCAATACCCCTTCCAGCGTGTCCGGTGGCTGGGGCTTCCCCGGCGGTCCGAGAAACGCCAGCAGCGGTGCCGGCGCGACGATGCTCTATGCCGGGCATCCGGACAACCCGCTGCCGTACGCGGCGCGCCTGCGCTACAGCGCGTGGGACGTCGGCCCACGCGTGACCAACAACACCAACGAGTTCAACCGCTTCCTGGTTGGCGCCAAGGGCAACTGGGGCGACTGGAGCTATGACACCGCCTACCTGCATTCGGGCACCGACCTGGTCAACAAGCGCACCGGCTTCCTGCGTTACAGCTCGGTGCTGTGCGCGCTGGGCAACCCGAACTGCGCCGGCGGTACGTGGCGCATCGGCGACAACGCCAACCTGAACTCGCAGGCGCTGTACGACTACATCTCGCCGACCATCAGCGCGCGCGCCAAGTCCAGCCTGGACATGTTCGACTTCACCGTGTCGCGCAGCCTGATGGACCTGAAGGGTGGCCCGCTGGGCCTGGCCATCGGTACCGAGTGGCGCAAGACCAGCAACAGCCTGACCCCGCAGACCTACACCGACCAGGGCGACATCATCGGCCTGGGCTACTCGGCCTATGACGGTACCCAGAACGTCTATGCCGGCTACGTCGAACTGTCGGCACCGGTGCTGGAGCAGCTGGAACTGTCCGGCGCGGTGCGTTACGACAAGTACGAAAGCGGTGAGGGCAAGGCCACGCCTAAGCTGGGCGTGAAGTGGACCCCGGCCGACTGGATCGCATTGCGCGCCAGCTACGCCGAAGGCTTCCGCGCGCCGAACCCGGCCGAGAACGGTGACGGTGGCCTGGCTGCCTTCTCCAACGCCCGCGACCCGGTGCGTTGCGCCATCGATGCCGGCGAATGCACGCCGCGCTCGATCGCGATCATCACCCGCCCGAACAAGGACCTGAAGCCGGAAGAGTCCAAGAGCTACTCGGTGGGCCTGGTGCTGCAGCCGACCTCGACCACCTCGATGACCGTTGATGCCTGGCAGATCAAGCGCACCAACGAGATCGTGCAGGGCAACACCGCGGCCGCCATCCTGGCCGGCAACGTGCTGCGTGACTCCAACAACATTGGTGGCGTGCCTAACTCCGGCAGCATCCTGGCCGTCAACACCGGCTACGTGAACGCCAGCTCGTCGCGGGTCCGCGGTATCGATACCGATATCCGCCAGACCTTCGATATGGGTCCGGGCCAGCTGGAGCTGGACCTGCAGTGGAGCCACATCCTGAAGTTCGAGCGCACCGAAGGCGGTGAGACCGTTGACTATGCCGGCACGCACGGTAACTGCGACGTGACCAACTGCATCGGCACACCGAAGGACAAGATCAACTTCGGCACCACCTGGAAGCAGGGCGCGTGGAGCGTGAGCGGTGTTGCCAACTACATCAGCAAGATGGACAACACCGACAAGCGTGGCGGCGATTACCAGGCGTTCTATGAGGATGGCACGCCGGTGACGAAGATCTCTTCGTTCACCACCTTCGACCTGTCCGGCCGCTGGAACATCACCGACGCCTTCGAGCTCAATGCCTCGGTGGCCAACGTGTTCGACCGCATCGCACCGCTCGATCCCACCACCTACGGCGGCGTGAACTACAACCCGATGCACTTCTCCGGTGCACTGGGCCGTTACTTCACCGTGGGTGCCAAGTACACGTTCAAGTAATACCGTCTGCAGCATCACCTTCGAAGGCCCGGGCACCTGCCCGGGCCTTCGTCGTTGCGGCGCCTCTTGCGCGCATGTTCACGGGTACACCGCTACCGTGTGCACGCGGCATCACCGCCGCAGGGGATCTCCATGGCCGCGACATCGCAACGCCTTGGCCTGCCCGCGTTGACCGCACTGGTGGTCGGCTCGATGGTCGGTGCCGGCATTTTTTCCTTGCCGCAGAACGTGGCGCGCAGCGCCGGCCCGGCCGCTGCGCTGATCGGCTGGGCGGTCAGTGGCGCCGGCATGCTGATGCTGGCCTTCGTGTTCCAGGCCCTGGCCAACCGCCGGCCGGACCTTGATACCGGCATCTACGCGTATGCGCGCGAGGGCTTCGGCAACTACATCGGCTTCTCCGCCGCATGGGGCTACTGGGTCGCCTCGGTACTGGGCAACGCCAGTTTCTTCGTGCTGATCTTCAGTGGCCTCGGCCACTTCATGCCGGTCTTCGGCGAAGGCAATACGCCGGCCGCCGTGGCCGCCTCGTCACTGCTGCTGTGGACCGTGCACCTGCTGGTGCTGCGTGGGCTGCGCACCGCCGCCATCGTCAATGGACTGGTGACGGTGGCCAAACTGCTGCCGATCGCGCTGTTCCTGATCCTGGCCGCCGGCGCGTTCCGCATGGATGTCTTCCGTGCCGACTTCTTCGGTACGCCTGCACTGGGCGATCTCGGCCAGCAGCTGCGCGGCATGATGCTGGTGACCGTGTGGGTATTCATCGGCATCGAGGGCGCCAGCATCTACTCGCGCCGCGCTGCGCGACGTGCCGATGTCGGCCGCGCCACGGTGATCGGCTTTCTCGGCGTCTGGCTGCTGCTGGTGCTGGTCAGCCTGCTGTCGATGGGCGTGCTGTCGCAGGCGGAACTTGCCGGGCTGCCCAATCCGTCGATGGCCTATGTGCTGCGCGCGATCGTCGGCGAGTGGGGCGCGACGGTGATCATCATCGGTTCGATCATTTCGGTGCTGGGCGCATTGCTGGCCTGGGTGCTGCTGTGTGCTGAAGTGCTGTACGCTGCGGCCGGTGACGGCACGATGCCGGCGTTCCTGGGTCGCGAGAACGCGCGCGGCGTGCCGGCCAACGCACTGTGGCTGAGCAACGGGCTGATCCAGCTGTTCCTGCTGCTGGTGCTGGTCAGTTCCGGCAGCTACACCGGTCTGGTGCTACTGGCCGCATCGATGAGCCTGGTGCCCTACTTCCTGTCCACCGCGTTCGGCGTGCAGCTGGCCTGGCGCGGCCAGGCCTATGCCGGTGAACCCGGTGTGCGCTGGCGCGATTTCGTCGTCGCGCTGCTGGCCAGTGCCTATGCGCTGTGGCTGGTGTATGCCGGCGGCCTCGACAACCTGCTGCTGTCGGTGCTGCTGTACGTGCCCGGCGTGGTGCTGTTCGCGCTGACCCGACGCCAGCGCGGCGAGAAGGTGTTCACGCGCTGGGAGTGGGTGTTGTTCGGCGCCATTGTGGTGGTGGCGATCGCTACGCTGGTGGCGTTCTCCAGAGGTGCGCTGGCACTGTAGAGCCGAGCCCACGCTCGGCTTCGCACAGGCACGCCGAGCATGGTCTGGTTCTACAGCTGGCGTTGCGGCAGCATGCCGATGTCCTGCATCCAGCGCTCGGCCAGCCGCGGCCACGCCGCGACCGGTGCATCCTTCACGCGCAGCCCGAACGCATGGCCGCCACGTGCGAACAGGTGCATTTCCACCGGCACCTCGGCGTCGATCAGGGCCTGGTAGTAGGCCAGTGATTCGCGCACGTCATCGGTGCGATCATCGGTGGCCTGCGCAATGAACGTCGGCGGCACCGTTCCATCAACAACGATGTCCTTGACCAGCGACAGCCCGTTGCCGTGCCCTGCCCACAGGTGCCCGGAATACATCACCATCGCGAAATCCGGGCGGCTGGACTGTGAGTCGGCAGCGTCGACCGCGGTGTAGCTACGACGTGCGTGCGTGCTCAGTCCCGCCACCACATGACCACCCGCAGAAAAACCGATCACCCCCACCCGCTTCGGGTCGATGTTCCAGCGCTGTGCCTGCGCACGCAGCAGCCCCATGGCGCGCTGTGCGTCCTGCAGCGCCATCGGTACCGACGGAATGTCGCGGCAGTTGCAGTCGGGATCCCAGTTCGGGCCGGACGCCGGCACGCGGTACTTCAGCAGCGCGCAGGTGATGCCCTGCGCGTTCAGCCAGTCGCAGATTTCGCTGCCTTCCAGGTCCATCGCCAGCACCCGGTAACCCCCTCCAACCACCACCATCACCGCGGTGCCATTGGCCGGCCCCTTCGGCGGAAACACGGTGAGGGTCGGCACGGCCACGTTCTGCAGCATCGTCCAGCGTTCTCCGCTGGCCTTGGAAACCGCTTCGCCAACCTGCTCGGGGCCTTTCAGTTTTGGCGGCGGCTTCACCGTGCCCTGCGGCCACAATGGCAGCTCGGTGGTGCCCTGCGGCGGATGCCAGGTCGGTGGTGCGGCATTCGCTGCGGCGAAGGCTGGCTGTGCAAGCAGCAGAAGGACGACGGACAGGAGTGCGCGAACGATCAACATCCGTGGTTGGATACAGCAGATTGTAGAGCCGAGCCCATGCTCGGCTGCACCCTCGAAGCCGAGCACGGGCTCGGCGCTGCAACAACGCAAAAAAAAGACCTGCATCTTGCGATGCAGGTCTCTTCAAGGTGGCGCCCGAAGTTGGACTCGAACCAACGACCCCCTGATTAACAGTCAAGTGCTCTAACCGGCTGAGCTATTCGGGCAGACGACTAGTATAACCACTCTTCACGCGCGATGGTAGGGGTGATTGGCAATCATTGCCGCTGCCCGATACAACTGCTCGGCCACCACCAGCCGCACCAGCATGTGCGGCAACGTCAGCGGTCCGATCGACCACTTTTCATCGGCCAGCGCGGAGACTTCCGGCGAGTGTCCTTCCGGGCCACCGATCAGGAACGCCAGGTCCCTGCCCTGCCCACGCCAGTGTTCCAGGCGCTGCGCCAGCTGTTCGGAACTGAGCTGCCGGCCGGGCACATCCAGCGCCACCACGTAGGCATTCTTCGGCAACGCGGCGATCACACGCTTGCCTTCGTCCTCGGTGGCGCGACGCGCATCGCGGCCCTTGCCGCGCAGGCCGGGCTCGATTTCCACCAGCTCGAACGGCAACCAGTGCGACAGCCGCTTCTGGTACTCGGCAAAACCCTGCGCCACCCAGCTGGGCGCGCGTTCACCGGTGGCGATCAGGCGGGCTTTCATCAACGGTCCTCCAAAACGTCGACGGCGCCATCGGCGCCGTCGAAGGGATGCATCAACGTGCGGCTCAGGCCACTTCGTCGTCGCTGGACGGCGGCTGGTCGCCGACGGTCCACAGGCGCTCGAGGGCGTAGAACTCACGCACGCGCGGCAGCATCACATGCACGATCACGTCGCCCAGGTCGACCAGCACCCATTCGGCTTCGCGCTCACCTTCAACACCCAGCGGCATCACGTCGATGTTCTTGGCGAAGCGCACGACTTCATCGGCGATCGACTTGACGTGGCGGGTCGAGGTGCCCGAAACGACGATCATGTAGTCGGCAACGCTGGACCGGCCGCGCACGTCGATCTCGACCAGGTCCTTGGCCTTCAGGTCTTCGGTGGCTTGGCGGACGCTGGCCAGCAGTTCCGGCACGGACGGCGGCGGGCTGGGCAGATCGACCTTGATGGTCTGGGGCTGGGTCTGGTTGCTCAAAGTGGATCGACTCGATAAACGTGGGGGCGATTATACGGGGATGGCGCGGCGGCGCCATTCACGGCGATGCCGGGCGGTACAGCCCATGTGCAGCGACATAGTCCGCAACGGCCGGCGGCAGCAGTGCGCGCCAGGGGCCGCCGGTGGCGATCTGCGACCGGACGGCACTGGCCGACTCCTCGCGCAGCGGATGGTGCAGGCGCAGGATGCGCCCGGCCGGGCTGGCGAACAGGGCCTGTTCGCTGTCGGCCCAGCGCCCTTCCAGCGCGCGCCCCAGCTCGCCATCCACCGAAGTGCGCAGCGGGCTGCCCGGCCGCTCAGCCACCACGAAATGGGCCAGACCGAACAGGGCCTCCCATTCGTGCCAGCGGGTCAGGCCCAGCAGGCTGTCGGCACCGACCAGCCAGGCCAGCGGCCGGCTCGGGCCGAGTTCACCGCGCAGCTCGCGCAGGGTGTCGACGGTGTAGGACGGGCGGCCCGGGAAACGCAGCGCCCGGTCCAGCTCGCGATGATCCAGCAGCAGGCCGGGTTCATCGCCGATGGCCAGCGAGAGCATGGCAAAGCGCTGGTCAGCGCTTGCGCCCGGCACTGCGCGATGCGGCGGATCCGCCGCCGGCAGCATGCGTACGGCAACCTGCAGCTCATCCCGGGCGGCGCGCGCGATCGCCAGGTGGCCGAGGTGCACCGGATCGAAGGTGCCCCCGTAATAGATCCGCAGGCTCATCACTCAGGCCCGCGCCAGCAGGCGCACGGCACGCGGTTCGGCCACCGCCACCAGCAGGCGTTCCAGCGCCAGCCAGGCATCGCCGTCAGCGCGCCCCTTGGCGATGCGGTCGACCAGCCCCGCCTCGGCCACGAAGCGCTCCCAGCGCTTGCCTTCCGGGTGCCGCTGCAGCGCACGCTTGTAGGGTGCCTGCCGCGATTCCCAGATACCGCGCGATTTCATTTCGGCGGCCAGGTTGCCGCCGCGCGCCTGTACCCGGGCCAGGCCGGCCCCGGCCAGCAGCTCGCGGATCACCATCGGCATCAGCGCGGCCACCGCCTCGCCCTCGCCGCGCAGGCCCGCCAGCATGCGCAGCACCGCCGGCGGCTGGCCCGAGAACGCGGCCTCCACCAGGCGGAACACGTCGTAGCGGGCAGCATCGGCCACCAGTGACTCCATCCGTTCCACGTCCAGCGGCTGGCCATCGGCCAGCAGCGCCAGTTTGTCGATTTCCTGGGCAGCGGCCAGCAGATTGCCTTCCACCCGCTCGGCCAACCGCTGCACGGCGGCCGGGTCGGCGCGCAGGCCCTTGCCACGCAGGCGGCGCTCGATCCAGTCCGGCAGTTCGTGGGGCTTGATCGCCCAGGCCACCGACAGCACGCCGATGCGGCTGACTGCCTCGGCCCACTTGCCCTGGTGGGCCTTGCTCCATTCGTTGGCGGTGATCATCAGCACCACGTCCGGCGCCGGGTTGGCGCAGAACTGGCTGATCACCTCGGCCCCGTCCTTGCCCGGCTTGCCGCTGGGCAGGCGCACCTCGACCAGGCGGCGGGCGCTGAACAGGCTGGGCGCATTGAAACTGGCGTCGAGCTGGTTCCAGTCGAAGTCGCGGCCATCGGCGTCGAACACGGCGCGCTCGCCGATACCGGCGGCGCGCGCGCGCGCGCGGATGGCGTCGGCCGCCTCCAGCACACGCAGGGTTTCCGGGCCGGCAATCAGGTAGACCGGCGCCAGCGCGGTATCAGCGCCCTGGCTGGCCAGCTGCTCCGGACGCAGTTCCATCGCCGCGGCTCAGTGCTTGGCTGCAGGGACCGGCTCGGCCGGCACCGCCCCTTCAACCGGCCTGGCCTTCGGCGCCGACAGGCTGCCGCCCTTCTCGATTTCGGCACGGACCACGCTGTCGATGCGGCGGATGATCGATGCGGACATTTCCCGGCGCAGTTCATCGGCCAGGATCTCGCGTTCGGTGGTGGTACCGGTGGCGTCGGTCGGCGGCGACACGTAATCGCGCGACAGTTCGATCACCTGCTGCGGCACCAGCTCGCTGCCGTCCTCACGACGGAAGATGAAGATCACCGCATAGCGCAGGCTGTATTCCTGGGCACGGCCCTGCGAGTCGATGGCGATCGGCAGGTCGCCCCAGCGTTCGGACAACACCTGCAGCTGGGTACTGGGTTCCTTGCTGTCTTCGTCGGCCAGCTTGGCACCCGACGCCAGCAGGCTGCGGTTGAGCAGCTTGACCAGTTCACTGTACGGCGCGGTGGAGACCACCTTCACCGGCGCGGTGTCGGTCGGCAGCATCAGCTTGTTGCGCAGATGGAAGCCGCAGCCGGCGAGGCCGAGGGCGAGAACGAGGGCAAGCAGGATTCGGGTCATGAGGACAGTCTGGCGGAGCCGGGCGATCACGGCAACACACAGCCTGCCCGAAGCCGCGTGAATGCAGGGCCATCAACTGAGTGGCCCTGCACCGGGAGGACACCCGCCACCCTGCAGGCGGCGGATGCGGGGTACATCAAGCGGCGACGATGTTCACGATCTTGCCCGGCACGATGATGATCTTGCGCACCGTCAGGCCTTCCATGAACTTGGCAGTGTTCGGCTCGGCCAACGCCAACGCCTCGACCTGCTCGCGCGCGGCATCGGCGGCCACTTCGATGGTGCCACGCAGCTTGCCGTTGACCTGCACCGCCAGGGTCAGCGCGTCGCGCACCAGGGCACCGGCGTCGGCCTGCGGGAACGGCTGGTCTTCCAGCAGCGTCTCGTCATGACCCAGCACCTGCCACAGGGCGTGGCTGGCATGCGGGGTGATCGGGTTCAACAGCAGCACGATGGCCTGCAGCGCTTCCTGGCGCACAGCGCGCCCCTGAGCACTGCCGTCATCGAACTTGGCCAGCGCGTTCATCAGTTCCATCACCGCGGCAATGGCGGTGTTGAAGCTGTGGCGGCGGCCGTAGTCGTCACCGACCTTGCCGATGGTCTCGTGGGTCTTGCGGCGCAGCGCCTTCTGGTTGGCATCCAGCGCGGCCACATCCAGCGCCGGGGCGGGGCCATCGGCCGCGTGCTTCTGCACCTGGGCCCACAGGCGGCGCAGGAAGCGGGCCATGCCGTCCACGCCGGCTTCGTTCCACTCCAGCGACTGTTCCGGCGGCGCAGCGAACATCGAGAACAGGCGCACGGTGTCGGCACCGTACTTTTCGACCATCGCCTGGGGGTCCACGCCGTTGTTCTTCGACTTGGACATCTTCTCGGTGCCACCGACCACCACCGGCTGGCCGTCGGCGATCAGGGTGGCGCCGGTGATGCGGCCGCGCTCGTCGCGCTGCACTTCCACATCGGCCGGGTTGATCCAGTCCTTCGAGCCATCCGGGTTCGGGCGGTAGTAGGTTTCGGCAATCACCATGCCCTGGCACAGGAGGTTGCGCGCCGGTTCGTTGCTGTCCACCATCCGCGCGTCACGCAGCAGCTTGTGGTAGAAGCGGAAATACATCAGGTGCAGGATCGCGTGCTCGATGCCGCCGATGTACTGGTCGACCGGCAGCCAGTAGTTGCCGCGCTTGTCGACCGCATCACGGGCACCCGGCGAGGTGTAGCGCGCGTAGTACCAGCTCGACTCCATGAAGGTGTCGAAGGTGTCGGTCTCGCGCTCGGCCGCGCCACCGCAGTCCGGGCAGGTGGTCTTGCGCCATTCCGGGTCGGTCTTGATCGGCGAACCGGTACCCGAGAACGCCACGTCCTCCGGCAGCACCACCGGCAGCTGTTCTTCCGGCACCGGCACCGCGCCGCACTTGGCGCAGTAGATCACCGGAATCGGGCAGCCCCAGTAGCGCTGGCGGCTCACGCCCCAGTCGCGCAGTCGGTAATTGACGCGGCGCTGGCCCTGGGCCTTGCGCTCGAAACGTTCGGCCAGGGCTTCGAAGGCGCCCTGGAAGTCCAGGCCGTCGAATTCGGCCGAGTTCACCAGTTCGGTCTGGCGGCTCTTGTCGCTGTACCAGTCCTGCCAGCGGGCACCGTCCCAGGTGCGCTCGTCGTCGTTGCGCGGGTCCTTCAGGGCGATGACCTGCACGATCGGCAGGCCGTACTTGTTGGCCACTTCGTTGTCGCGCTGGTCATGACCCGGAACAGCCATCACCGCACCGGTGCCATAGCCCATCAGCACGAAGTTGGCGACCCACACCGGCACCTTCTCGCCGGTGACCGGATGGATGGCACGCAGGCCGGTGTCCATGCCGCGCTTTTCCTGGGTCTCCAGCTCGGCCTCGGACACGCCGCCCTGCTTCATTTCCGACAGCAGCGCAGCCAGTTCCGGGTTGTTCTTCGCCGCGTGCAGCGCCAGCGGGTGCTCGGCGGCGATCGACACGAAGGTCACGCCCATCACGGTGTCCGGGCGGGTGGTGAACACACGCAGCGGGTCCAGCACGCCGCCGTCGACGTCACGCACGTCGAACTGGATCTCCAGGCCTTCGGAACGGCCGATCCAGTTGCGCTGCATGGTCTTGACCGAGTCCGGCCAGCCATCCAGTTCATCCAGGCCGTCCAGCAGCTCCTGGGCATAATCGGTAATGCGCAGGAACCACTGCGGAATCTCGCGCTTTTCGACCAGCGCGCCGGAGCGCCAGCCACGGCCGTCGATGACCTGCTCGTTGGCCAGCACGGTCTGGTCGACCGGGTCCCAGTTCACCACCGCGTTGCGGCGGTAGGCCAGGCCCTTGCGCATCAGGCGGGTGAACATGCGCTGCTCGTGGACGTAGTAGTCCGGGCGGCAGGTGGCGAATTCGCGCGACCAGTCCACCGCATAGCCCATGGCCTTGAACTGGCCACGCATGTGCTCGATGTTCTTGTACGTCCACGCCGCCGGTGCGGTCTTGTTCTTGATCGCGGCATTTTCCGCAGGCAGGCCGAACGCGTCCCAGCCCATCGGCTGCAGCACGTTGTGGCCGGTCATGCGCTTGTAGCGGCTGATCACGTCGCCGATGGTGTAATTGCGCACGTGGCCCATGTGCAGCGCACCGGACGGGTACGGGAGCATCGACAGGCAGTAGTACTTCGGCTTGTCCGAAGTCTCGTCGACTTCGAAGGCACGAGTGGCGTCCCAGTACTGCTGGGCGGCGGATTCAACCTGCTGCGGGTCGTAGGCGTTGGTTTCAGCGCTGGTCATGGAACACGCGGATGCGGCGGCAAAGCGGTACAGCGTACCGCAGTGCGGCAAATGGCTCCAATCCTGTCCGCCGGCCATGGGTGCCACGGGCACCCGGAAGCGGTCTCAGCGTGGCCGCGACAGCGGCAGGGCCAGCGCCAGCCAGCCCGCCCAGCAGGCGAACGCAATCCGCTGCGCCAGCGGTGCCGGCAGCAATCCCTGCAGGGCGAAGGCGGCAAGCCCCGCCAGCGCGCCGCAGGCCACCGCCATTCCCCCCAGGCCACGGCCCTGCGCCTGGCGCAACCGGGACATGCCCAGCAGCAGGGTGCCGGCGACAAAGCCCAGCACCCAGATCATCCAGGCGCTGGCGTGCAGTTGGCTGGCCGGGCCATGCAGGTCGTCCACGTCCAGCGGCAGCAGGCCCATGGCGGCAAAGGCCAGTCCCGCCAGCAGCAGCATCTGGCTGCCCACCCGCGGCGCCCACCCTGCCGTTGCGGGGAGTCCACGGCGCAGGCACTCGGCCACGACAACCGCCAGCAGGCCCGGCAGCACGAAGCCCAGCAGATTGAAGGCCAGGGCATGCGGCACGCCCTGCGCGCCCAGCAGGGCCACCGGATGGCGGACCTGTGCATAACCGTCCAGGCCGGCACCGAAGCCGAGTACCGCCAGCACGAACAGCAGCGCAGCGACCAGGCCGGACAGGCGCAACAACGGGGACAGTGACGACATGCGGGCTCCGGAACAACGGCAACGGGGAGACCGCATTGTCGGGCATTTGCCGCACCCCGGGTTGAGACCGGCAGCGATCGTCACCATAGAATCGGTCTCCAGATGCCAAACGATGCCTCCCCCATGACCGAAACGACCTACGTATTCGACGCCACCACTGCGACCTTCGAGGCCGAAGTCCTGCAGAAGTCGCTGCAGACGCCAGTGCTGGTCGACTTCTGGGCCACGTGGTGCGGGCCGTGCAAGACCCTGGGCCCGATGCTGGAAAAGCTGGCCGCTGAGTACAACGGCGCCTTCGAGCTGGCCAAGGTCGACGTCGACAAGGAACAGCAGATCGCCGCCGCCTTCCAGATCCGCTCGGTGCCGACCGTGTTCCTGGTCAAGGGCGGGCAGCTGGTGGACGGCTTCCCGGGTGCCATTCCGGAAGGCCAGCTGCGTGAATTCCTGGCCCAGCACGGCATCGTGCCGGCTGATGTCGGTGACACCGCCGCCGAAGACGAAGCGCCGCTGGATCCGCAGGCGCAGGTGGATGTACTGCGTGCGCAGATCGCCGCCGAGCCGGACAAGGACGAACTGAAGCTCGACCTGGCCCTGGCCCTGCTGCAGATCGGCGGCGTGGACGAAGCCGGCACGCTGATCGACGGCCTCCCCGCCAACCTGGCCACCGACGACCGCGCCGTGCGCGCCCGCGCCCGCCTGTCCTTTGCCGCGGCGCTGAAGGACGCCCCGGCCGCCGAGGTGCTGGACGCGCGTATCGCCGCCGACGGCAACGACCTCAGGGCCCGCCACCTGCGCGGCGTGCAGCTGCTGCTGGGCGGCCATGACGAAGCCGCGCTGGCACAATTCCTGGAAATGCTGCGGATCGACCGGAGTTTCGAGGACGGCCTGCCGCGCAAGGCGCTGATCGATGCCTTCAATGTGATCTCCGACGAGGACCTGGTCGGCCAGTACCGGCGCAGGATGGCATCCCTGCTGTTCTGAACGGCAGCCGGGTTCGTTCAGAATCCCTGCACTGGACGCGGGCAATAATGCGTGCGATGGCGGCCGTACGGCCGCCACGATCCGTTCGGGGGGATGAGGTCGGGGCCATGGGGTCTTGCAGCTGCACCCCCGCATTGCCGGGATTGCAAAACTGTGACCTTCGTCCGCTCGCTGTTTTCTGCCATGCGCTCCAGGGGCGCCGTCCTCTGTGCCCTCCTTCTGCTGCCGGCCATCGCGGCCGCGCAGGACTGGAACTACCGGGTCCGCCCCGGCGATACCCTGTGGGACCTGGGAGGCGTGTACCTGAAGCCCTCGGTGCGCTGGCAACAGCTCCAGCAGCACAACCGCATCGACAACCCCTACCGGCTGCCGCCCGGCCAGCTGCTGCGCTTTCCGATCAGCTGGCTGCGCACCGAACCGGCGCCGGCGCGGGTGCTCTCGGTCCGCGGCAAGGTCGAACTGTCCGCCGGCGACGGCAGCGCCAGCCGCGCCATCCAGGCCGGCGAGCAGCTGCACATCGGTGACACCGTGCAGACCGAGGGCGAATCCAGCGTCACGCTGGAGTTTGCCGATGCATCGCGCCTGCAGCTGCGTGAGTACTCGCGCCTGCGCCTGGACCAGCTCAGCCGCTATGGCCACACCGGCATGGTGGACACCCGCCTGCGCCTGCAGCAGGGCCGCGCCAGCAATCGGGTGACGCCCGCGCGCGGTCCGGCATCGCGTTACATCATCGATGCGCCCACCGCCACCAGCAGCGTGCGCGGCACCGTGTTCCGCGTCAGTGCCGGAGACGCCGGCCATGTGGGCGCCACCGAAGTGCTCCAGGGCAAGGTGCAGGTCGGCAACACCCACGGACAGCGCCTGGTCCGGCCGGGCCAGGCCACGCTCAGCGGCAGCGCCGATGCCGCACCGGACGCGGTCTCCCCGCTGCTGCCGGCACCGCAGCTGCGCAACGACGAACTGCGCCTGGCGCCCCTGCCGGCACTGCTGGCGTGGGCGCCGGTCACCGGCGCCGCGCACTACCGCGTGGAAGTGGTGCAGGCAACCACACCGGAAATCCTGCTGTTTGCTGCCACCACCACCGATACCCGCCTGGCCATCGGCGACCTGCCGCCGGGCCAGCTGCGCGTCCTGCTGCGCGCGGTCGATGCGCAGGGCGTGGAAGGCCTCGACGCCAGCGCCGATTTCGAACTCAGCGACCAGCCGCCACCGCCGATCACCGTATCGCCGCTGCACGGGCAGACCGTCAACAGCGATCGTCCCCGCTTCCGCTGGACCCAGGCCCCCGGCGCGCGCAGCAGCGTGCTGCAGATCGCGGCCGATGCCACCTTCGCACAGCCCCTGCAGGAACAGGCCAGCGCCGGAACCGACCTGCGCCTGGCGCAGCCACTGCCGCCTGGCCAGTACTTCTGGCGGGTTGCCTCGCGCGATGCAAACGGCCACCAGGGACGCTATGGCCAGGCACTGCCGCTGCAGCTCAGCAACGAACCGGTTGATCCCGCGCTGCAGCCGCCCGAAGCCGCGCACGGCGAACTGACCCTGCGCTGGCAGGCCGGCAGCGAAGGCCAGCGCTACCGGGTGCAGGTTGACCGCCGTGGCGACTTCAAGGCGCCGCAGGTCGACGAAACCTTGACCGAACCGCAGATCAGGTTCAAGCGCCCGTGGCGCGGCACGCTGCATGTGCGCGTGCAGTACATCGACGATGACGGCCACGCCGGCGAATTCTCGCCCGCCCAGCAGATCACCTTGCCGTGCCGTCTCTGCTACGGTGCCGGCGGCGGCGCACTGCTGCTGTGGCTGTTGTTGTGAGGCGCTCACCGCTGCCGTGGTCGAAGCGGATCCTGCTGGCGGCGCTGGCCGGAATACTGACGGCCGTGGCCAGCCAGGGCCAGTGGCTGTGGCGCCAGGACGAAACCGCCTACGACGCGATGGTCGGTGGCTGGGAGTACCGCCCCGACCCCAGCGTGCTGATCGTGGCGATCGACGAAGGCAGCCTGCAGCGCATCGGCCAGTGGCCGTGGCCGCGCTCGGTCCATGCACGGCTGCTGGACCGGCTGACCGATGCCGGCGTTGAACGCGTGGCACTGGACCTGATGCTGTCCGAGCCGGACCGTCGCGACAATCGCCAGGACGAAACGCTGGCTGCCGCGATACGGCGCAACGGGCGCGTTGTCCTGCCGGTGCTGGCCGCGCCCGCGGCCGGCGACCGCATGGCCGAGGAAATGCTGCCGATCCCGCAGATCGCCGCCAGTGCGGCCGCCATCGGCCATACCGACGTGGAAGTGGACGGTGATGGTGTGGCCCGCGGCGTCTATCTGCACGCTGGCATCGGCAAGGCCCACTGGCCGGCGCTGGGGCTGGCCCTTGCCGGACTGCCGGCCGGCGCCGCACGCGGGCTGCCCGACCCAGACCCGGAGGTGGATTCCCCGTATCAATGGCGGCGGGACGACTACGTGCGGGTGCGCTATGCCGGGCCACCCGAACGGCTGCCACAGGTGTCCTATGCCGACGTACTGGATGGTCACGTGGACATGGCGATGCTGCATGGCCGCCGCATCGTGGTGGGCATGACCGCCAGCGGCATCGCACCACGGCTGCTGACCCCGACCACCCGCGAGTTCTGGATGAGCGGCAGCGAGTACCAGGCCAACATCGCCTCGATGCTGCTGCAGCACAAGCAGATCGACGTGCTGCCACGCCCCTGGCAACACGTGATCAGTGCCGTCCTGGTGGCGCTGTGCGTGATCCTGCTCGGTCTGCGCCTGCCCTGGCTGGTGGCGCTGATGTCGCTGCCCGCGGCGCCGCTGCTGAGCTGGCTGCTGCTGCGGGCCGGTGACCTGTGGTGGGCGCCGGCCACCGCCCTGCTGGGCATCGTGCTGGTGCTGCTGTGCTGGGCGATCTGGAGGATCTCGGCCTGGCACCGCCAGGCCAACCGCGATGCCCTGACCGGCCTTGGCAACCGGCTGCGCTTCGAGCAGTCGCTGCAGCAGGAGTGCGATGCCGCACGACGCAGCGGCAAGCCACTGAGCCTGGCGTTGATCGACGTCGACCACTTCAAGCGCCACAACGACCGCCACGGCCACCAGGTCGGCGACCGCGTGCTGCGGGACGTTGCCCAGCTGATTGGCGCGCATGCACGCCGGCCGCGCGACATGGCTGCACGCTACGGCGGCGACGAATTCGCGCTGGTGCTGCCCGATACCCCGGCCGAAGGTGCGCGGCAGGTGATCCAGGATCTGATCGACTGCGTGCGTACGCTGCCCGCCCATGGCGATGGCAGCGACGACCGGGTCACGCTCACCATCGGCGTGTTCACCCGCGTGCCCGGCGCCGAGCTGCAGCCACACCATTTCGTCGAAGGCGCCGACGCCGCCCTGTACCAGGCCAAGGCCAATGGCCGCGACGGGTATGTGGTCGACGGCGAAGCGTGACCGGCGTCACCGGGGCGCAACATACGCATGCGAATGGTTAGACTGGGCGCCTCGCCCAGCGCCCCGGATCCGCATGAACGCCCGCCTGTTCCGCTTCGGCATCAACCTCTGGCCGCCGTTCCTGTTCACCGGGATCCACGTCACCCGCATCACGCCCGACTATCGGCAGATCGACGTCGCGCTGCGCCTGAGGCCGTGGAACCGCAACTACGTCGGCACCCACTTCGGTGGCAGCCTGTTCGCGATGACCGATCCGTTCTGGATGCTGGGCCTGCTGCACATCCTCGGCCGCGACTACTACGTGTGGGACCGCGCAGGCGCCATCGACTTCCTCAAGCCCGGCCGCGGCACGGTGCGCACCTCCTTCCGCATCGACGACACGCTGCTGGATGAGCTGCGTGCCGAAGCCGCCAATGGTGACAAGGTGCTGCGCTGGTTCAGCAACGACGTGGTTGATGAAAGCGGCGAGGTGGTGGCCCAGGTGCGCAAGCAGGTCTACCTGCGGTTGAAGCCCCACGCGCGCTGACCCCGTGCGCGGGCGCTATCCTCTGCCTCCCTGCCATGGAGGCTCCGATGCGCCCGTCCGCCGTTGCCGCACTGCTGACCGCCCTGCCCTTTGCGGCCCATTCCCTCGACCTGCCGCCTGTGCAGTACCCGACGCTGCCGGCACAGGCCGCCAATGCGGCCGGCTTCGTGCCCAACGGCTGGACGCTTGAATCCAGCATCGAAGGCGATCTCGACCAGGATGGCCGCGCTGATCTGGTCCTGGTACTGCGCCAGCAGGACCCGCGCAACGTCATCGAGCACGATGGCTTCGGCCCATCGCCGTACGACAGCAACCCCCGCATTCTCGCCGTTGCGTGGTCACGCCCGGCCGGCTATGTGCTGGCGGTGCAGGACCACCAGCTGATTCCGCGCCCGGACAACCCGGTGATGAGCGACCCGCTTGAGGATGGCGGTGTCAGCATCCAGCGCGGCACGTTGAGGGTAGCCCTGTTTTCCTTCTCCAGCGCGGGAAGCTGGTCGATGGGGACCACCGCCTTCACCTTCCGGTGGCAGGACGATGCCTTCGCGCTGATCGGCTACGACCAGAACTCGGTGATGCGCAATTCCGGACAGACCACCTCGGTGAGCGTGAACTTTTCCACGCGCAAGGTGAAACGTACCGAGGGCAGCATCGAGGACGACAAGGAGAGCGTGCGCTGGCACCCACTGCGCAGCAGCCAGCGCTGGACGCTGCAGAGCGTGGGCGATGGCTGGGCATTCGATCCGCTGGCCGGCGCCGACCAGGGTTCTGCTCAGTCGCGGGCGCGGGCGGTTGCGGTTGCTGTTGCGGCGTCAGCGGCCACCAGTGGCACCGACAGCCATGGGCTTTCGTCGTTGCCGCGGGTGGGCGAGCGACGCGGCACCTGCAGGGAACGCCCGTCGGCGGCGAGCTGCGGCACCCGCACCGGCGAGGCGAACTGCGCCGGCAACCGTTGCAGCGCATCCATCGGGTCTCCCGCCTGCTGCCGCAGCCAGCGTTGCGCGCCCAGCAGGCGCAGCATCGCCGCGGCATCCTGGGTGCGTGACGAATAGGCGGGATAGACCGGGCCAGCGATGTCGGTCAGCACGCAGCCCATCACGTTCGACAGGCACCCGAAGTCATGCTGCAGCGGTGCCGCTACCGGCAGTGGGCGATCCGCCTCCAGTGCCACGGTCGCTGCCGCCCCACAGGCCCAACCCAGATTGCCGGCCGCGCGCGCCAGCGTGCTGCTGCGGTCCAGCACCAGGACCCCGCCAAATTCCCGGGCCGAAGACTCGATTGCCGCGCGGCTCATCGCGTACTCGCCCTGCATTGCACGGCACAGGCTCTGCTCGTCGGCCAGCATCGGCTGCATGGCACGTTCACATTCGTCCGGCAGCGGGTGGTCGGCAGGCAATTCCACCAGCATGTCGGCCAGCAGCTGCGCATTGGCCTGCACCAGGCTGGCGCCGATGATGCTCTCGACCAGATAGCTGCCACCGGGCACCAGCCGACGACCCAGCTGCAGGCCACGGCAGCTGCCACGCAGCGCGCCATCGATATCGCCCTGCACATAGGCCAGCGCACGTGCACTGGTGGCATCGAGCATCAGCCCGTAGGTCGGCAGCGGCACCATCATCCCGTCGCCCTTCGGCCGGAACGGCGACACGAAGTGGTCCGCGTCGGCCAGCGCGTCCAGCCGTGCGTGCAGCTGGTGGTGGCCGGCATGGGCGTCGGCAAACCGCTGCGGGTCGGCCCGCACCTGTGCCAGGCAGTCGCGGGCGCTGGGCCCGCAGCTGGCGGACGCCCGCGCGCGCAGTTCACGATGGTTCGCCGCAAGGTGCGACGGCGTGAGCCTGTCACCGCGCGGGTCGGCCTCCCAGCGCCGCACGTCCTCGGCCAGCGCCTGCTCGCGCTGGCGGCTATCCAGGTCGTCAAACGCCAGCGTCCACAGCAGCGGATAGCCATTGCGCCCGATCGCCGGCAGCCGCGCTTCCAGCCGTTGCTGCGCCTGCAGCCGCGATTCGGGCACCGGCCACATGCGTGAGGCGCACCACACCACGATGGCCAGCACCAGCACGCCCGCCAGGGTCCAGCCCAGTCCGCGCAGAATCCTCAACACAGCTTCCCTTCCATGTGCCGTTGCCGCTGTCGATTGCCCAGCGTAATCGACCGGTACTGACCGCTACAATGCACACATGTCGCTCGAAGCCCCCGCCCTGGTTCCCCGTCCCTCCCTGCAGCGCCTGTTCCTGACCGGCCTGCTGACCCTGCTGCCGATCTGGCTGACCTGGGTCGTGGTCAAGTTCGTGTTCGTGCTGCTGTCGGGCATCTCCAGCCCGCTGGTGGTGCCGCTGTCCGAACAGATCGCGACCAGCTTCCCGCATTACCTCGGCTGGGTCCGTGCCGAGTGGATCCAGGACACCATCGCCCTGCTGGCCACCCTGCTGGTGATCCTGGCGGTGGGCGTGGCCAGCCGCCGCGTGCTCGGCCAGCGCCTGCTGCGCTGGGTCGGCGCGGTCATCAAGCGCATTCCGCTGGCCAGCATCATCTACGACAGCGCCAAGAAGCTGCTGGACATGCTGCAGACCGAACCGGGCAGCACCCAGCGCGTGGTGCTGATCGACTTCCCGCACCGCGACATGAAATCGGTCGGCCTGGTGACCCGCGTCATCAAGGAACACGGCACCGACCGTGAGCTGGCCGCGGTATACGTGCCGACCACGCCGAACCCGACCTCGGGCTATCTGGAAATCGTGCCGGTGGAGCTGCTCACCCCCACCGACTGGACCGTGGACCAGGCGATGAGCTTCATCATTTCCGGTGGCGCCGTGGCACCGGCCAGCGTGCCGTTCACCCGCGCTGGCGAACGCACCGCATGACACCGGCGCCGATCGAGCGCCCGCTGCAGGATCGTGCGGTCCTGCTGTTCATCGTGCTGGCTGCGTTCTTCTGCGGCAACGCGGTGCTGGCCGAACTGATCGGGGTGAAGATCTTCGCCCTGGAAGACACCCTCGGCATCGACCCGCTGAACTGGAACCTGTTCGGCCAGACCGGCTCGCTCAGCTTCACCGCCGGTACGCTGCTGTGGCCGGTGGTGTTCATCATGACCGACACCATCAACGAGTTCTTCGGCAAGCGCGGGGTGCGTTTCATCTCGTGGCTGGCGGTGGTGCTGATCGGCTACGGCTTCCTGTTCGCGTTCGCGGCCATCTCGCTGGCGCCGGCCAGCTGGTGGGTCACCTCGATGGATGCCCACGGCGTGCCCGATTACCAGGCCGCGTTCGCCGCCGTGTTCGGCCAGGGCATGTGGACCATCGCCGGGTCGCTGGTGGCCTTCCTGCTCGGCCAACTGATCGACGTGGCGGTGTTCCATCGCATCCGCCAGGCCACCGGCGAACGCCATGTGTGGCTGCGCGCCACCGGTTCGACCGCGATCTCGCAGGTGGTGGACAGCTTCGTGGTGATCTGGATCGCCTTTGTGCTCGGCCCGCAGCACTGGCCGACCTCGCTGTTCCTGGCGGTCGCCAGCGTCAACTACGTCTACAAGATGGGGTTCGCGATCGCCCTGATTCCGTTGCTGTACCTGATGCGGCGCGCGATCACCCGCTATCTGGGCGCCGACCGCGCGGGCGCGCTGCGTGCCGCCGCCGCGGCTGACTGAAGGCCCAGCAGCGAAACGCTGACTGCGCCTTCACGCTGGCCGTACGCGGCCGGATCGTGCAAGCTCCACGTCTGTGTTCCACGGAAGCTCCTGATGCCGCATCCCACTCGCGTCCTGGCCGCCGCCATCGCCGCGTTGTTCCTGTTCAGCGCCGTGCCGTCGGCCGAAGCAGCGAAGAAGAAGGCCAGCCGCCCTGCCGCCGCGCAGACCCGCCAGGCTGCCAAACCCAAGGCCAGGCCCGCCCGCGCCACCGCGCCGGCCCGCGGCAGCTCGGCGCGCCGCGCCGCGCCGCGTCCGGTCGCGCCGGCCCGCGCCGTACCCAAGCAGGTGCAGCTGGAACGCCTGTACGACGAATACTGGGATGCCTCGATGCGGTTGAACCCGCTGCAGGCCACCTTCCAGGGCGAGACCCGCTACAACGACCAGCTGCCCAACATCCTGTCCGCCGCCTGGCGCCAGCAGTCGCACGACTTCACCACCCAATGGCTGGGCAAAGTGGAAAAAGTCGGTAGCGACGGACTGCAGGGCCAGGACCTGCTCAGCTACGAGATCTTCGTGCGCGACGCGCGCGCCTCGCTCGCCGCCGAGCGTTACCCGAGCTGGATGATGCCGATCAGCCAGTACTACAACATCGGCAGCATCATGGCGATCCTCGGTGCCGGCGCCGGCGCGCAGCCCTTCAACACCGTGCAGGACTACGACACCTGGTCGCGCCGCTCGCTCGGCATTCCCGAGCTGTTCGACCAGGCCATCGACAACATGCGCCAGGGCATGAAGGCGGGCGTGGTCCAGCCGCGCGACCTGATGGAAAAGGTGCTGCCGCAGCTGGATGCGGTGATCAAGCCGACCGCGGAAGAGAGCATCTTCTGGTCGCCGATCCGCACCATGCCGAACACCATCGCGGCTGAAGACAAGGCCCGCATCAGCGCCGAGTACAAGCGCATGATCGAACTGCGCATCATGCCGGCCTACCGCGCCCTGCGCGGCTTCATCGCCACCGAGTACCTGCCCGCCACGCGCGCCAGCAGTGGCCTGGGCGCGCTGCCCGATGGCCAGGCGTGGTACGCCAACCTGATCGTGCAGACCACCGCCAGCGACCAGACCGCCGCGCAGCTGCACGCGCTGGGCGAGCAGCGCGTGCAGGAACTGCAGGCGCAGATCGCCACGGTGATGAAGGATGCCAAGCTGCGTGGCACGCCGGCCAAGCTGCTGCGCAGCATGCGCAACGACCGCCAGTTCCAGTACGGCGATGCCAATGCGCTGATCAACCGCTACCGCCAGGTACAGCAACAGGTCAACGCGCGCCTGCCGCAGGTGCTGGATACCTTGCCGAAGGCACCGCTGGAGGTCCGTGCGGTGGAGCCGGAGCGCGCACTGACCGCCGCTGCTGCCGCCTACCAGCCGTCGGCGGCCGGGCAACCGGGCGTGCTGTACATCAACACCCGCGACCTGCCGAGCCGCAAGCGCTGGAACGTGCCGGTGCAGTACCTGCATGAAGCGGTTCCCGGCCATCACGTGCAGCTGGGCCTGCAACAGGAACTGGCCAAGCTGCCGCGCTTCCGTCGCCTCGGTGGCGATCTTGCGTTCGTCGAAGGCTGGGGACTGTACGCCGAAACGCTGGGCGAAGACCTCGGCGTCTACACCGATCCCTACGACCGTATCGGCTACCTGTACTCGCGACTGCTGCGCGCCGCGCGCGTGGTGGCCGACACCGGCGTCAATGCCCAGGGCTGGAGCAAGCAGCAGGCCGTGGCCTACCTGCAGAAGACCGTGGACATGAGCAGCGATGACGCCAACGCCGAAGTCGAGCGGATCATGGCCCAGCCCGGCCAGGCGCTGTCCAACGTGGCCGGCCTGACCACCATCGTCGCCCTGCGCGACAGGGCCAAGGCCCGCCAAGGCGCCGCCTTCGACCTGCGTCGCTTCCACGCCGAGCTGCTGAAGGACGGCTCGATGCCGCTGGATGTGCTGGGCCGCAAGATGGACCGCTGGATGGCGCAGCCCGCCAGCAGCCCCCCCGCCCCTTCGCCCTGACCCGTCCGGAGCCGCCATGCGCCCTGCCGTCGCCCTGTTCGCCGTCGTGCTGGGCCTGCTGCCGCTGGCCGCCTCCGCCGCACCGGTGCTGACCCCACCGGATGCGGGTATCGACGGCCTGATGCGGGCCTACGATGGCCAGGTGCCCGGCGCCGCAGTGCTGGTGCTGCATGACGGACAACCGGTGTTCCGCCGCGGCTACGGCCTGGCGGTGGTGGAAGACGGTACTGCGGTGACCGCCGCCAGCAACTTCCGGCTGGCCTCGGTCAGCAAGCAGTTCACCGCCGCAGCGGTGTTGCTGCTGGTGGAAGACGGCCGGCTTGGGCTGGACCAGACCGCCCGCCAGTGGCTGCCCGAGCTGCCGCCGGCAGCGGCGGCCATCACCGTCCGCCAGCTGCTGTCGCATACCAGCGGCCTGCTCGACTACGAAGACCTGATGGACCCGGCCGACACCCGCCAGGTGCATGACGCCGATGTGCTGACCCTGCTGTCGGGCCAGGATCGCCTGAACTTTGCACCCGGCACGCAGTACCGCTACAGCAACAGCGGCTATGCACTGCTCGCGCTCATCGTCGGCCGCGCGTCCGGCCAGGATTTCGCCGCCTTCCTGCAGCAGCGCATCTTCGCGCCGCTGGGCATGGCCCGCACCGTGGCCCACCAGGACGGTATTGATACAGTGGCGGCACGTGCCTATGGCTACAGCCTGATTGACGGCCGCTGGCAGCGCACCGACCAGAGCACCACCAGCGCCGTGCTCGGCGACGGCGGCATCTATTCCTCGCTGGACGATCTCGCCCGCTGGGACGCCGCACTGTATGACGACCGCCTGCTGTCGAAAGCTTCGCGCCGCGCGATGTTCAGCCCGGCCACGACCACGTCGGAACCGGACGTGCCGCATTACGGTTTCGGCTGGCGCTTGAACGGCCAGGTGCAATGGCACAGCGGCGAGAGCATCGGCTTCCGCAACGTGATCGTGCGCCACCCGGAAAAGCACCTGACCGTGATCGTGCTGACCAACCGCAATGACCCCGAACCCTATCCGCTGGCGCAGAAGATCGCCCAGCGCTGGCTGGACATCCTGCAATGACCGCTGCGTCCGACACCCTGCTGGGCATCCACCACGCCGCCCTGATCTGCAGCGACTACGCGCGCTCGAAGGACTTCTACGTGCGCATCCTCGGCCTGCGCGTGCTGGCCGAGAACTACCGTGCCGCGCGCGACTCCTGGAAGCTGGACCTGGCCCTGCCCGACGGCGGCCAGCTGGAACTGTTCTCCTTCCCCTCGCCACCGCCACGCCCCAGCCGCCCCGAAGCCCAGGGCCTGCGCCACCTCGCGTTCCGCGTGGCCACACTGGAACCGTTCATCCAGCGCCTGGCAGAGCACAGCGTGGACTGCGAACCGATCCGGGTGGACGAATACACCGGCCGCCGTTTCACCTTCTTGGCCGATCCGGATGGTCTGCCGCTGGAGCTTTACGAAGTCGGTTGAGCGTTCTTCAATCGTGATTCATCCATGCACGGCGTGGATCTACGTGTCGACCAAGGTCGACACCCACCAAGAGCAGGCCGTTCCATTTCGGCAGATCGCAGGACTCTGTCGAAGGTGGGGCGGGTCCGTTTGCGGGGGTGTCCGCGGCATGGATGCCGCGGCCAAGCCCCCAGGGACGGGTTCACGGCGTCCCCCGCAACCGCACCCACCCCGCCATCCCGCGGAGTGCTGGCTGTTGCTGTTGCCTTCGCCTCTGCGGGTGCCGGGTGCAACCCGGCCAACGCCCCCTTCCCCATACCCCGCCGAATGGGTATACAGTCGACCTGTACCGGCATCGTGCCGGAATGAACCCTGGGAGGGGACCATGCGCAAGACCTTCAAGACCCTGCTGCTGGCGCTGCCGCTGTGCCTGGCCGCGCTCTCCGCGCAGGCCGCCGACAGTGCCGCCGGCCGCTGGAAGACCATCGATGACAAGACCGGCAAGGTGAAGTCGATCGTCGAGATCAGCCAGGCCGCCAATGGCACCCTGACCGGCAAGGTGGTCGAGATCCTGCATTCGGACAAGGGCCCGAACCCGATCTGCGATGGCTGCGAAGGCGCCAACAGGAACAAGCCGGTCAAGGGCATGACCATCCTCTGGAACCTGAAGTCCGACGGCGGCAACAAGTGGTCCGGCGGCACCATCCTCGATCCGGCCAACGGCAAGACCTACAAATCGAAGATGGAACTGCAGACCGGCGGCACCAAGCTGGACGTGGCCGGCTGCATCGCCTTCATCTGCCGTACCCAGACCTGGGTGCGCGAGTAACCGCCCCGGCCCGCGCAGAACCCCCGTGACCCGGCCCCGGCCGGGTCACCTCGTTGCGGGCATGCGATACTCTGCGGTTCCCCTCGGCTTCACCCCGCGACCATGACCCGTACCGCGCTCGTCACCACCGCCCTGCCCTACGCCAACGGCCCGCTGCACCTGGGCCACCTGGTCGGCTACATCCAGGCCGACATCTGGGTGCGCGCGCGGCGAATGAGCGGCGGCAAGGCCTGGTTCGTGTGCGCCGACGACACCCATGGCACGCCGATCATGCTGGCCGCGGAAAAGGCCGGGGTCACCCCGGAAACCTTCATCGCCAACATCCAGGCCAGCCACGAACGTGACTTCGCCGCCTTTGGCGTGGCCTTCGACCACTACGACTCGACCAACTCGGCAGCCAACAAGGCGCTGACCGAGCAGTTCTACCTGAAGCTGGAAGCGGCCGGCCACATCAGCCGCCGTTCGGTGGCGCAGTTCTACGACCCGGCCAAGGGCATGTTCCTGCCCGACCGCTACGTCAAGGGCATCTGCCCGAACTGCGGCAGCCCCGACCAGTACGGCGACAACTGCGAAGTCTGCGGCGCCACCTATGCGCCGACCGACCTGAAGGAGCCGCGTTCGGTGATCTCCGGTGCCACGCCGGAAATGCGCGATTCGGAGCACTTCTTCTTCGAGGTGGGCCATTTCGATGCGTTCCTGCGCGAATGGCTGGCCGGCGACGTCGCCCTGCCGGGCGTGAAGGCCAAGCTGGGTGAGTGGCTCAATGCCGAAGGTGGCCTGCGCGCGTGGGACATCTCGCGCGATGCACCGTATTTCGGTTTCCAGATTCCCGGCCAGCCGGGCAAGTACTTCTATGTCTGGCTGGACGCGCCGATCGGCTACCTGTCCAGCTTCCAGACCCTGTGCGGCAATCTCGGCGAAGACTTCGAATCGCACCTGCGTGCCGGTACCAGCACCGAGCTGCACCACTTCATCGGCAAGGACATCGTCAACTTCCACGGCCTGTTCTGGCCGGCGGTGCTGCACGGTACCGGCCACCGCGCGCCGACCCGCCTGCACGTCAACGGCTACCTGACCGTGGACGGCGCCAAGATGAGCAAGTCGCGCGGCACCTTCGTCATGGCGCGCACCTTCCTCGACGCGGGGCTGGAACCGGAAGCACTGCGTTACTACTACGCAGCCAAGTCCGGCGGTGGCGTCGATGATCTCGACCTGAACCTGGGTGACTTCATCGCCCGCGTCAACGCCGACCTGGTCGGCAAGTTCGTCAACCTGGCCAGCCGCTGCGCCGGCTTCATCAGCAAGCGCTTCGACGGCCAGCTGGCCGCGCAGCTGCCCGATGCCGCGCAGTACCAGCGCTTCGTCGATGGGCTGGCGCCGATCCGTGAAGCCTACGAGCGCAACGACCCGGCCGCGGCGATCCGACTGACCATGACCCTGGCCGACGAAGCCAACCGCTACATCGACGACGTCAAGCCGTGGGTGATCGCCAAGCAGGAAGGCGCCGACGCGCAGCTGCAGGCGGTGTGCAGCCAGGGCCTGAACCTGTTCCGCGTGCTGGTCACCGCCCTGAAGCCGGTGTTGCCGGCCACCGCCGCGCAGGCCGAGGCCTTCCTGGCCGCGCCGGTGAACGACTGGACCGAGCTGGCGCAGCCGCTGCTGGGCCACCGCATCACCGACTACACCCCCCTGTTCACCCGTATCGACCCGAAGAAGATTGACGCCATGATCGACGCCTCCAAGGACACCCTGCAGCCGGCCGCTGCCGCCGCCCCCGCCGCCAGGACCGAAGCGGTCAAGCCGGCCGCACCGGCACCGGCCAAGGACGAAGCCAAGGGCGCCGACGCCCCGGCCTACATCGGCATCGACGATTTCGCCAAGCTCGACCTGCGCATCGGCAAGGTGCTGGTCTGCGAGTTCGTGGACGGTTCGGACAAGCTGCTGCGCTTCGAACTGGACGCCGGCGAGCTGGGCAAGCGCCAGATCTTCTCCGGCATCCGTGGCAGCTACGGCGAGCCGGAGAAGCTGGTGGGCCGCAGCGTGGTGTTCATCGCCAACCTGGCCCCGCGCAAGATGCGCTTCGGCCTGAGCGAAGGCATGATCCTGTCGGCCGGTTTCGACGGTGGCGCGCTGGCGCTGCTGGACGCCGACAGCGGCGCGCAGCCGGGCATGCCGGTCCGCTGATGCCTGCAGCGGGCGTGGTTGCGGCCACGCCCGCCGGCGGCACCGGCCACGGGGCAACGCGATGGGAGGCAACGGAATGGAACTGGCGCTGTTCGACTTCGACCACACCGTGACCACCTGCGATACCTATGGCCGTTTCCTGCGCCGCGTGGCCACTGCCGAACAGCTGGCGCAGGCCTGGTGGAAGGTCGGCCCGTGGCTGCTCGCGTACAAGCTGAAGCTGATCTCGGCCGAACGTATCCGTGCGCGGGTCACCCGCCTGACCTTCAGCGACCGCCACAGTGACGACATCGCCACCCTTGCCGCCGGCTTCTCGCGCGAGTTCCTGCCCGACGTGGTGCGCCCGGAAATGCTGGAGCAGATCCGCTGGCACAAGGAACAGCAGCACACCGTGGTGATCGTGTCCGGCTCGCTGGACCTGTACCTGCGGCCGTGGTGCGAGCAGCTGGGCCTGCAGTTGATCTGCAACCGGCTGGAAAGCCAGGACGGACGCTTGACCGGCCGCTACGCCGGTGGCGACTGTGGCCCGCGCAAGGTCGAGCACATCCGTCGCCAGTTCGATCTGTCGCGTTACGTGCGCATCCATGCCTACGGTGACAGTTCCGAAGACAAGCCGATGCTGGCGCTGGCCCACGAGCGCTGGTTCCGCGGCAAACCCCTGAAGTAACCCAACGCGCAGCCTTCGCCACGCATGAGCCTGATCCCGCCCCTCACCGAACGCCTCGACCGCCTGCTGCCGCAGACCCAATGCGGGCAATGCGGCTACGAGGGTTGCCGACCGTATGCGCAGGCGATGGCGCGTGGCGAGGCGGGCGTGGACCGCTGCCCGCCCGGTGGCGATGCGGGAGCGCGCGCACTGGCGCAGGTACTGGGCGTACCTGCCATTCCCTTCGATCGATCGCGCGGCGCGCACAAGGCGCCGCAGGTGGCGCTGATCGTGGAAGCCGACTGCATCGGCTGCACCAAGTGCATCCAGGCCTGTCCGGTGGACGCCATCGTCGGCGGCGCCAAGTACATGCACACCGTGATTGCCGACCTGTGCACCGGCTGCGAGCTGTGCATCCCGCCGTGCCCGGTGGACTGCATCGAGCTGCTGCCCCTGTAACAAGGGGCCAGATCCCTTTTCCGTGGAAAAAGGGATCTGGCCCCGTACAAGGGTTACGGCACGGCCGCTGTCACCACGATCTCGACCTTCCACTCGGCGTGGGCCAGCTTGGCTTCGAACGTCGCGCGGGCCGGGGTCGCACCCTCGACCACCCACTCGTCCCACGCCTTGTTCATGCCGTCGAAGTCGGCGATGTCGGCCAGGAATACCTCGGCGCGCAGCACGTGCTGGCGGTCACTGGCCACCAGCGCCAGCAGCTTGTCGATCTCGGCCAGCACCTGCCGGGTCTGCCCGGTGATGTCCTGGCTGGTGTCTTCCGGAATCTGGCCGGAGAGGTAGGCGACCTTGTTGTACACGGTCATTTCGGACATGCGCGGTCCGACGTCGTAACGCTCCATCATGGGCGTGGCTCCTGCGGGTGATCAGGCCTGCATTGTCCTCCAAACCGGTCGACGGTGGGTGCAGGGCCGCCATCCACGCACGGTCACTACCGGCTTCCGACAGCGACGCTGGTCAAATGCCAGCGACAGGCGCACGATGCGCCACGGCTGCATTGACACCGCCCTCGCCCTCCCTGACGCACGCTTGCGCCGATGACCGAAACCACCGACCCCGCCACCGCTCCCTCCACCCCGGCATGGAAGCGGGTCCTCACCATCGTCGTCCCCCTGCTGATTCTCGCCCTGGCGCTGCACGGCCTGGCCAACGAGTTCGATGAGAACGGCTACCGCGCGATCCGCCATGCCTTCCACCACCTCAGTGGCACGCAGATCGCGCTCACCGTCGTGCTGGGCCTGGCCAGCTATGCCTGCCTGATCGGCTTTGATGCCATCGGCCTGCGCCGCAGCGGCATCCGTGTGCATCCGGCGCGCATCGGCATTACGGCGTTTCTTGCACACACGCTCGGCCAGACCGTGGGCTTTGCCGCGCTGACCGGTGGCGCGGTGCGCCTGCGCGGCTACCGCACCGCCGGCCTGGACCTTGCGCAGATCGGCCAGGTGGTGCTGATGAGCACGCTCGGCTTCGTGTTCGGTGCGTGGCTGCTGATCAGCGTGGCCTTGTGCATGGAACCGGCGGCCGCGGCGCTGGCGCTACCCCTCGATCCGGAAGCGGTGCGCGTGGTCGGCATCGTCGCGCTGCTCGCCTATGCGGCCACCCTGCTGCTGGTCGGTCGTGAGGGGCGTCAGTTCAGCGTCCTCGGGCACGCCTTGTGGCTGCCTGACCGTCGCACCATGATCGGCGTCACCGTGCTCAGCGTGATCGAGCTGGTGCTGGCCAGCGCCGCGTTCTACGTACTGCTGCCGGACTCGACACCGACCGGCCTGCCCGGCTTCGTCGGCCTGTACCTGGTTGCGGTGCTGGCCGGCCTGGTCTCGACCGTTCCCGCCGGCCTGGGCGTGTTCGAATGGAGCCTGCTGAAGCTGCTGCCACAGGTGGCACCGGCGGCGGTACTCGCCGCTGCGCTGATCTACCGCGTCACCTATTACGTGCTGCCACTGGTATTGGCCACGCTGCTTGCGCTGGCACCCGCACTGCGGCAGCCGCTGCAGGCTGGCGCCGGGGCAACCCGGGCCGGCTGGAACGCGCTGCGCCCGTGGCTGCCGCAGATCATCGCGCTGGCAGCGTTCAGCATCGGCGCCGCGCTGGTCATCGACGGCACGCTGCCGACGCCACGCCGTCATCTGGTCAACGCCTCGCTGCCGATCCTGGAAACCTCGCATCTGATCGGCAGTCTCAGCGGCGTGGCGCTGCTGCTGATCGGCCAGGGCCTGGCCCGCCGCAGCCATGCGGCGTGGATGCTGGCGATGGCGGTGTGCGTGATCACCCCGCTGCCGCTGTGGCTGCGCGGTGGCCAGCCGCTGATCGCGGTGTCCGCACTGCTGGTGGCAATGGCCCTGTGGGCCGCACGCCGCGAGTTCTACCGCCAGGGTGCGCTGCTGGACGAGGCCTGGTCATGGCCGTGGCTGCGCAACCTCGGCCTGGTGCTGGTGGCGGTCACGTGGCTGCTGTTCTTCACCTACAGTCACGTCGAATACCAGAACGAGTTGTGGTGGGAATTCGCCCTGTCCGGCAACGCGCCACGTGCGCTGCGTGCGCTGCTGGTGGTGGCCATCGCACTGGTGATGTTCGGACTGGCGCGGCTGCTGCACAGCACGCGCAGCCCGCTGCCGGCGGCCGACGAACCCACGCTGCAATCGCTGGCGCTGGTCCTGGCCGGTGCCACCGATACCCAGGCCTGCCTGGTGCTGACCGCGGACAAGGCAGTGCTGCGCGACGATGCCAAACAGGGCTTCGTGATGATGCAGCGCTATGGCGGCTCGCTGATCGCGATGGGCGATCCGGTCGGGCCGCCGGAGGTCGCGCGCGCGTTGATCTGGCGCTTCCGCGAGGAAGCCGATCGGCTCGGTCTTCGCCCGGTGTTCTACCAGGTTGGCGAGACCTACTGGCAGACCTATCTCGACCTCGGCCTGGGCCTGGTCAAGCTGGGCGAGGAAGCCATAGTGCCGCTGCATGACTTCGGGCTGGAAGGCCGCGAACGTGCCGACCTGCGCCAGGCCTGGAACCGCGGCAAGCGCAGCGGCCTGTCGTTCCGCGTGGCGCCGGTGGAGGAGATTCCCAGCCTGCTGCCGCGCCTGCATGCAATTTCCAATGCCTGGCTGGAAGACAAGGCCGGCGACGAGAAGGGCTTCTCGCTGGGCAGCTACGACCCGGATTACCTGGCGCGCTTCCCGGTGGCACTGGTCGAAGCCGAGGGCCAGATCGTGGCCTTCGCCAACCTGTGGCAGGCCCCGGCCGGTGCCGAGCTGTCGGTGGACCTGATGCGCCACGTCAGCGAGGCGCCGAAGGGAACGATGGATTTCCTGTTCATCGAGCTGTTCCTGTGGGGACGGGCACAGGGCTATGCGCGCTTCTCGCTGGGCATGGCCCCACTGTCCGGCCTGGCCCAGCATCGCCTGGCCGGTCGCTGGAACCGGCTGGCCGGCCTGCTGGCGCGGCACGGCGAACGCTTCTACGGGTTCAGTGGCCTGCGCCGCTTCAAGTCGAAGTTCGACCCGCAGTGGCGGCCGCGCTACCTGGCCGCACCGGGCGGCATGCATCTGCCGGCCGCGCTGCTCGATGCCACGCGGTTGATCTCGCTGGACCCGCGGCGTAACTGACGCCCCCGGAGGCGCCGGGCATGGCCCGGCGCTACCGGCTCGCTCTGGTGGGTGCGAACCGCTGGTTCGCCCGCTTTCCGGTTTACGCGCCGCCCTTGAGGATCACCTCGGCCAGGCGGTCGTAATCACCATTGAAGTGATGGTCGCCCGGCAGCTTCACCTTCTGCACGCCGTCGTTGGCCGGCAGGTCCGGGCACAGCGCGTCGTCATCCTTGTCGCCATACACGCAGAGGGTCTTCGCCGCCGGCAGCTTCGCCACTTCCGGCGCGATCGGCAGACCGTCGCCGCCGCCCCCCAGCCAGTTGCTGACATGGAATTCGAAGTCGGCCTTCTTCCCCACCGACAGCAGCACGATACGGTCCAGCGCCTCGCGGGTGCTGGCATCGAGCTGGTTGATGGTGGCCGGCAGCACGTCGGCGCCCTGCGAGAAGCCGATCAGCATCACCTTGTCGCGGTGCCACTGCTGGCGGTAGTGGTCGATGATCTTCTGCAGGTCAGCGGCGAAGCCCTTCGGCGTGCGCTCGCTCCAGAAGTAGCGCAGCGAGTCGATGCCGACCACGGCCACGCCATGCTCGTTGAGCGAGGATGCCACGTCCTTGTCCAAACCCGCCCAGCCACCATCGCCGGAAACGAATACGGCCAGCGTGTCGCCATTGCCGGCAGCCGGCACCTCTACCACCGGCAGGCCCTTCAGCGCGGCCGGGGGCGGTGCCAGGCTGACGCCCGCCTGCGCGCCCATCACCCGCGCCGCCGCCACCAGCCCCGGTGAAGCATCGCCGCGCGCGGTGCGCTTGAACTCGCGCGCCATCGCCACCTGCTGTACGAACCGGGCGGCTTCACCCACCTTGCAGCCGTGGTCGCCGGCGGCGCTCAACCACGGGAAGTTCAGTTCGGCCGGCTGCAGCCTGTTCCGCTTCACACCGTCGCCGCAGACCATGCGCTCGTGGCTGTGGTCCGGGCAGAAGCCGGTGGTCAGCAGGCCGGCGAACACCTGGGTATCGGCCTGTGCCGCCAGCGAATAGGCCATCTCGGCGCCTTCGCCGTCACCACCGACCAGCGGCAGGTGGTAGCCGGGCAGATGCAAGGACGCCTGCAGCCAGCGCGAGAAGTTCTCGACGTCGCCGGAACCGAACGAACAGATCGGATCACCCTCGCGCTTGAGCACGCCGCGCAGATGCGCGATGTCCACGGCCGCGACCATCGCGCCATCAGCACGCAGGGCCTCGATCGGCAGGCGGCTGGTATCACCACCGGCGGTGGGTTCATGGAACCAGATCACCACCCGCTGCGGCGTGCCGGCTGGCATGTGCACCGGAATCTGCTCGAACCGCCCGTGGCTGAACTGCTGCACGTTGGCCGCCGCCATTGCCGGCAGCGCCGCCAGCGCCAGAACCACACCCATTGCCCTGCCCAGCCCTGCACGCTTCATATCGCGTCCCCGATGGAATGCGCACACGATACGCCGCCGCCGCGTGCACGGCACGTACCGGCGCAGGCCGTTGGGGATTCAGTGGGCCACGGTGCGGCGACTGCGCCGGTACAGCGCCAGCGCCAGGTACGACAGCCAGCCCACGATCACGACGATCACGGCCTTCTGGCCCAGCCCGCGTGGCGGACCGGCGCGCCACAGCACATGCAGCCACAACAGAACGAACGCCAGCCAGGCCCAGCCCCAGAGCAGGCCGGCGGCAGACTGCCAGCCCGGTTCGCGGCGCAGGTACCAGGCCTGCAGCAGCATGCCCACGCTGGCACACAGGAACGCGGTGTTGGCCGCCAACCCATGGATGAACGGTGCAAGCAGCGGGGTTGCTTCCGGCAGCCAGCTGTCACCGATGGCGACGGTGGACAGGCCCAGCGCGGAAAGGGTGAACAGCAGCGGTGCGGCGGCGCTGCGGCGTGGGCCGATGCTGCCGCGATACAGCGCAATGCCGAGTACCGCGATGGCCAGCGCCAGCACGCAGTACGCCGCGCGCAACGCCAGCCCCCACGGGCCATGCAGGTAGAGGCTGAGCGTGGCCCGCATCCAGTCCAGGTCGGTGCGTGCGAACTGGGTCCACAGCGCAGTGGCCACGAACAGCAGCAACGCCACCAGTGCCAGCACTGCCGCCAGGCGTGCACGGCTCATGGCGTTGCCTCCGGATGCCGTGCCTTCCATTCGGCCAACGCCTTGCGATAGCGCTGCAGCTCATCGGCATACAGGTCCAGCACGCACAGCGGACAGCCGCTGCCGCAGCACTCGTTGGGACCGGGCTCTTCGGGTGGCAGCGGGCGGGGATCGGGATCGGGAACGGACACGGTTGGAAGCGACAATAGGGAGACAGGCCCCAGTGTAACGGCCCGGCTCAGGCGCCCAGCTGGCGGCGCAGGTTTTCCCGCGCGGCCGCGTCCAGGCGCTGGTGGAAGAAGTCGCTGAGGAAGATGCGCGGCGCACGCAGCAGGCCCTGCAGGAAGCGACGACGGCCGGCGCGGTAGAGGAAACCCGGCACCACGCCCTTGTATTCCTCGGCCACGCCACGATCGTAAGCGGCGAACACCGGCTCGGGCGCGGCCAGGATCGCCATGTCGCAGTCCAGGAACAGGGCGGCCTCGGCATCCACATCCGCCGCGCCGAGCGCGCCATGCCGGGCGGTCAGCAGGATCAACTGCTCGACCCGGGCCGCGTCGACCCCGGCCAGTTCCGGCGCCCGGGCGATCGCCTGCAACGCCAGCGCCGCCGAACGCGCCTCGTTGTCCTTGCGGCCGGCCTCGTAGATCGCGTCGTGGTAGAGCACGGCCAGGTAGACCTCGGCCGGCTGCTGCCAGCCCGGGCCATCGGCCACGTCCTGGCAGTGCTGCAGCACAGCACGCACGTGTCCGAAGTGGTGGTAGGCGCGTGGCGGCGTGGCATAGGCATCCTGCAGCGTCTGCCATTGCGCCGGTGCAATCGGGATCGGGGCGAAGTCCATGCGGCGATCATCCTGCCAGCGACCGCGCCGGGCAAGCTGGACAATTTTTCACCAGCCCCTCACATCGCTTGCGGGGCAACGCTGCGATGCGGTTGTCCACAGCTTTGTCGAGGGCTGGTCCACACCACGTGTGGATGAACCGGCGACCGACCGGCGGTAGATGCGGGGCCCCTGCCGCGGGTCTACACTGCCGCCAGGCGGGAGCGCCCGCCGTCGCCGGGAACCGCCATGCGCCGTCTTGCCGCTTGCTTCCTTGCCCCGTTGCTGGCGATCGCCTGCACGCCCATCGCCCAGGCCCAGGAGCCGCCACCGCCGGCCCCCTACGTGGCGCCAGCCACGCCGCCCAGCGTGGCGACCGTACCAACGCCGGAACAGGTACTGGCCATTCCGCCGCAACTGCGTGAGATGCTGCAGAAACAGGTGATCGCCCGCCACAACGCGCGCGAGCAGCGCCTGCAGGCGCTGGTTGAAATGATCTTCGGTGCGCAGGCGCTGGACCTGCAGTACGACCCCAACGCGACCTACACCGTGTCGGAGATCTGGCAGCACCGGCGCGCCAACTGCCTGGCCTTCACCCTGCTGTTCGTGACCCTGGCACGCGAGGCACGCATCCAGGCGCGCGTACAGGAAGTGGACCGGGTGGTGTCCTGGTACCAGGACCAGAACCAGGGCGTGGTCTACAGCGTGGGGCACGTCAACGTGGGCGTGCTCGTGGAGGGGCGCAACGGCACCGTCGATCTGGACCGCAACATCCTGTACGACCGCCGCGGCCCACACCCGATCAGTGGTGAGCGGGCGCTGGCGCACTTCTACAACAACCGCGGCGCCGAACGCATGGCCGTGGGCGACCTGGCGGGCGCGCGTGCATTCTTCGATGCGGCGCTGGCCCAGGATGCGGACTTTTCGGCAACCTGGAACAACCTGGGCGTGCTCGACAGCCGCCAGGGCGATCTGGCCGGCGCACGGGCAGCGCTGGAAAAGGCGCTGCGCGTGGACGACCGCCAGGACGCGGCACTGACCAATGCCAGCGTGCTGTACCGCCGGATGGGCCTGACCACGCAGGCACTGGTACTGGAACGGCGCCTGGCGTCGGTGCAGCGGGAAGATCCCTTCGTGCAGTACATGCAGGGGGCGGCGGCCGAGCGTCGTGGCGATCTGGCCACGGCCATCCGCTATTACCGGCGCGCGGTGCAACTGTATGAAAACGCGCACCAGTTCCATTTCGGGCTGGCGCGCGCGTACTTCCTCAGCGGCCAGGTCGCCCGTGCCGACCGCGAGCTGCTGCGCGCGCGGTCGCTGGGTGGAACCACTGAACAGGCGCGTTACCAGGCCAAGCTGGACAGCCTGGCGCGCCTGCGCAGCCAGCAACAGGCGCGACGCTGAAGGCGATCAGGCCTTCTTGAGGAAGCAGGTCTTCAGCACCAGGCCCTTGATCTTGTCCGAGTTGCCTTCGATGTGCTCGGCATCGTCCTCGACCAGACGGATGTTGCGGATCACCGTGCCCTGCTTGAGCGGGATCGACGAGCCCTTCACCTTCAGGTCCTTGATCACGGTGACGGTGTCGCCGGCCTGCAGGGTATTGCCGTTGCTGTCACGCACGACCAGGGCCGAACCGGCGCTTTCCTCGACGGTCCATTCGAAACCGCAATCGGCGCAGATCCACAGCGCGCCATCGGCGTAGGTGTTTTCCAGGGTGCACTGCGGGCAGGCGGGAACAGACGACATCGGCAAGTACCTCAAAGTGAATCAACAGTGGCTATTGTAACCGGCCAGCCCTCGGCGCCCTTTCCCCGCCGGTGCGCTGCCGCCGCAATGGCCGCAGTGGGAGCAGCGTGATGCCGGAACTTGCAGTCGGCGGCGAACTGCAGCAGAGTGCGCGGCCCCTGATCGCCCCCGGAACTCACCCATGCGCCTCGGCATCGACTTCGGTACCAGCAACTCCGCCGCCGCCATCGTGCATGAGGGGAAACTGCTGCCGATCCGCTTCGGCGACGCCGAGCAGTTCCGCACCAGCGTGTATTTCCCTGGCGTGGTACCCGACCCGGACGACTTCCAGCTTGATGACGGCCAGGAAAACCAGCTGCAGCAGATGATCGACAGTGCCGCGCGCGCAGCCCGTGCCGCCGGCCAGGAACGCACGCCGCAGGCGCTGCGCCGCGAAGCCCTGCGTGCCCTGCGCCGTGAATGGATGGAAGCCCGCGCCGGCAAGGAACGCAGCGCCAGCGACCTGCTGCAGAACGCGGTCTACGGTGACGAAGCGCTGGAAGCCTATTTCGAGGAACACGAAGGCAACCTGGTGCAGAGCCCGAAGTCGATGCTGGGCTACAACCTCCACCCGCGTGCGAAGCAGACCATCACCGGTATCGCGGCGCACATCCTCGAACATATCCGACTGACCGCCAGCGCCCAGCTCGGCCAGCCGCTGCGCGCGGCCCTGCTCGGTCGCCCGGTGCAGTTCCGCAGCTCGATCGGTGCGGCCGGCAACGACCAGGCGCTGGACATCCTGCGCGAGGCCGCCACCCAGGCCGGCTTCGACCAGATCGATTTCCTCGAGGAACCGGCTGCGGCGGCCATGCATTACCACGCCGAAAGCCGCGAGCGGCACCAGGCGGTGATCGTCGACATCGGTGGCGGTACCACCGACATCGCGCATGCCGAAGTCGGCGGCGACGACGCCCCGCGCATCCACCGCGCCTGGGGTATCGCCCGCGGCGGTACCGACATCGATCTGGCGCTGAGCCTGTCCAGCTACATGCCGCTGTTCGGTCGCGGCATCACCCGCGTGCCCGCCCACCACTACGTGGAAGCGGCCACGGTGCAGGACATGACCCGCCAGCGCGAGTTCCGCCTGCACAAGTACGATCATGTGGACGCACCGTGGGGCGACCGCCTGCAGGCGCTGCAGGACACCGGCAATACCGCCCGCCTGTACCGCGATGTCGAACGCGCCAAGATCGCCCTGAGTGCTGCAAGCGAGCATCGCAGCACGCTGGACTACATCGCCCGCGACCTGCATGCCGACAGCAGCGCCGACGGCCTGGCCGCCGCCGCCCATGGCTACCTGGAGCAGATCCGCGAACTCCTGGCCCAGGTCCGCAGCGACATCGGTGGCGACCCGGATGCGGTGTTCCTGACCGGCGGCATGTCCCGTGCCGGCTACCTGCGCCAGGCCGTGGCCGAGGCATTCCCGGGCGCCCGCATGGTCCACGGCGAGCCCTCGCTGGGCGTGGTCCAGGGCCTGGCGCTGGCTGCGGCCAGCCAGGATTAACAAAACGTTACGCGGTCTAAGTTACTCTTGGTCGGCTAGATTCCAGCTGCACCTTCCACCGGCCACGCCGGTGTGTCCACCCTGCAGCCCGGCCCGCCCTGCGGGCCTAGCGGCCATGCCTTCCTGGCTCGTTCATGGTCCGCGCACTACCGGAGCCGCCATCGAGACCCGCTTTGGGCACCCGCCAGGCCCCTGAGGCCTTACAACCTGACGCAGCACCTGCACCCATCGACTGCCGCCGTTGTGACGCGGTCTGTTGCCGGTTGCCCGTGCTGCTGCAGCCCGGCGACCAGGTACCCGGCCAGTTCCTCGCGCGCGACGCGCACGGCCGTGCCGTGATGGCGCGCAACGAGGAAGGCTGGTGCGCGGCGATCGATCCCTATCACCTGCGCTGCACGATCTATTCGCAGCGCCCGGCGATCTGCCGCCAGTTCTCAATGGGCGGCGATGACTGCCGCCGCGAGCGGCAGGACTACCTGCGCCAGGCCGATGCCTGCGCGCTTTCCTCCCCTTCCACCTGACAGGAGCAACCATGCCCCGCAAGGCAAAGACCCCCGCGAAGGCCAGCAACAGCATCCGCAGCGAACGCAAGGGCGCGGCCGCCAGCACCGTGGTCAGCAGCGATTCGATCGCTTCGGACCTGGCAGCGTTCCGCAAGGCCGGTGGCAAGATCGAAGTCCTCGGCACCACCTGGGCGCTGAAGAAAGCCAGCTGACCCAGCCCCGACCGCGGCGGCGCTGCCGCCGCGGCCTGCCGGACCGTGCTCAGCGGTCCAGGCGTACCCGCACACTGCCCGAATGCGACTGGATGCGGATGTCACCGTCGCCGCCGCCCAGCCGCGTGTCGAGGTGGCTGCCCGGCCCGTAGCGTGGCCGCTCCACCTGGCCGGCATCGCTGTTGATCGAGCCGCTGAAGCTGTTCACCGACAGCTGTGCCGACACTGCGCGCGGCAGGCTCAGCGTGACCGAGGCACTGACCGATTCAACATTGATGCGGCCGCCGGGCGCCAACCCGGCTGCTGCCAGGTCGATGCTGCCTGAGACGGTCTCCACCCCCAGCCGCTGCACGCGCCCGGCGTCGACCTCGACCCGGCCGGACACCGTCTGCGCACCGATATCACCGGACACGCCGCCGCCGGCCTGGATCCGGCCACTGACCGTGTTCACATCCAGCTTCGGCGTCTGCAGGCGTGCGCTGACGCTGCCACTGACCGTGTTGAGCTTGCTGTCGCCACTGCGGCCAGCCGCGCTCAGGCTGCCGCTGACCGTGTCGGCCTGCAGCCGTCGCACATCGATGCCACTGATGTCCTGGCTGGCACTGACCGTGCTCAGCAGCAACTCCACCGAACGCGGCACGTTCAGCACCAGCGTCGCGCCGCCGTTGTTGTTGCGGCGGGGGTATTCGATCTCCCAGCGCACACGGTTGGCGCTCTTCTCCTGGCGCAGCTGCAGGCCGTCGCTGAGCGTACCGGTGAGCTGCACGTCATTGCGGTCCCAACCACGCACGGTGACCTTGCCAGCGACGTTGCTCAGCTCGATGCGACCGCCCGCGGCCAGGGTGTGGCGCTCGTCGATACGGGTGTCGGCCAGCGCCACGGCGGGGGCCAGCAGCAGCGCGACGCAGCAGGAAATCAGGGTTCGGGTCATGGGGGGTCTCCTCAGGTCGTCAGGCCGGACTCGGCGGCATAGGCCGCCTGCCGGGTCAGTTCCAGCCGCAGCGCGTAGGTGCGCTTGAGCTGGCCAAGCAGGTGCGGCGCACGCGGGTCCTGCGCCAAGGCGGCACGGATCTGCGCCGCGCTTTCATCCAGTTCATGCAGGGCCGGCTGCCATTCCGGCGCCCGGCCATCGGGCAGCGCGGCCACGGCCTGCTGGTACTGTTCGGTCATCGCCGCTGCCTGCAGCTGCAGCGCGGACGGCACCGGCGTGTCCGGCTGCGCGTGGCGCCACGGCGCCACCGCATACAGTGCCAGGCTGGCGGCCAGCGCGGCGCCCACCGGCAGCCACAAGCGGCGCCGCGAACGGGTTGGCAGGGCCACCACGTTGCCCGTTGGCGGAGGTGCTGCCTGCGGTTCGCGCGGCGGCAGCTGTGCCGACAGGCGCGCCCAACCATCGGTGGGGACATCGCGCTCGTTCGGCAGCCCGCGCAGCCGGGCCAGCAGGTCGTGATCGGAATCGTGTTCGTGTGTACTCATGTCATGTCTCCCAGCCGTGCGCGCAACAGGCCGCGCGCACGATGCAGCTGTGCCTTGGAACTGCCGACGGCCATCTGCAGCTGCTCGGCGATTTCCTGGTGTTTCCAGCCTTCGATGTCGTGCAGCACCAGTACCGCACGCGCCCGTGGTGGCAGTGTCGACAGCGCGCGCTCAAGATCGCGCTCGGTCCCGGCACAACGGTCATGCACCGCCAGTTCCTGCAGGCCGCCGTCGACATTGTCCAGGCTGTCGTGATCCTGCCCGGCCGCCCGGCCGCGCAGTTCCATCAGCGCGGCGTTGACGCCCAGCCGATGCAGCCAGGTGGACAGGCTGCTCTCGAAACGGAACCCCGGCAGTGCTTTCCAGGCCTGCAGGAAAGCCTCCTGCAGCGCATCCTCGGCACGTGCCTGCTGGCCGCCACACAATCGCCACAGCACAGCGAATACACGCGGCGCGTGACGCCGGTACAGCAGTTCATAGGCAGCGGTGTCGCCCGCGGCCGCCGCCCGCACCAGGGCGGGTTCGTCGGCGGCGTCGTTGGCGGCAGGCGGCGCGGGCATGGTGGTGTCGAGCATATCGCTTGGATGCGGCGACCCGGGAAAAGGTTTAGAACCGATCGATGATCGATGGCATGCAACCTTTTTTGCCGCTGCCGCATCCATGGATGGTCCTTCGCGAAACTACCGTCCGGGAGTCCTGCCATGTCCAGCCCAACCTGCGCCGCCCTGCTGGTGATCGCCGCCTGCGTCGTGCTGCAGGCATTGGGGCTGTCGCTGCAGCTGCGCCCCGACAACGGCCGCGCCTGCCTGCAGCAGCATCGCCAGGAGCTGGTGTGCCTGGCCTGGGCCCCGGCGGTCGAATCCACGGCACGCGCCGGGTAACATCGAAGGTCGTTACTGCCACCTGTTGTCGCCCCCATGATGTTGTCGCTGAAGGATCACCTGCCGGCCTGGACCTACCCTTGGCTCCACGACGCGGGTATCGCCGTGAAGATCCTGCTCACCCTGCTGGCCGCGTGGCTGCTGCGGGTGATGGCGCGGCGCTTGATCCGCCGCTTCGCCGAGCACTACACGCTGCCGCCTGAGATGGCGATGGGCGCGCGCCGGATCAGCAGTTTCGTGGTTTATTTCAGCGCAGTGCTGTACATCCTCAGCTTGCTCGGCGCCTCGCCGTCGGTGTTGTGGACCGCGTTCACCGGCTTCGCGGCCGTGGGTGCGGTGGCCTTCTTCGCAGCGTGGAGCGTGCTGTCCAACATCTTCTGCACGCTGCTGATCTTCACCACCCGCCCGTTCCGCCTGCATGACTACATCGAAGTGCTGGAGAACGGCGAGAAGCCGGGCCTGAAGGGCCGGGTGATCGACGTGAACCTGATCTACACGACGCTGCAGGAAACCGGCGACGGCCACGAAGGCACGGTGCTGCAGCTGCCGAACAACCTGTTCTTCCAGCGCACGGTGCGCCGCTGGCGCGACCCGGGACAAGCGCCAGGCGGCATCCAGGGCGACGGCTAAGGTTGGGGGATTCGGCAGGGCTGCGCCCTGCACCCGCAGATGCTTCAAACCAAGGCAAAGGCAACAGCAAAAGCATGCTATCCGTGGCATGGCGGGGTGGGTCCGGTTGCGGGAGACGCCGTGAACCCATCCGTGGGGGCTTGGCCGCGGCATCCATGCCGCGGACACTCCCGCAACCGGACCCACCCCGCCTTCGACAGTTTCCTGCGGTCTGTTGGACATGCCGATGGGGTCAGATCCGTTTTCCTGCGGAAAACGGATCTGACCCCGATTTATTTCGATATCTGACAGATTTCATCCACGCATGGCGTGGATCCACCCGATCGCGGAAATCTGTCAGAGGTGGGGCGGTGTGGGTAGGCAGGACCGTTGGCGCCATGGATGGCGCCATCGAGCCCCCAGGGACGGGTTTACGGCGTGTCCTGCCTACCCACACCGCCCCGCCAACCCACGGAATGCCCGCTTTTGACGTTGACGTTGACGTTGCTTCGGCAGGTGCAGGGCGCAGCCCTGCCGAACAACCTTTACCTCAACTGGCTGTCCTTGCTGCCACGCCGGTTGTAGCCGGCATGCGCCTGTTCTTCGTCGTCACGCGCCTGCTGGCACGCCACGCACAGCCGGACACCGGGCACGGCCTGGCGCCGCGCCAACGGGATCGGCGCGTCGCATTCCTCACAGTGTTCCAGACCGGGGCCCTCGCGCAGCTGCCGCCGCGCGCGGGCGATCGCATCGTCGACGGTGGCGTCGATCTGGTCCTGGACCGCGCCGTCTCCCGCCCAACCGGTGGCCATGGCCATCCTCCGCAGGTGTGTCGCCTGATATGGGGACGATACACTGCGCCGCAAACGGTAGCGCCGGGCCGTGCCCGGCGGGCGTAGCGGCCGGTTCAGCCGCGCCTTACCAGACCAGGTCGTCGGGTACCTGGAACTGGGCGTAGTAGGCGTCGTCCTCGGCGTTGCCGGTGGAGATCTCAGCGGTCGAGCCCGGCTGGCCGTGGTCGACGATGATCGCCTCCGGGGCGCGTTCACGTACCTTCTCGGCGGCGGCACGCGGCAGCAGGGCGTAGCCGTCGCCGTGGGCAACGATGACCAGTACACCGACCGACAGCGCCTTGCGCAGCTTGGGGTCGATCAGCAGGGTGCGGATCGCTGCGCCATCGCTGAAGCGATACTCGTCATCGCCCTTGTGAGGCACGGCATGGGCGCTGATGATCTGCCGGGCCTGGGCTTTCTGCTCAGCCTGACGGGCCTGCGCATTGCGCTCGGCAGCCAGCGCGCGGTCACGCTCGACCTTCTCGGCACGGGCCCGCTCGGCCTCGCGCTGGACCTCGGCCGAGGTCGATTCGGCCTTGCCCTGGCGGGCCTTGGCCTGCGCGCTCGCGGCGGCGCTTGCCTGGGACTTCTTGGCCAGGCCGGCCTTGAGCAATTGTTCCTGCAGCGCGTTGGGCTTTGCCATGGTCGATGTGTACCGCGTGTAATCTTGGATGCCCCATTCTACCGACGCCCCGCCGCCCCTGCATGGCAGTCCTGAAGTACCTCACCGGCTATCCCGAACCCCTGGTCGCCCAGGTCAGCGAACTGCTGGCGCAGGGCAAGCTCGGCCCCTGGCTGCAACAGCGCTACCCCGACCCGCACGAGGTACGCAGCGACCGCCAGCTGTACGACTACACGCAGGACCTGAAGGACCGCTACCTGCGCAAGTCGGTGCCGCTCAACAAGGTCTGCTACGACAACACGCTGGAAGTGATCAAGCATGCGCTGGGCACCCACACCGCCATTTCCCGCGTGCACGGTGGCCGCCTCAAGGCCAGCCGCGAGATCCGCATCGCCACCGTGTTCCGCCAGGCCCCGGCGGCGTTCCTGCGCATGATCGTGGTGCATGAACTGGCCCACCTGAAGGAAGCCGACCACAACAAGGCCTTCTACCAGCTGTGCCAGCACATGGAGCCGGATTACCTGCAACTGGAGTTCGATACCCGCCTGTACCTGACCGAGCTGGCCAACCGCAGCCAGCGCTGACCGGCCGCAGCAGCTACACTGCGCGCCCCCTGCCCGACCTGCCCGCCATGGAACCGATCCGTCTCGACAAACGCCTGTCCGCCCTGCTCGGCATCCCGCGCGGCGAAGCGCGGCGCTACATCGAAGGTGGCTGGGTCACCGTCAATGGCGAGGTGGTGGAACAGCCGCAGCGCCCGGTCGATGACAGCGCGGTGATCGTGGTGGCCCAGCAGGCCAGTGACGAAAAGACCGAACGGGTCAGCATGCTGTTGAACAAGCCGGCCGGTGTCGCCGCTGAAACCCTGTGCGCGTTGGTCAGCAGTGACAGCCGCAGCGAGCTCGATGCCAGCGACATCCGACCGCTGCAGCGGCATTTCCACGGCCTGCAGCTGGCCGCATCACTGCCTGCGGCCGATAGCGGCCTGGTCGTGGTCAGCCAGGATCCGGCCACGCTGGCGCATCTGCAGCGCAATCTGGGCCGCACTGAGCAGGAATACCTGATCGAAGTGGCCGAGGGCGGCCCGGAGCGTGGGCCATGGCTGATGGCACGTTTGCAGCAGGAGGCCGGCGGCGGCAAGGTCAGCTGGCAGAGCGAGCAGCGGCTGCGGTTCGCCGGCAAGGGGCTGACCGCCAAGGGCCTGCGTTCGGCGGTGACAACCGCCGGGTTGCAGGTAATCGGGGTGCGCCGGCTGCGTATCGGCCGCGTGGCGCTGGGGCCGCTGTCGCCGGGTCAGTGGCGTTACCTGGGCAGCGACGAGCGCTTCTGAGGCTCCCGGGTCAGAGCCCTTTCCTGTGAAAAGGGGGCCGACCCCATCCGTGACGCCCGCCGGGGTCGGCCCCCTTGCCGCAGGCAATGGCTCTGAGCCCGGATTGATCCTGCAGATCTTCTTCCACGCATGACGTGGATCTACCATCGGGGCATGAGCCTGTCCAAGCCCTTCTGGCGACGCCTGCTGCGCATCGCTGCAATCATTCTCGCTGCGCTGTTGCTGCTGGTGCTGTCCGGCCTGCTGCTGGCCGACCATCTCACGCCGCAGGCACGGGGCACACCCTCGCAGGTGCTGCCACTGCAGCCGGCGCAGACCCGCATCGACCAGCAGATCGTGCCATTGCAGGAGGCCCATCCCGGGCAGTCCGGCGTGGCTTTCCTCAGTGATGGCATGGATGCCTTCGCCGCACGCGCAATGATCACCGCACAGGCTGGCCGGAGCCTGGACCTGCAGTACTACATCTGGCACGACGACCTGGTCGGCCACCTGATGGCCAAGGCGCTGTACGACGCCGCAGAGCGTGGGGTGCGTGTGCGCATCCTGCTCGACGACATGAACGCCAAGGACAAGGACGCCTTGATGATGGCGCTCGATGCACATCCCAACATCGAGCTGCGCCTGTACAACCCGTTCCGCAACCGCAGCGGCATCGCGCGCACGCTGGAGCTGGTGCAACGCGCCTTCAGCGTGAACCACCGCATGCACAACAAGAGCTGGATCGCCGATGGCCGCATTGCGATCGTCGGTGGCCGCAACATCGGCGAGGAGTACTTCAGCGCGCGTGACGACGTGAACTTCCAGGATCTGGACCTGGTCGTGGCCGGGCCGGCCGTGCAGCAGGCCAACCGGATCTTCGACGACTACTGGAACAGCAGCGCGGCCATCCCGATTTCCGCGCTGGCGTCCTACACCGATGCACAGTTGCGGCAGCTGGTGCGCCAGTCGGACCTGGATGCGATGCATGCCAAGGCGCAGCCTTACCTGCAGCGCGTGGCCGAATCACGCCAGCGGCAACGGCCCAGCCCGGAACCGCTGCACTGGAGCGCGCACGTGCGGATCGCGTCCGATCCACCGATGAAGCACCGCGACGATGATCGCCGCAGCTGGCTGGTCAGCACGCTCAGCGAGGAACTGCGCAGCACCCGCCGCAGTGCGCTGTTGATTTCGCCCTATTTCGTGCCCGGCCACGACGGCGTCGAGGCACTTTCGACGCTGGCCACACGTGGCGCGCAGGTTGGCGTGGTCACCAATTCACTGGCTGCCAACGACGTGGCGGCCGTGCATGGCGGCTACATGGGCTACCGCGTGCCGCTGCTGCAGGCCGGCGTGCAGCTGTACGAACTGAAGGCGCATGGCCGGCCCGATGCCAGCCTGTTCGGCAGCAGCGGCGCCAGCCTGCACACCAAGGCATTCGTGGTCGACAACCGCCGTGGCTTCGTCGGCTCGTTCAATCTCGACCCGCGCTCGGCCTATCTCAACACCGAAATGGGCGTGCTGTTCGATGACCCGGTGCTCGGCGCGCAGCTGCGCGACGAGTACCTGCGCCTGGCCAGCCCTGCGTACAGCTGGTGGCTGGCCCTGGGCCACAACGATGCGCTGCGCTGGCTGGAACGGCAACCGCCTCCTCACTGGGTGGAGACCGAGCCCGGTGCCAGCCTCGGCAAACGCTGGACCGCACGGGTGATCAGCTGGCTGCCGGTGGAATCGCAGCTGTAGCGCTCACGGTACCGGACGGCCCTGCGCCTGCCCGGCTTCGTCCAGCGTTTCCACGCTGCGCCCATGCAGGCGCCGCCAGATCCAGCGCAGTGCATGCGGCGGTGCCGACGGCAGTTGTTCCAGCAGCGCCAGCATGCGGTTCTGGCTGGCGTGGCCATGCCGGCACAGCAGGCTGGCCGCTGCCGCCGCACGGGCCAGGCGCAGGCTGTCGGCGAGCGGGCCGTCCGCCTCCGGCGCCAACGCCTGGTGCACCGGCTCGGGCAGCTCCCAGGCTGCAGCCACGCGTTGTGCCAGTGGCAACGACCACTGCTGCAGCAGCTGCAGGGCCAGCGCCGGCTCTACGGTTTCGCCGCGTGCCTGCGCTTCCTGCAGCAACTGCCGCATCACCAGTGCCGAGCCCAGTCCCTGCACCAGCCCCAGCCACTGGGCGGCGAAAGCGTCGCCGAAGGTGACCGTGCGCGCGTGATCGGCCGCCGCACGCGACGCCAGCAGGGCGTGCTCCCAGATGATCGTGCTGAACTGCGGAAACACCTCGCACTGCACCTGCATCACCGGCTGCACCAGCACCGCGCTGATGATCTGGCGCACGCCTTCGGTACCGACCAGGGTCACCGCCCGCTGCAGGCTTTCCACCGGCCGCTCATGCACTTTGTAGGCCGGGCTGTTGGCGATGCGCAGCAGGTTGCCGGTCAGCACCGGGTCCTGGCCGATGATGGCCGCCATCACCCGCGCCGAGGCCGCATCGTCGTTCACCGTCTGGATCAGCTGCGGCAGCAGCTGCGGGCGGCGCGGCAGCTGCCGGGCCGCCCAGTCGCGGTCCTGCAGCGCACGCGCCACCGCCTCGCCCAGCGCCGACGCCTGGAGCGGGGCGGGCTCGCCAGCCAGCCGCGGATACAGCGCCAGCGCATGCAGACCGCGCTGCAGATGTGCGGCGATCTCGCCGGCCGGCAACGCCTCGCCCTGCAGGCTGGCCGCAGCGGCCGCCACGGCCTGTCGTGATACGGCCGCCAAGCGTGACGGTGCTGCCCCGGTCGAGCGCGCCAGCCAGCCGCGCAACCTTCGCCACCAGGCCGGCGTCATCGCCGCCCGCCCTGTCGTTGTGGTGCCCTTGCCGTCACTGACCGCCCTGCCTCTTCACGCGAATCCGGCCACCCGCCGTCGTCGCAGCATCGGCCGCACTTTCATCTTCTTTAACCGGACGGTCGCCGATGTCGACGGCAGCGACCGGGCGAATGGACTAGAATGGCGCCGCGCGACCCGTCCCCCTGCACCGACGACGTCGCTTTTTTTGTTTTGGGACCCTACCGTTCACTGGCCGTTCGCTGCAGTTCGCCGCTGTTCGCGCCATCGGAGACGCCATGCTATTCGAAACCCTCGCCACCACCGGCCACGAACAAGTGGTGTTCTGCCACAACCACGATGCCGGCCTGAAGGCGATCATCGCCATCCACAACACCACCCTGGGCCCGGCCCTGGGCGGCGTGCGCATGCGCCCCTACGCCAGTACCGACGAGGCGCTGGCCGACGTGCTGCGGCTGAGCCGGACGATGACCTACAAGAATGCGCTGGCCGGCCTCAACGTGGGTGGCGGCAAGGCGGTCATCATCGGCGACCCGAAGGTGGACAAGACCGAGGTGCTGTTCCGCGCCTTCGGCCGCTATGTCGATTCGCTGGGCGGGCGCTACATCACCGCCGAGGACGTCGGCACCGACGTCAACGACATGGAAAACATCTACCTGGAGAGCCAGTTCGTGACCGGCGTGCACCAGGTCCATGGCGGCTCCGGCGACCCGGCGCCTTTCACGGCCTACGGTGCACTGCAGGCACTGATGGCATCGATGCGCTTCAAGTTCGGCCACGAGGAAGTGGGCAAGACCAGCATCGCGGTGCAGGGCCTGGGCCATATCGGCATGGAACTGGTGAAGCTGCTGCGTGACCGCGGTGCCAAGCTGTACGTCACCGACCTGGACAGTGCGCTGGTGGATCGCGCGGTCAGCGATTTCGGCGCCGAAGCGGTCAAGCCGGACGAGATCCATGAAGTGAACGCCGACGTGTTCGCGCCGTGCGCGCTGGAAGGCGCGATCAACGCCGATACCCTGCCGCGGATCAAGGCGAAGATCATCTGCGGCACCGCAAACAACCAGCTGTCGAGCCTGGAGATCGGCGACGAACTGCACGCGCGCGGCATTCTCTACGCGCCGGACTACGCGGTCAACGCCGGCGGCGTGATGAACGTGTCGCTGGAGATCGACGGCTACAACCGCGAACGCGCGATGCGCCTGATCCGCAGCATCTACCACAACCTTACCCGCATCTTCGAACTGTCGCAGCGCGAGAACATCGCGCCGCAGCGCGCAGCCGACCGCATCGCCGAAAGCCGCATCCTGTCGATCGGCAAGCTGAAGATGCCGCTGGGCCGCAGCACGCCGCGCCTGGGCAACCTGCGCGGCGGCTGAGCCTGCAGGTGTCGCGCCGGGAGTCTTCCCGGCGCGACCGATGGCTCAGAACCCGGTGCTGTAGCGCAACGCGGCCTGCCGCGCGCCCTCGCCACCGACGCGCTGGTCGAAGCCGACGCTCAGGCGGCCATTGCGGCCCCACCACGATTCCAGCGCCACGCCGATCAACGCACTGCCGCGCGGCGCATTCCAGCCTGCCAGTGGCGCCCAGGCATCCACGCCGACAAAGCTGGCCTGCCAATCGGCGTCACCGCCGTCCAGCCGCTGCTGCCACTCGGCATGTCCACGCAGCGTCCAACGCCCCCAGCCACGCTCCCCCCGGATGCCGGCCAGCATCTGGCTGCGCTGCACGCCGGTGGCATCTCCCCGCAGGCCGAAGCCGAAACCGCCCAGTTCATTGAAGGCATCGGTATCGACACGCGTGGTGCTGGCGCCCAGGTAGGGGGTCAATGAAGCGCCGGCGCGGCCCAGGCGATATCCGCCTTCGACGCTGGCACTGCTGAAACGACCGCCATAGCGCGAAGAAACGCCGTACGCGCCTGCGCCCAGCAGCAGCTGGCGATCCAGCGCGCGGGTGAACTGGCCACTGCCGAGCTGGGCCAGCGCATAGCCACGCCCCAGGCTCCATCCGGCGTACAGCTGCGCCTGTGCCTGACGATCACGCCCGCGATCACCACCGAAGCTGCTGCCTCCATTGCTGCGGGTCTCGCCGAAGGCCACGCCCATCAGGCCGTTGCTGCCCAATGGCAGGTCCTGGCCGGCCATCCAGCCACGGCTGTCGGCGCTGTTGCCGGCGAAGCTGCCCTGCCCGGCTTCGCCCAGCGCCTCCTGCCAGCTGCCGCGCAGCCGTGGCGTGGCCTGTACGCGATCGAAGCGCTCGGCAATCGCACGCCGCGACATGTCGATGCTGTCGAACGTGGCGGCCTCGGCACGCGCATGCGCCTGTCCGGACAGGCTCTGCAGACTGTCCGCCAGGCCCTGCTGGCCCCCGCCGGCCCACTGCAGCGCGCCGGCCGCCGTACCGAAGGGCGATCCCTGCAGGCCGGGGTTGCCGTCGAGCACCGCGAATGCGCCTTCCAGACGCTGCGCCGCCGCCTGCGCAGATGCGCCCAGTCCACTGGCCGCGGCGGTGACGCTGACCTGGGTCACGTTCAACCAGGCGTTGTTGCTGTCGTAGCCATAGCTGCTCTGAAGCAGGGACAGCCCCTGCAGACCGGTCGAGCTGGCCGGGGTGCTGAAGGTGCCGTTCAGGCCCCCCGCGGCGTGGATGAGGTCCTGGCGCGTGCCGTTCTGCGGGACGTAGCCGGACACAAAGCCGTGTACGCGCACGCCACCGTCGATCGTGGCGTTGCCGGTGACCTGCAGCGCGTTGGCACCGAGCGCGATCACCAGCTGTGCACCGGCTTGCTGGGTGTAGTTGCCCTCGATGGTGCCGGTGGTGTTGCCGGTGGTGAGGAACACGCTGCTGCCGTTGATCACGTTGCCGATCACCCGTGGCGTGCCTCCATTGAACTGCAGGCCGGTGGAGTCCGGGTCGGCCTGGGGCAGGATCGTCACGTTGGAGCGGATGACGCCGCCGTTCTGCAGCGACAGGATGCCGCGCTCGATGCGGGTGGCGCCGGAATAGCTGTTGTTGCCGGCCAGTACCAGCTTGCCCCCGCCCTGCTTGACCAGGCCACCGTTGCCGGTGATGTCGTTGCTCCACATCGAGTTGGTCGAGCCGGCATCGACGTTGGCAACCACATCGCCCCAGTCGAAGCGGCCGGGTCCGTTGATCGCGCGGCCGATGTCGAGCAGGCCGTAGCCGAACACCGGATCCACCCCGGGCGCACCGATGTCCTTGGCGGTGCCCAGCAGGGTCTGCCGCACCAGATCGTTGTTGAAGTAGGGGAAACGTTGCCAGACCAGCGCCGCCGCACCGGAGACCAGCGGCGCGGCGAACGAGGTGCCGTAGTTCCAGTAGTAGCTGCCACCGTTGGCATCCGGGTAAACCGCGCTGCCCGGTGCTGCCAGGCAGTAGCGTGCCGCCTGGCCGCAGGCATTGGCATAGCTGGCCAATGCGCCCGGCGTATACGGATCCACCGCCGTGGCCACCAGCCAGCCGCGTTCCAGATCAGCCGCCGGCAGCGTGCCGGCCACGCCCTTCTGGCTGGGCAGCGCGGCCAGGCTGCTCGGCTCGCTGCGGCCATCGTTGCCGGCAGCGAAGACAACCAGGCCACGGTGGTTGATCACGAACGGCCGGTATTCGGCGGCCACCTGCGCGGTGGTCGGCAGGTCGGTCCAGTACAGGCCGCCCCACGAATTGTTCATCACCTTCACGTTGTAGTTGATCAGGTCCTGGTGAACCTGGGCCACGCCCAGCGGCCCACTGAAGGCATTGCCCTGGCCACTGCCGTCATCGCTCGGCGGTTTGTCGGAAATGATCCGCGCCGAGACGATCTGCGCACCCGGCGCGATGCCGCCCGGCCACGATCCCACCGCCGCACCGGCGGCGAGGCTGGCCACGGCGGTGCCATGACCGACCACGTCGTCGACCGCCAGATTGTTCCTGGCGGGATCGATGTAGTTCAGGTTCGCGAGCACCCGTCCATTCAGCGCCACCGCGTTGCGCTGCACGCCCGAATCGACGATGCCGATGCGCACGCCCTGCCCGGTCAGGCCGGCCGCCTGAGCAGCACGCGCGTTGGTGACTGAAAGATGCGCATCGAAGGCCGGCTCCTGCGGCTTGGCCGGCGGTGGTGTCGTCGGCGGAGGCGGGGTGGGCGGCGTGGTCGGTGGCGGGTCGACACGGATGTTGCTGCCGCCCCCGCCGCCGCCACAGGCCGTCAGTGCCACCGCCAGCGCCGTTGCCAGCCCGGACCTCACCTTCATCATGCGTTCCATCGATTCCTTCCCATGAACGTTGTCCTGCCCTCGGCCTGGCAGGTGTGCGGCCGCGCCCAGCGGCGGCCCTTCGCGACCCTCTATACTGGGGCCGACCCCCACGCAGTCTGCCGGGAAACCGGGACGTATCCAACGGCCCCCGGTCTCCTTTCCGAACATTGCTTACGCATCAACGAGATTGCCATGTCCAACATCGTCATCGCCGCCGCCAAGCGCACCGCCATCGGCTCCTTCCTCGGCCAGTTCAACGGCGTGCCCACCCCCACCCTCGGCGCGGCCGCCATCGCCGCCGCCCTGGAACAATCGGGTGTGCCGGCCAGCGACGTTTCCGAAGTCCTGATGGGCTGCGTGCTGCCGGCCAACCTCGGCCAGGCGCCCGCCCGCCAGGCCGCGATCGCCGCCGGCATTCCGCTGTCGACCGGTGCCACCACGCTGAACAAGGTGTGCGGCTCGGGCATGAAGACCATCATGCTCGGGCATGACCTGATCAAGGCCGGTTCGGCCAGGGTCGTGGTCGCCGGCGGCATGGAATCGATGTCCAACGCCCCGCACATGCTGCCCAATTCGCGCACCGGCAACCGCTTCGGCAACTTCCAGGCGGTCGACCACATGGCCCACGATGGCCTGGTCAATGCCTATGACGGCAAGGCCATGGGCGAATTCGCCGAGTGCGCGGTGGACAAGTACAAGTTCAGCCGCGAAGAGCAGGACGCCTACGCCATCGAGTCGGTCAGGCGCGCGCAGGCGGCGCAGGCCAACGGTGCGTTCGCCGACGAGATCGTTGCGGTGAAGGTCGCCACCCGCAAGGGCGAGGTCGAGGTCGCCACCGACGAGCAGCCGGGCCGTTCCGACATCGCCAAGATCCCGACCCTGCGTCCGGCCTTCAAGAAGGACGGCAGCGTGACCGCAGCCAGCTCTTCCAGCATTTCCGACGGCGCCGCCGCGGTGGTCCTGCTGACCGAGGAAGATGCGGCCGCGCGTGGCATCACCCCGCTGGCGCGCATCGTTGGCCATGCCACCCATTCGCAGGAACCGGAATGGTTCACCACCGCCCCGATCGGCGCGCTGCACACGCTGCTGGCCAAGACCGGCTGGTCGCTCGACCAGGTCGACCTGTTCGAAATCAACGAAGCCTTTGCCGTGGTCGCGATGGCACCGATGCGCGAACTGGGCATCCCGCACGACAAGCTCAACGTGAATGGTGGCGCCTGCGCGCTGGGTCATCCGATCGGTGCATCCGGTGCACGGCTGGTGGTGACCCTGGTCAATGCCCTGCGCACGCGCGGTGGCAAGCGCGGCATTGCCACCCTCTGCATCGGCGGCGGCGAAGCAACTGCAATTGCCATCGAGTTGATTTAAAAAGATTTAACGATGATTTCGCAAAAATGAATGCGGGATCGCTTGACACCCAATCTTGGCTTGTCATCATGTTGCCGGCGCGCAGTTGCGCGTTGCCTAATCTAACGACGAGGATTCACACAATGAGCATCAACAAGCTGCTGGTCGCGATGTCCCTGGCTCTGGCCCTGGCCGCCTGCTCGAAGCAGGAAGCTGCCCAGGACGCCGCTGCTTCGGCCAACGAAGCCGCCACCGAAGCCCAGGCTGCTGCCGACCAGGCCGCCGCTGCCGGCGCCCAGACCGCCGACGCTGCCCAGCAGGCCGCTGACACCGCCGCCACCGCTGCTGACGCTGCCACCGACGCCGCTGCCCAGACCGCCGGTGCTGCCACCGACGCTGCTGCCGGCGCCGCTGCTGACGCTGCCAAGGCTGCTGAAGGCACCGCCGAGAAGGCCAAGGACGCTGCTGAAGAAGCCAAGAAGTAATAACTTCTTTCTTCACGCTGTTCTGGAAAAGCCGCTGGTTCGCCAGCGGCTTTTTCTTTGCCCGGTCTTCACAATGGCATGAATAGGCTGGCGTCCCCATCCATTGCAGCACCGGAGACCGCCATGAAGATTCGTCCGATCACCACCACCCTGCTGGCCGCCTCCCTGCTGCTGGCCCTGGCCGCCTGCAAGGGCCCGGAAGCCGAACAGGCCAAGCAGGACGCGCAGCAGGCCGCTGACAGTGCCGGTGCTGCCGCCCGCGATGCCGTCGACAAGGCCGCCGCTGCCACCCGGGAAGCCGCCGACAAGACCGCCGCCGCTTCCGAACAGGCCGCCGCCGATACCCAGCAGGCGCTGGACAAGGCCGCCGACGCCACTGCCAACGCCGCCGACAAGGCCAAGGACGCTGCAACCGACGCCGCCGCACACGCCAGCGACGCCACCGCCAACGCTGCGCAGAAGGTCGCCGACAAGGCACGTGATGTCGCCAATGACGCCAAGGCCAATGCCGCCAAGGAAGAAGCCAAGCACTGAGGTCTCCGCGTTCGCCGGGTATGACCCGGCGCTACCAGCCAGCCGAGCATCGGCTCGGCGCTACAGGAAAAGCCGCGGCACTGCCGCGGCTTTTCGCTTTTCGCTCTCCGCTTTTCCTGTTTACTCCGTGGTGGACGGCACGGAAACCGTCCAAGGCCACGCGGGTGGGTTGCGCAGGGGTGTCCGCGGCGTGGGTGCCGCGGCCAAGCTCCCAGGGACGGGTTCACGGCGCCCCCTGCGCAACCCACTCGCGCGGTCACCGCCGCTATCAGCGCCCATCACGAGGGGCTCCGCCGTCGGCCATTCCCTACGGCAGCGCACGCACCAGCATCGCCGACAGATCCAACCCGGCCGGCAACGTCCCGAATGCCAGCCCATGTTCACCGTCCAGCCGGCTGCGCACGAACGCCTCCGCCATCGGACTGCGCGCATGCAGCAGCAGTGCCGCCTGCAGCAGCAGCGCAGTGCGCTCGCAGAACTGCCGCGCCTGCGCCTCCTCCGGCGGTGGCGCCGCTGCCCAGCGCTGCAATGCCGCTGCATAGCGCGCATCGCGATCGGCCACCGCCGCCAACTCACCGCGCAGCGCCGCCATCGCCTCCGGCTCACGCGCCAGCGCGCGCAGAACGTCCAGGCACTGGATGTTGCCGCTGCCCTCCCAGATCGAATTCAATGGCGCCTGGCGGTACAGCCGCGGCAGCATCGACTCCTCCACATAGCCTGCGCCACCCAGGCATTCCTGCGCTTCGTTGACGAACGCCGGCGCGCGCTTGCACAGCCAGTACTTGCCCAGTGCCGTCCCCAATCGTGCCAACGCGGCTTCGTTGGCATCCATGCCGGCACGGTCCACCGCACGCGCGATGCGCATGGCCAGCACCGTGGCCGCTTCCGACTCCAGCGCCAGATCAGCCAGTACGTTGGCCATCAGCGCATGCTCCACCAGCAGCTTGCCGAACGTGCGCCGGTGGCGCGCATGGTGCAACGCCTGCGCCAGCGCCATGCGCATCTCCGCCGCCGCACCGAGCATGCAGTCCAGGCGGGTCATCATCACCATGCCGATGATGGTGGCCACGCCGCGTCCCTCCTCGCCCACGCGCCAGGCCTGCGCGCCACAGAACTCGACCTCGCTGGACGCATTGGCCCAATCGCCCAGCTTGTCCTTCAGCCGCATCAGCCGGAACGCATTGCGGTCGCCATCGGCCAGCCGGCGCGGCATCAGCAGGCAGGTCAGTCCGCCGGGTGCCTGCGCCAGCACCAGGAAGCCATCGCACATCGGCGCGGAAAAGAACCACTTGTGGCCCACCAGGCGATAGCGCTCGCCATCGATCGGTTCGGCGCGCGTGCTGTTGGCGCGCACGTCCGAACCGCCCTGCTTCTCGGTCATGCCCATGCCCAGGGTGATGCCGGTCTTGTCGGTTGCCGGCACATCGCGTGGGTCGTAGACCGGCGCGGCCGCCTTGCGCGCCCATTCGGCCAGGTGCGGCTGCGACTGCAGCACCGCCACTGCCGCATGGGTCATGGTCAAGGGGCAACTGGTGCCGGCTTCGGCCTGGTGATGCAGATAGCTCAGTGCCGCACGCGCCACGTGCGCGCCAGGCTGCGGCTCGTGCCAGGACAATCCCGCCACGCCATGCTGCTTCGCGGCGCCCATCAGCTGGTGGTACGCAGGGTGGAACTCCACCGTGTCGATGCGATGGCCCTGCGCATCGTGCGTGCGCAGCCGCGGGCGATCACGGTTGGCGTCGAAGCCGAGCCGGTACAACTCGTCGCCGGCCAGGGCCCCGTACACGGCCAGGCGTGGCGCAAAGGCTCCGGCCCCCTCGCGCTGCACCGCCTCCATCAACGCCACGTCGTCGGTCCACAGCTGGCGGCCCGCGAACGGTGGCGGCTGGTTCAGCACCACGTGGGTTTCAAACGGCGCGCTGCTGCTGAAGCTGGGTCCACTCATCCGGTCCATCCTGGCGGCAAGAGGTATGCGGTCCGATTGTGCCGCATGCCCCGCCAAGCCCGTGTTCAGGCCGGTTCTCACCCCGTGCACGAGGCGCACGCCACAGTGGCCGCATGGCAGGCAATGATGATCTGGTGGTGCTGCGCCCGGAAGGGCTGTACTGCGCAGCTGGCGATTTCCATATCGATCCGTGGCGCCCTGTTCCGCGCGCGGTCATCACCCATGGCCACGGCGACCACGCGCGCCCGGGCATGGGCGAGTACCACTGCAGCGAAGGCAGCCTGCCCATCCTGCGCTGGCGGCTGGGCGATGTGCCGGTGCAGGTGCATGCCGAGGGCGTGCCCTTCCGGCTGGGACAGGTGCAGGTATCGCTGCATCCTGCCGGTCATGTGCTCGGCTCGTCGCAGGTGCGCATCGACGATGGCGGACAGGTCTGGGTGGCATCCGGCGACTACAAGCGCCAACCGGACCCGACCTGCACACCCTTCGAAGTGGTGCCCTGCGACACGTTCATCACCGAAGCGACGTTCGCCCTGCCGATCTACCGCTGGCCGGACACGCCTGCGGTGGCTGCGGAAATCGTGGCGTGGCGCCGCGAATGCGAGCAACGTGGCGAAGCGGCGATCCTGCTGTGCTATGCACTCGGCAAGGCGCAGCGGGTGCTGGGCGAGCTGTTGCCACTGGACGACCGCCCAGCCTGGCTGCATGGCGCCATCGCCAACGGCGTGGCGGTGTACCGGCAGGCCAGCATTCCGATGCTGGAAACGCTCACCGTTGCCGAGCAGGGGCGCCAACCCGATGCCGCAGGCCAGCTGATCCTCGCCCCTCCTTCGGCGGCCGGCACGCCCTGGATGCGCCGCTTCGGCCGCCATCAGCTCGGCTTCGCCTCGGGCTGGATGCAGCTGCGCGGCAATCGGCGGCGACGCAACGTCGACCGTGGCTTCGTCATTTCCGATCACGCTGATTGGCCCGCGCTGCTGCAGACCATTGAGCAGACCGGCGCACGGCGGGTCATCGCCACCCATGGCAATACCGATGCGTTGATCCCGTTCCTGCGCGAGCGCGGCGTGGCGGCTGAAGCCTTCCGCACCGATTTCGGGAGCGAGGAATGAAGAGCTTCGCCGCGCTCTACCAGCGTCTGGACCGCAGCACCGCCACGCTGGACAAGCGTGCGGCGCTGGTCGACTACTTCCGCCAGGCGCGCGCGCATGACGCGGCCTGGGCGCTGTACCTGCTCAGCGGCGGCAAGGTGGGCGGCGCACGCCGGAAGATCGCCGCCAGCGGCGAACTGCGCGCGTGGGTGAGCGAGGAATCGGGCCTGCCGCCATGGCTGGTGGAGGACAGCTATGCGCAGGTGGGCGACCTGGCCGAAACGTTGACCCTGCTGCTGGATGATCCGGCGCAGGTTGCCCCCGACCGCCCGCTGGCCGACTGGATCGAACAGCACCTGCTGGCCGTCGCCAACCGGCCCGAGGAGGAACGCCGGGCCGCCGTGCTCGCGGGGTGGCGACAATTGCCGGCCAGCGAACGCCTGGTGTTCAACAAGCTGCTGACAGGCGCCCTGCGGGTGGGTGTCTCGCAACGCCTGGTACAGCAGGCACTGGCCGAATGGTCCGGCCTGGACATCGCACGCATTGCCCAGCGCATGCTCGGCGAGTGGGTGCCCTCGCCGGGCGTGCTGTCCCAGCTGTTGTCGCCGGGCGAGCTGCCATCGGACCGGCAGCAGCCCTACCCGTTCTTCCTCGCCTCGCCGCTCGAAGGCGATCCGGCCGAGCGCCTCGGGCCCATCGACGACTGGCTGCTGGAGTGGAAATGGGACGGCATCCGCCTGCAGCTGCTGCGCCGCCGTGGCGAGGTGGCGCTGTGGTCGCGCGGCGAGGAACGACTGGATGGCCGCTTTCCCGAGATCGAGCACGCAGCGCTGGCGCTGCCGGAGGGCTGCGTGCTGGACGGTGAGCTGCTGGCGTGGGACGAAGCAGGCAACCTGCCGCGCGCGTTCACTGCACTGCAGACCCGCATCCAGCGCCGCAAGCCGGGCGCGGCGACGTTGCGCAATACGCCGGTGCGCGTACTGGCGTACGATCTGCTGGAACGCAACAGCGAGGATCTGCGCGGGCTGCCGCTTCAGCAACGGCGTGCACAGTTGGCCGAGGTCATCGGTGCGCTGGATGATGCGCGGATCCAGCTTTCGCCCGACGTCGCAGCAGACGACTGGCCGCAGGCCGCCGCGATGCGCGATGTTGCACGCGAACGCGGCGTGGAGGGGTTGATGCTGAAACGGCGCACGTCCTCCTACCAGAGCGGACGCCGCCGCGGCGACTGGTGGAAATGGAAGGTCGATCCGCTCACCCTCGATGCGGTGCTGCTGTACGCCCAGGCCGGCCATGGGCGGCGCAGCACGCTGTACACCGACTACACCTTCGGGGTCTGGGACGGCGACACGCTGGTGCCGGTCGCCAAGGCCTACTCGGGCCTGGATGACAAGGATATCCTCGCGCTCGACCGCTGGATCCGCGCCAATACCCGCGAGCGCTTCGGCCCGGTGCGCAGCGTGCGTGCCGAGCAGGTGTTTGAGCTGGGCTTCGAGGCGGTCAACCGCAGCTCACGGCACAAGTCGGGCATCGCCGTGCGCTTTCCACGCATCCTGCGCTGGCGCCACGACAAGCCGGCCAGCGAAGCCGACCAGCTCGCCGCCCTGCAGGCCCTGGCGCGATGACGCGCAGCCAGGCGCTGCGCCGGCTGGAAGACTGGTTCGCCGGTCGCGGCTGGCGTTCGCTGCCGTTCCAGCGCGCGATGTGGCGTCACTATCTCGCTGGCGAATCCGGCTTGCTGCATACGCCTACGGGCAGCGGCAAGACACTGGCGATGTTCGGTGGGCCGCTGCTGCAGGCGATGATCGATCCGCCACCGCCACTCCGCCGCGCCAGTGCAGTGCGGCCACTGCAGGTGCTGTGGGTGACGCCGCTGCGCGCACTGGCCAGCGACACCGCGCGCGCGCTGCAGACGGTGGTCGATGGACTGGGGCTGGGCTGGCGGGTCGGCCTGCGCAGCGGCGATGCCAGCAGCCGCGAGCGACGACAGGCACGCGAGGGCCGCGTCGACGTGCTGGTGACCACGCCGGAATCGCTGGCGCTGCTGCTGAGCTATCCCGATACGCTGCCCCGCATGCGCCAGCTCCGCTGTGTAGTGGTGGACGAATGGCACGAACTGCTGGGCAACAAGCGTGGGGTGCTGCTGCAGTTGAACCTGGCCGTGCTGCGCGAAGCCGCCCCTTCGTTGCAGCTGTGGGGCCTGTCGGCCACGCTGGGCAATCTGCCCCAGGCCCGCGACGTGCTGCTGCCTGACCAGCCGGATGCACCGATCGTGCAGGGCGTTCGCCCGCGCGCGATCAGCGTGCGCAGCCTGCTGCCGGAACCCGGCGAACGTTTTCCGTGGGCCGGGCACCTGGGGCTGGCACAGCTGTCGCGCGTGCTGGATGCGCTGATGCAGGCGCGCAGCAGCCTGCTGTTCACCAATACCCGGGCGCAGGCCGAACTGTGGCACCAGGCATTGGCGGCGGTCTGGCCGGAAGCCCCCGATACGCTGGCACTGCATCACGGCTCGCTGGACCCGGCACTGCGCCAACAGGTGGAGGACGGCCTGCGCGCGGGCACGCTGCGTTGCGTCGTCGCCACGTCCAGCCTCGACCTGGGCGTCGACTTCCCGGAGGTCGACCAGGTGCTGCAGCTGGGTAGCCCGAAGGGCGTTGCCCGGCTGCGCCAGCGTGCCGGGCGTGCACGCCACCGCCCCGGCGCCCGCGGCGCCATCCTGTGCATCCCCAGCCATGCGCTGGAGCTGGCCGAGTACGCCGCCGTGCGCCGTGCACTGGCCGAAGGCGTGGTCGAAGCACGCAGGCCGCCGACGCTGTCGCTGGATGTGCTGGCCCAACATGCGGTCAGCCGCGCACTGGCCGGCGGCTTCGACGGTGACGCGCTGCTGGCGCAGGTGCGGCGTACGCATGCCTTCGCGTCGCTCGGCGATGCCTCATGGCAGGCCGTGCTGACGTTCATCGTGCAAGGCGGCCAGGCCCTGGCCCAGTACCCCGATTTCCACAAAGTCGTGCGTGACGCCGATGGCTGCTACCGCATGCACGATCGTCGGCAGGCGCTGCGGCACCGGTTGTCGATCGGAACCATCAGCAGCGATGGCAGCGTGCGCGTGCAGTTCCTGCGTGGAGGCGGCCTGGGCGCAGTGGAAGAACAGTTCGCCAGCCGCCTGCGTCGCGGCGACCGCTTCCAGTTCGCAGGGCGCCTGCTGGAACTGGTGCAGCTGCGCGACATGACTGCGTTCGTGCGGCTGGCACGCGGGCGCGGTGACGGTGTGGTGCCGCGCTGGCAAGGGGGCCAGCTGCCGTTGTCGATGGCGCTCGGCCGCGAACTGGAAGCGGTACTGTCCGGTCGCGATGACAGCGCGGAATCACGCTGGCTGGCGCCCCTGCTGGCACTGCAGGCACGCCTGTCCGCACGCCCCGGTGCGGATCATCTGCTGCTGGAAGACGTGAGGCGCCGCGACGGCCAGTTCCTGTTCGTCTATCCCTTTGCCGGCCGCCACTTGCACGAAGCGTTGGCGGCACTGTTGGCGCTGCGCTGCACCCGCCAGCAACGCAACAGCATCGGCTATGCGGTGAACGATCACGGCCTGGTGCTGGCACCGGCGCAGACCATCGATCTGGATGCGGCGCAGTGGCGCGCGTTGTTCAGCAACGACCAGTTGCTGGATGATCTGCGCGCGGCGGTGAACCTGGGCGAGCTGGCGCGACGCCAGTTCCGTGGCATCGCGCGCGTGGCGGGCCTGCTGGTACCCAGCCTGCCCGGAGGCATGCCACGGTCACTGCGCCAGCTGCAGGCGTCCGCAGGCCTGCTGTACGACGTGCTGCGCGAACACGATCCGGATCACCTGCTGCTGGCGCTGGCGGAACGTGAAGTGCTGTACGACAGCCTCGACCTGCCGGGCCTGCAGCAGGTACTGGAGCGCATCGGCACGCAACGGTTGTCGGTGCAGCGCCCTTCCTCACTCACGCCACTGGGCTTTCCACTGTGGGCCGAACGCCTGCGCGGCCAGTTCAGCAACGAAGACTGGCGTACACGCGTACAACGCGCGGCGCAGCAGCTGGAGCGCCGCCATGGCCGATGAACTGCCGCTGCGGCTTGCCGGAGAGTCCGTGGTTCTGCTGGGCGCGCGTGCGCTGTACTGGCCCGCGCGGCAGGCACTGCTGATCGCAGACCTGCACCTTGGCAAGGCCGATGTATTCCGACGTGCCGGCATCGCGCTGCCCAGCGGCGGCACCGGCGAAGACCTGCAACGCCTGCAGCGGCTTCTGGACCTGCATGCCTGCCGCGAACTGTGGATCCTGGGCGACATCCTGCATGGACCGGCGCATCGCGCCGCGTGGTACCAGCAGTGGCTGGGATGGCGCGAACGCAACGCATCGCTGGACGTACACGTCATTCGCGGCAACCACGACCGGCAGCTGCCGCATGCACAGCTGCAGGTTCAGATCCACGATGACGTACAGCTGCCACCGTTCCTGCTTCGCCATGAGCCGGCGCCCGATGCAGCGTTGCACGTGATCGCAGGACATCTGCATCCGCAGATCGCTCTGGCGCCCTTGCGAAGGCGCTTCCCCGCATTCTGGTTGCGTGACCGGACGACGATCCTGCCGGCGTTCTCCGCATTCACTGCCGGAATCGTGCCTGTGCCCGCTCGCGGCGAACAGATGGTCGCCTGCGTGGAAAGCGGCTTGGTGGAACTGCCGGTCGCCTGACTCAGGCCGGGCGGATGTCCAGCTGCGGCATCAGCTGGAAATCGGGCGTGTCATCCTCGCGCCGGCGCGGCAGGGACTGGACCGTCGCCAGCATCTCCTGCGCGCAGGTGCGGATGCGTGCGTGGTGTTCCGGTGACGCATGGCTGATCAGGCTGCCAACGTGGAACTCGAACACGTCTTCCAGTACGTCGGGCTGGTCCTCGTGCAGCATCTGCAGCAGGCCGCGCAGCTTGCAGATTTCCGATTCCAGCTCCTGGACCGCGAACAACATGGCATCCTCCTCTTCAACATCAGGCGGCACGTCCGGGCCGCAACAGGCCGCAACGGCAGCGCAGCCCGGGCCACGCGCGATGTTGATCACGGAAAGGAAAACGGGCGACGCGCGATCGCGTGCAACCTACTTCTCGCACACCTGCGGTGAGGCAACCGTTAATTCACGTGACGGCATGCTTCACGCACTGGCGGTGATCGCGCTGATGCGAGGCGTCGCCACCATCGCCATTGCGTCGACAAAGGCCGGTTGCAATGCGAGCGCACCGAACCAGCCATGCTGCGTGCCACTGAGCACACGCAGCATGTGGCCACGGCCTCCGGGCAGGCGCCCCATCGGGCCCAGCAGCACATCGCGCGCCTTCGCCCAAGCGTCGCGGTCGGACTGGAACAGCGGCGTCAACCAACGGCTCCAGCGCTGGTAGACCGCAACGTGTGCCCTGCGTTGCGCCTGATACGCCTGCAACGCTTCGGCACCACCGCCATGCGTGCGAACGGCATCGCGCAATGCCAACGCATCGAGCAGTGCCATGTTCACGCCCTGCCCCAGTTGCGGGCTCATCGCGTGCGCGGCATCGCCTGCCAGCACCATGCGGCCCTGGTGCCAACGCGTCATCACTGCATCGCGATAGACCGCGCGCGCCAGCTGGCCGGCATCGCGCAAGTGGGTGAAGCGCGCGCTGGCCTGCGGCCACAGTGCATGCAGCTCGTCCAGCCAAGGCGTCATGCCATCGGCCTGCCAGCGCTCGAAATCAGCACGTGGCAGGCTCCAGAAGAAGCTCAGGCGCGGCGTGTCATCGCCCGGGCGCGTACCAACCGGCAGCAGGCCAATCATCTTGCGCGCGGCCACGTAGCGCTGCCGCAGCTCCTGCACGTGCGGCCAGTCTTCGGCCGGCAACAGGCACCACAGCGCTCCCCACGGATACACGCGATCCAGCCCGGCACCACCGGCGATCGTGCCGCGCAGCGTAGAAGCCGCGCCATCGGCGGCCACCACCAGATCGAACGGGCCGTGCATGCGGCCTTCACTGTCGCGCAGGCGGCCCTGCCCAGCGTCCACCGCCGTGATGGTGACGCCCGCATGCAGATGGCCTGCGCCCGCGCGCGCCTGATCCAGCAGCGAGAACAATGCGCCCCGCTGCATGCCCAGGCCATGCAGGCGCGCATCCAGGCCGTCGTAGCGCATGTCCATCACCGCGCGCTCGCACGGCGTGTCGCCATACAGGCGGTGCACCGGCGCGGCATACGCGCGCACCGCATCCAGCAGGCCCATCTGCCACAGCACCTGCAGGCCGCTGGGCTGCAGCAGGAAGCCGGCGCCCACCGGCCCCGGCGTGGGCACGCGTTCGAAGATCTCCACCTCGTGGCCATCACGGGTGAGCAGGATGGACACTGCCTGTCCAGCGGTGCCGTAGCCGATCACGGCGATGCGCAGTCGTTCCGTCATGACTGCATTGTGCCCGAGGCGGGTGGATCGTGAACGGGCCGCGGGCATGCCGCGCAAAAAAAACCCCGCCGGAGCGGGGTTTTCAACGCACTGTCGAGTGGATCACTCGGCCGGCGTGATGTTCGAAGCCTGGGCGCCCTTCGGGCCCTGGGTCACGTCATAGGTGACACGCTGGCCTTCCTGCAGGCTGCGGAAGCCCTTGGAGTTGATGGCGGAGAAGTGCGCGAACACGTCGGCGCTGCCATCCTCCGGCGAGATGAAGCCAAATCCCTTGGCGTCGTTGAACCACTTGACGGTACCGTTCGGCATGGTGATGCGAGACCTTATGCAATGAATGGGTGGTGTACGCTGAACCCGCGCACAAGCTGAGTATGCAAAGCTTGCTCGGGGAAGACAATCACCCCCGTGCCAATTCGCCCACCAGTTCCGGAAGTCCGTTGCTGGCCGCCTGCACGTTGGCCAGCACTTCGGCCATCGTAATCTCCTCGCCATCACCGCAGCCCGCCGCCCAGTTGGCAATGATCGCCAGGCAGGCGTAATCCAGGCCCAGCTCCCGTGCCAGCGCCGCTTCGGGCATGCCGGTCATGCCCACCAGGTCGCAGCCGTCACGACGCATGCGGGCGATTTCAGCGATGGTTTCCAGGCGCGGGCCCTGCGTTGCGCCGTAGCAGCCACCGTCACGGACCGTGACACCGGTCACTTTGGCCGCTGCCAGGATTTTGCTGCGCAGCATGGGCGTGTAGGGGTGGCCGAAATCGACGTGGACCACGTCGGTGCCTTCTTCTTCACAGATGGTGCTGATGCGGCCCCAGGTGTAGTCGATGATCTGGTCCGGGCAGGCCAGCACGCGCGGACCAAAGTGTTCGGTGATGCCGCCGACCGTGTTCAGTGCCAGCACGCGCTGCGCGCCCAGCTGCTGCAGCGCGGCCAGGTTGGCGCGGTAGTTGATCTTGTGCGGCGGCAGCGAGTGGCCTTCACCATGGCGCGCCAGGAAGGCGACGCGATGACCCAGCAGCGTGCCCACGCGCACCGGGCCGGACGGGCGGCCAAAGCGCGTATCGACCTCGTGGGTCTGCACGTCGTCGAGCTTGGCCAGGTTGTAGACACCGGTACCGCCGATCACGGCCAGGGCAATTTCTTGCATTCGAAGCACTCCATGAAAAGACGAACGCCGGCACCCGAGGATGCCGGCGGTGGAAAGGACGCGCCGCGGGCGGCTGCGCCGTTATTCCTTCATTGCGTAGATGGCCGGCACACAGCGCAGGGTTTCATTGACGTCCATGCCGAAGCCGAACACGTAGCGGTCCGGCAGTTCGATGCCGGCATAGTCGGCGGTCACGTCCGGCAGCGCGCGGTCGTGCTTCTTCACCGTCATCGCGGCGATGCGCACGTCGGTCGCGCCCTGCTCCAGGCACCAGGTGCGCACGCCCTGCAGGGTGTAGCCCTCGTCGAGGATGTCATCGACCAGCAGCACGCGGCGGCCGAACAGCGAAGTGGCCGGCTTGTGCTTCCAGACCAGGTCGCCGCCGGTGGTTTCGCCACGGTAGCGGGTGGCGTGCAGGTAATCGAACTGCACGTCCTGGCCGCGTGCGCCCAGTTCCAGCGCCAGCTGGCCGGCAAAGGGCAACGCACCGTGCATGATCGACAGGAACAGCGGCACCTCGCCCTTGTAATCGCGCGCGATGGCGTCGGCGATACCGGCGATGGCCTTGTCGATGGTGGGACGGTCGACCAGCAGGTCAGCCTGGGCCAGGGCCTGGGAAATGGTGAGGTTGGGCATCAGACGGTTCTTCCAAGGGTTTCAAGCAGACGGGATTGAGTGTCGCCATGGCGGACATCGGCCAGCAGGCCGTCCCAGCCAAGCGCGCCGCGGCCGAGAAGGCCCAGCAGCGCAGCGGTATTGAGTGAGCGCCCCTGCACCGCGTGCAGGGCTTCATCGACCAGCTCCGGGTGGCAGACCAGCACCACGTCGCAGCCGGCGTCCAGATGGGCGTGCACGCGCGCGGAAACACCGCCGGCGCGGTGCGAGGCGGCCATGCCGATGTCGTCAGAGAACACCACGCCACGGAAGCCGAGTTCGCCACGCAGGATGTCCTGGATCCAGCGCGGCGAATAGCCCGCCGGTTCCGGCGCTACCTGGGGGTAGATCACGTGCGCCATCATCACTGCATCGGCACCGGCGGCGATGCCGGCCTGGAACGGCACCAGGTCCTGCGCACGCAGTTCGTCCAGCGCGCGCGGGTCGATCGCGGTATCGACGTGGGTGTCTTCGAGCACGGTGCCGTGGCCGGGGAAATGCTTGAGCGTGGCGGCCATGCCGACCGCGTGCATGCCGCGCACATAGGCGGCGGTGAACGCGGCCACCACCTGCGGGTCTTCACTGAAGGCACGGTTGCCGATGGCGCGGTTGCCGCGGCCGAGATCGACCACCGGGGCGAAGCTCAGGTCCAGGCCGCTGGCGCGCACCTCGCTGGCCATCAGCCAGGCGTGCTGTTCGGCCAGTGCCAAGGCCTGCTGCGGGTCGGTGGCGTACAGCGCACCGATGTCCTGCAGCGGCGGCAGATCGCTGTAACCCTCGCGGAAACGCTGCACGCGGCCGCCTTCCTGGTCCACGCAGATCAGCTGCGGGCGCGGCGCGGCGGCGCGGATGGCCGAACTCAGATCGGTCACCTGCTGGCGCGAGGCGAAGTTGCGCTTGAACAGCACCACTCCGGCCACGGCATCGTGCTGCAGCCAGTCACGTTCCTGGGCGGTCAGTTCGGTGCCGGCAACGCCGATCAGCAGCATGGTCGATCTCCACAACGCGCGCCCGCATGGCGCAGTGCCGCATTGTCGCAGAACCGGCCGACAGGCGCAGTGGTCAAGGCACAAGGAACGCGTGGGGTCTGACCCCGGGGTCGGATCCCCGCAGGGGCCCTGCCCCCGCCCGGCTCAGACCTTGCAGCCGTCCGGGCCGCAGGCCTCGTCGCCGTCAGCCGAAGCTGCCGGGGCCCCCTGCTCGGCGGCGATCTGGCGCAGCGCATTGGCGAACGCCTCCGGCGGCTGCGCGCCGGAAATGGCCCACTTCCCATCGATGACGAAGGTCGGCACCGAGGAAATGCCCAGCGCATGGGCCTGTGCCAGCTTGGCGTCGACCTCGGCCAGGCCGCGATCGGAGGCCAGCATCTGCGCGATCTCACCCGCATCGAGACCGCCAGCGACGCCGGCCTTGATCAGCACCGCCGGGTCAGCCAGGTTCTGGCCCTGCTCGAAGTGGGCGCGGAACAGCGCCTCGCTCACCGCGTCCTGCACGTCGTGCTGCCCGGCCAGCCACAGCACCCGGTGCGCCGGCAGCGTGGTCACCCGCACCTGGCCCTGGTTGAAATCCATCGGCAGGCCCTCGGCCCGCGCGGTGGTCTGGGTCTGGCTGAGGATCTGCTCGGTACGTTCGGTGCCGCCGAACTTGCGCACATAAGCCTCGCGCAGCGGTACCGGGGTGGCGTCCGCGTCCGGATCCAGCTGGAACGGCTGCCAATGGACGTCGAGTTCAGGCGCATCGGCGCCCAGCAACTGCACGCCCTGCTGGAAACGATGCTTGCCGATCCAGCACCAGGGGCAGACCACGTCAGAGTAGATGTCGATTCTCATCCCAGCCACATGGGGCCCGCTCCCGCCGAATAAAGGGGACGGAGGGGATTAAGTCGCTTTCCACACAGGCGGGGTAAAGACGAGCTAATCCCCTCCGTCCCCCTTCTCAGGGTTTCACCACTGTGAATAGGGGTGGCTGGCGAGCGCGACGTTGTAGTAGCGGGCGTCGTCGGTCACTTCCGCGCCCACCCAGTCCGGCAGGTCGATGATCTGGTCAGCGCTGTCCAGCTCGACCTCGGCTACCACCAGACCGGCGTTGTCGCCAAGGAATTCATCCACTTCCCAGGTCAGGCCGGCGTGTTCGACCAGATGACGGCGCTTGTCGATCAGGCCGCCGACACACAGCGCCAGCAATGCGCGCGCATCGTCCACCGGGATCGGGTAGTCGAACTCCTGGCGGGTGTGGCCGATGGTGCGCGACTTCAGGTTCAGCGCAGCGTGATCGCCTTCGATGCGCACCCGCACCGAGGCGTTCTGGGTGCCGCGGTCGAGCGCACCCATGTCGTTGATGTAGCCCTGCGCCATCGGGATCACCCGGTGCGCGGCGGTGCGCCAGCCGTCACTGCTGACCAGGAATTTGCGTTCGATTTCGATGCCCATCGCGCCATTATGCGCGATGGGCATGACAGCCTGTCAGCGCTTCTCGAACACCGCGATGCTTTCCACATGTGCGGTGTGCGGGAACATGTCCATGGCGCCGGCACTGACCAGGGTGAAGCCCTGCTCGTTGACCAGATAGCCGGCATCGCGCGCCAGCGAGCCCGGATGGCAGCTGACATAGACGATGCGCTTGAACTGCTTCAGCGGCAGCTGCTGCAGCACTTCGATCGCGCCCGAACGCGGCGGGTCCAGCAGCAGCTTGTCGAAGCCTTGGCGCATCCACGGGGTGCTGCGCTGGTCCTGGGTCAGGTCGGCACTGAAGAACTGCGCGTTGGCCAGGCCATTGCGCTCGGCGTTCTCACGCGCACGCGCGACCAGGCCGGCGTCGCCTTCCACGCCGACCACTTCGCGCACGCGGCGCGCCAGCGGCAGGGTGAAGTTGCCCAGGCCGCAGAACAGGTCCAGCACGCGCTCGTCCTCACCCGGTTCCAGCAGGTCCAGGGCGTGGGCGATCATCTTCTCGTTGAGCTTGGCATTGACCTGGATGAAGTCCAGCGGGCGGAATGCCAGTTCCACGTCCCACGGCGCCAGACGGAACGACAGCGGCACGCCCTGCCCGTCCAGCGGCTGCACGGTGTCCACGCCGCCAGACTGCAGGTAGATCACGAAACCATGCTGCTGGCCGAAGGTGGCCCAGGCCGCACGGTCGGCATCGCTGAGCGGCTGCAGGTGGCGCACGGTCAGCACCACGGCCTGGTCGCCAGCGATGAACTCGATCTGCGGGATGTCACGCTTGCCATCGAGCGATTCGATGAAGGTGGACAGCGCCTCGACCTTGGTGCCGATCTCGGGGATCACGGTCAGGCACTGGCTGAGGTCGGCGACGAAGCGCGGATCCTGTTCACGGAAGCCCACCAGGGTCTTGTCCTTCTTTTCGACCCGGCGCACCGAGAAGCGGCCCTTGCGGCGGTAGCCCCAGCTCTCGCCCACCAGCGGCGGCAGCACGGCGCCCGGCTTCACATGGCCGATGCGTTCCAGGTTGTCCATCAGCACGCGCTGCTTGGCGACGATCTGCTGGTCTTCGTCCAGATGCTGCAGCACGCAGCCGGCGCAGGTGCCGAAGTGCGGGCACTTCGGGGCCACGCGCTGCGGCGAGGCCTGCAGCACCTCGATGGTGCGCGCCTCGTCGAAATGGCGGCTGCGGGCGGTCTGTTCCGCCATGACCACCTCGCCCGGCAGGGCGCCGCTGACGAAGGTGACCTTGCCGCCCTCGCCTTCACGGCGGGCGACGCCGCGACCATCATGGCTGAGGTCGAGGATCTCGGTCTGGAACGGGGTACGGTCGATGCGGGAGCGGGATCGGGCCACGTGGCGACTGGCTGCGGGCAAAAAAGGGGGCGTATTGTCGCAGATCCTGACCGGCAGGGTCCGGACCCGCTTGCGCCCGCCGCCGCCGTGCTTGATGATTGCACCAGCTGACATGGAGGCAGCCCTGATGCAGATGACCCCGCGGGCCAGCCGGCCCCGCTTCCTGCTTGTCGAGGACGACATCATCAGCCGCGGTTTTTTCAAAGCGGCGTTGGAAACGTTACCGGCTGACGTGGACACCGCAGATTCCCTGGCCAGTGCCCTGGCCAGCGCCGAGCCCGGCGCGCATGACCTGTGGCTGATCGACGTCAACCTGCCGGACGGCAATGGCGCGCAACTGTTGCGCGAGCTGCGCCGTTCGCATCCCGATACCCCGGCGTTGGCGCATACCGCCGACGGCGACACCTCCATTCATGCCCGCCTGCGCGAAGCCGGCTTCAGCGACACGCTGGTCAAGCCGCTGGGCCGTGACCAGCTGCTGAAGGCGGTGCGGCGCGCGCTGGTGAACAGCCCGGCGGGGATCTTCGTTGCCCAGGCACCGGCAGCGGTCGAGCTGCAGGTGCAGGATTGGGACGAGACCGCGGCACTGGCCGCGCTCAATGGCCAGCGCAACCACCTGATCGCCCTGCGCGAGCTGTTCCTGGCCGAGTTGCCGGGGGTACGCGACGCGGTCGAGCAGGCGGTGGACCAGCACGACGAGCGCCAGCTGCGCAGCCAGCTGCACCGGTTGCAGGCCAGTTGTGGTTTTGTCGGGGCGGCACGGCTGGGACGCGCGGTGCGGCAGCTGCATCATGCGCCGGAGTCCGGGCAGGCCCAGGACGGGTTCCGCGCCGCGGTGGCAGCGCTCCTGCACTGAGGGGTGTTCGGCAGGGCTGCGCCCTGCACCCGCAGAGGCTTCAAGCCAAGGCAACGGCAACAGCAACAGCAAAAGCTGGCATTCCGTGGGTTGGCGGGGCGGTATCGGAGTGCGGGGACGCCGTAAACCCGTCCATGGGGGCTTGGCAGCCGCATCCATGCGGCTGACTGATCTGGCCCCCTGAAAACGGACGCCATGAAGCCGTTTCATGCGACAGCCGGGAGCTGCCGGGCGTAGTTGTTAGGCGAGCGATAGCCCAGCGCCGAGTGTAGCCGGGCTGGATTATAGAAGCCGTGGATGTAAGCAGCGATGGATTGGCTGGCTTGTTCCCTACTGGCGTAAGGCTCGGCAGCCTCTTCTGTCTTGAGCGTCGCAAAGAAGCTCTCGGCCACCGCGTTGTCCCAGCAATTGCCAGGCCGGCTCATGCTTTGGACCACGTCATGGGACTGCAGCAGCTGGCGAAACTGGTTCCCCCAGTACTGCCCACCACGATCTGAATGGAAGATCAGGCCGGGTCGTTGTGGATGCAGAGCCCAAGCATTGGCAAATGCTTTCACCACCAGCTCTTCAGTCAGGCGCTTGGAAACGCTGTAGCCCAGCACCTGCCGGGTCTGGACGCTGATGACCACGGCCAGATGCAGCCATCCCTGACGGGTGGGGACATACGTGATATCCCCGACCCACGCCGTCGGTCCGGTTCCGGGGGCAAATTGCCGATCCAGCAGGTTGGGGGCGAGCTGAGATGAGCCGCCGGAGGACTTGGGTCGAGATCGGCCTTTGGTCTTGCCCTGGATTCGCTCCTGGGCCATTAGCCGTGCCACGCGCTTGTGGCCGACCGGGTGATTCCTGGCTCGTAAGGCCTCGACCAGCCGACGTCGCCCATAACTGCGCTTGCTGGTCACATGAATGGCCCGAAGCTCGGTACGGAGGGCCGAATCGACATCGCACGTTTGGGCACACTGCCGGCGCAGGTAGTCATGGAATCCAGAGATAGAAACTCCAAGAACCCGACACAACAACCTAGTCGGGTAGTGAGTCCTTTGACTGGCGACGAAGGCGTACCTCACTTGGACTCTCTGGCAAAGAACGCCGCCGCTTTTTTTAGGATTTCCCGCTCCATCTTCAGATTGGCGTTCTCGGCCCGAAGGCGGCTGATCTCGCTTTCCAGATCGGTGGCCGGCCTGCGAGCCTCAGAGGTCAACGACCGGCCAGCACGGACCGCGTCAAGCCAATTTGCCAGCGTCTTGACCGACATCTCTAGCTGACGGGCCGCTGCGGCAGGCCCGAGCGACTCGGCCAACTCCACGGCTTGGTGCTTGAACTCATCGGTGTAGCTACGACGGGTGAGACGGGACATAAGGGACCTCCAAGTGCGATCAAAGTATCGCTTCTTGGCGTCCGCTGACGGGGGGCCAGATCAGACACCCCGCACTCCGATACCGCCCCGCCTTCGACAGGTTCACTCGGCTGTTGGTAGGTGTCGACCTTGGTCGACACATCCGTCAGATATCGAAATTCAAACTGGGGTCAGATCCGTTTTCCGAAGGAAAACGGATCTGACCCTGTCGGCATGTCCAACAGCTCGCAAGAATCTGTCGAAGGCGGGGTGGGTCCGGTTGCGGGAGTGTCCGCGGCATGGATGCCGCGGCCAAGCCCCAGGGACGGGTTTACGGCGTCTCCCGCAACCCGACCCACCCCGCCTACCCACGGATAGCCAGCTTTTGCTGTTGCTTCGACTTCGGCAGGTGCAGGGCTGCAAGCCCTGCCCAACACCCCCTACCGTCGGGGAGCCAGCTGCTCCAGCAGTTCCCAGGACTTCAGGCCCTTGGCCCCCAGATGATGGGCCAGCACCCGCCGCATCGGCAGGCGCAGGCTGGCCAGGTCGGCTGCCTGGGGCTCCTCGTCGGCCGCCAACGCCAGCAATGCCGAGCCGGTGGCGGCGGCGCGGCGCTCGCCGCCGCGCTCGCTGAGCAGTCGTTGCGGCCCTTCCTGCGGGTCCAGTTCGTAACGTGCCGCCGGGTCGATCGGCTGGCCATCACTGGCACTGTCCAGCTCGAAGCCCAGGCCCAGTGCGGCCAGCAGTTCACGCTCGAAGCGCCGCAGGGTCCAGGCCAGGCCGGCGCCCACCGCCAACCGCGCGCGCGCTTCGCCGTAGGCCAGGTACAACTCAGGCAGGGGGTCCTGGCGCGGGGCCAGGCGCAGGGTCAGCTCACTCAGGTAGAAGCCGGCCAGCATCGCCTGGCCGACCAGCCGCGGTGCGGCATCCAGCGCCTCGGCGCCACGCAGCTGGGCCAGTTCACCGCGCTGCTGGGCACTGAAACGGATCCACTGCAGCGGCTGCAGGGCGGCGCGCAGCACCTGGCCCTTGGCCGTGGATACGCCACGCGCGAGCAGGCCGATACGGCCGTGCTGCGCGCTCAGCACTTCGACCAGCAGGCTGGTCTCGCGGTAGGCCCGTGCATGCAGCACGAAGCCGGTGTCGTCCTCGATCATCATCGAAGCGACTGCAATGGCTTACTCGTAACCGAAGGCCTTCAGTGCGGCCTCGTCGTCGGACCAGCCTTCACGCACGCGCACCCAGGTCTCCAGGAACACCTTGGCACCGAACAGACGTTCCATCTGCAAGCGGGACTTGGCGCCGATCTCCTTCAGGCGGGCGCCGCCCTTGCCGATCACGATGGCCTTCTGGCCTTCGCGCTCGACCCAGATCACCGCACCGATGCGCAGCAGGTTGCCATCCTCGGTGAAACGCTCGATCTCCACGGTGGTGGCATAGGGCAGTTCTTCGCCCAGCTGGCGCATCAGCTGCTCGCGCACCAGTTCGCCGGCCAGGAAACGCTGGCTGCGATCGGTGATCTCGTCCTCGCCGAACATCGGCGGGGCTTCCGGCAGCAGCTTCAGCACGTCGCGCACCAGTGCTTCCAGGCCGTTGCGCTTCTGCGCGGAAATCGGGTGCACGGCGGCGAAATCGCGGCCCTCGGTCACCTGCTGCAGGAACGGCAGCAGTGCGCCCTTTTCCTTCAGGCGATCGATCTTGTTGACCACCAGCACCACGGGGATGCCGGCATCGCGCAGCACGTTGAAGGCGAGGCTGTCCTCTTCGTCCCAGCGGCCGGCTTCGATCACCAGCAGGCCGGCATCGACGCCTTCCAGCGAGCCGCGCGCGGCGCGGTTCATCACCCGGTTCATCGCCCGCTTCTGCACCTTGTGCAGGCCGGGGGTGTCGACCAGCACCAGCTGGCCTTCCGGGTAGGTGGCGATGCCCAGCAGGCGATGACGCGTGGTCTGCGGGCGGTTGGAAACGATGCTGACCTTGGCGCCGACCAGGGCATTGGTCAGGGTCGACTTGCCCACGTTCGGGCGGCCGATGACGGCCACGCTGCCGCAATGATGGGGAGTTTGTTCGCTCACTTGGAATCCAGTTGTTCTAGGACGGCCGCAGCCGCCTGTTGTTCGGCAAGCCGCCGCGAGGCGCCTTCGCCCTCGGTGCTGGCGGCCGGGTCGGCTACGTTGCAGCGTACCCGGAAGTGCTTGGCGTGGTCGTCACCGGATTCTGACACCAGTTCATACTGCGGCAACGCCTTCTGTCGGGCCTGCAGCCATTCCTGCAGACGGGTCTTGGGGTCCTTCTCGGGGCGGCCGGAGGCCGGCAGTGCCTCGATCGAAGCACTGAACCAGGGCAGTACCACCGCCCGGCAGGCCTCGAAGCCGGCATCCAGGTAGATCGCGGCCACCACGGCTTCAACCGCATCGGCCAGGATCGAGTCGCGGCGATGGCCGCCCGACTTCATTTCGCCCGGGCCCAGGGTCAGCCGCTCGCCCAGCTGCAGGGTGCGCGCGATCACCGCCAACGCGCCTTCACGCACCAGCTCGGCACGGGCACGGGTCATCGCCCCTTCGTCGGCCTTGGGCCAGCGTCGGTACAGCGCCTCGGCCGCCATCATGTTGACGATGCTGTCGCCCAGGAACTCCAGGCGTTCGTTGTGTGGCGCGCCGGCACTGCGATGGGTCAGCGCCTGCTTGAGCAGGGCTTCATCGCGGAAGGGATGACCGATCAGGTCGCCACGTTGGAAAGGTTTATTCGGCACCGCTTCGGGTCAGGTCCTGGGATGAATCGAATTTGCCAACCACATCGAGGTTGCCGATCAGCGGGCGGCGCACTTCGTAGTTGACCTTGAGGGTCCAGCCATTGTCGCGACGGTCGAACTTCACGTTGGCTGGCTTCACATTGTCCGAGTAGTTGATGTACAGACGCTTGAAGAACAGGTCCTGGATCCGCGACGGCTCCATGCTGCCCACGCCCGGCTCATTGGCCAGGCTCTTCATCGCCGAGCGCACGGCGTAGTACTCCTGGTACATCGGGAACAGCTTCATGCCGATGTAGAGGAAGAAACCGACCACGATCAGGACCGTCAGGAACGAGGTCAGGGTCATGCCACGCTGCGTGTTCATCGTCTTCATTGCGTTCTCCCCAGATACGCGTTGGATGTGAAGGTACTCGGTTGATGCCCGGTCAGTTGATGCTCGAGCCGATCCGCGACGGCTCGAAGCCATCCTTGCAGAACCAGCCCTGGCAGTTCAGCCAGATCAGGAAGGCCTTGCCGCGCAGGTTCTCTTCGGGCAGCAGGCCCCAGAAACGGCCGTCGTCGCTGTTGTCGCGATTGTCGCCCATCACCAGGTACTTGCCGGCCGGAACGGTCCACTGGCCCTGGCCACGCGGGTAGTCGGTCTCCAGCACGGTGTGGGTGCGGCCCGGCAGGTGCTCGACCAGCAGGTTGGCGCCCTCGCCCTGGCCCTTGTGGCCGGCGTAGATGCCCTTGTTGTCGTACTTCAGCGGCTCGCCGTTGAGGATCACGCCGTCGCCTTCGAAGACCACGGTGTCACCCGGCACGCCGATCACGCGCTTGATGAAGTTCTCGCCCTTGGCCGGGTCGTTGTCGCTGTGGCCGGGGAAGTGGAACACCACCACGTCACCACGCGAGGGCTCGCCGAACGGCACGATCTTGGTGTTGCTGATCGGCAGGCGCAGGCCGTAGGAGAACTTGTTGACCAGGATGAAATCGCCGATCAGCAGGTTCGGCATCATCGAGCTGGACGGGATCTTGTACGGTTCTGCAATGAAGCTGCGCACGATCAGCACGATCGCCAGCACCGGGAAGAACGCACGCGAATAGTCCACCAGCACCGGCTCGGAATCGAGCAGGCCCGCGCGCTGGGCGCGGCGCTTGGCGAGGTACAGCTTGTCCGCGAGCAGGATCAGGCCCGAGGCCAGGGTCAGCACGACCAGGAGGATCTCAAACAGTTTCATTCAGGGTCCTTTGCAACGTCACCGGACGACCGGCCCCGCAGGGCCGGTGCGGGATTACTTGTTGTCCATCTGCAGCACGGCCAGGAACGCTTCCTGCGGGATCTCCACACGGCCGACCTGCTTCATGCGCTTCTTGCCTTCCTTCTGCTTTTCCAGAAGTTTCTTCTTGCGCGAAACGTCGCCACCATAGCACTTGGCCAGCACGTTCTTGCGCATGGCCTTGACCGTGGTACGGGCGATGATCTGCGAGCCGACCGCGGCCTGGATGGCCACGTCGAACATCTGGCGCGGGATCAGGTCCTTCATCTTCTCGCACAGCTCGCGGCCGCGGCGATCAGCATGGCTGCGGTGCACGATCAGCGACAGCGCGTCGACCTTGTCGCCGTTGATCAGCACGTCCACGCGCACGAACGGGCCGGCGTCGAAGCGTACGAAGTGGTAGTCCAGCGAGGCATAGCCACGGCTGACCGACTTCAGCTTGTCGAAGAAGTCCAGCACCACTTCGGCCATCGGCAGCTCGTAGCTGATCTGCACCTGGCTGCCCAGGTAGTTGATGCCGATCTGACTGCCGCGCTTTTCTTCGCACAGCTTGATGATGTTGCCGATGTACTCCTCGGGGGTGAGCACGTTGGCACGGATGATCGGCTCGCGGATCTCCTCGACCTGGTTCACCGGCGGCAGCTTGGCCGGGTTGTCCATGTTGATGATCGAGCCATCGGTCTTCAGGACTTCATACACCACCGTCGGCGCGGTGCTGATCAGGTCCAGGTTGTATTCGCGCTCCAGGCGCTCCTGCACGATTTCCATGTGCAGCATGCCCAGGAAGCCGCAGCGGAAGCCGAAGCCCATCGCCTCGGAGCTTTCCGGCTCGAAGCGCAGCGCGGCATCGTTCAGGCGCAGCTTGTCCAGCGCTTCGCGAAGGTCCGGGTAGTCCTCGGCGTCGACCGGGAACAGGCCGGCGAACACGCGCGGCTGCATTTCCTGGAAGCCCGGCAGCGGCTTCGGTGCCGGATCGCCGGCCAGGGTCAGGGTGTCGCCGACCGGCGCACCGTGCACGTCCTTGATGCTGGCGGTGACCCAGCCCACTTCACCGGCACGCAGCGCGGGCAGCACTTTCCGCTTGGGCGTGAATACGCCGACGTTGTCGACCTGGTGGTTGCGGCCGGTGGACATCACCTGCAGCTTGTCGCCGGCCTTGATCTCGCCCTGCATCACGCGCACCAGCGAGACCACGCCCAGGTAGTTGTCGAACCACGAGTCGATGATCAGCGCCTGCAGCTTCTCGGTGTCGCGCGGTGCCGGCGGCGGGATGCGATGCACGATCGCTTCCAGCACGTCCTGCACGTTCAGGCCGGTCTTGGCGCTGACCGGCACGGCATCGGAGGCGTCGATGCCGATCACGGCCTCGATCTCGGCCTTGGCGCGCTCGATGTCGGCAGTGGGCAGGTCGATCTTGTTGATCACCGGCACCACTTCCAGGCCCTGCTCCACTGCCGTGTAGCAGTTGGCCACCGACTGCGCTTCCACGCCCTGGGCCGCATCGACCACCAGCAGCGCGCCTTCGCAGGCGGCCAGCGAGCGGCTGACTTCATAGGAGAAGTCGACGTGGCCGGGGGTGTCGATGAAGTTCAGGTGGTAGGTCTGCCCGTCCTTGGCCAGGTACGGCAGCGACACCGACTGTGCCTTGATCGTGATGCCACGCTCGCGCTCGATCGGGTTGGAGTCGAGCACCTGCGCTTCCATCTCGCGGGCCTGCAGGCCACCACAGAGCTGGATGATGCGGTCGGCCAGCGTGGACTTGCCGTGGTCGACATGGGCGATGATGGAGAAGTTGCGGATGTTCCGCATCGAATCAGAAGACATAGGTGGCGGCGGCGCGCGGCGTCGTCAGGGTAACGGTCGATTATCGCATGCCCGGCGCCCCGCCGCGAAAGCAGCCTCATCGGGGCGGGCCGGGAACGGCCGAAGCCCCGCCAGGGCGGGGCTTCGGGGGACGAACAAGGGCCGCGGGCGCGGCCCGGGCAGGCCTTACTGGCCGGCCTTGACCGCCACGAAGGCGCTGTTGCCGTTGCCGGTGCGCACCAGCAGCATTACCACATCGTCCTTCTTGTAGCTGGACAGCGCCCGGTTCAGGCCCTCCACGCTGCCGACCGGGGTACGGCCGACCTGCAGGATCACCATGCCCGGAGACAGGCCGGCATCACGCGCGGCCTGGCCCTTGACCCCGGTGATGCGCACGCCTTCGTTGCCATCCAGGCCGAGCTGCTTGCGCTGCGGCGCGGTCAGGTCGCTCACGTCCAGGCCCAGCAGGGCATTGGCGCCGGCCTGCGGTGCCGCATCAGCCTTGGCGGCAGCGGCCGCACGGGCATTGCCCTGCCCGTCTTCGTTCAGCGCCGTAAGGGTGGCGCTGAGGTCACGCGGCTTGCCGTCGCGGATCACGCCCAGGGTGACCCGGCTGCCCGGCGCCATCGCGCCGATCAGCGGCGGCAGGTCGGACCAGCTGTTGACCGGACTGCCATTGACCGAGCGCACCACATCGCCGATCTGCACACCGGCCTTCTCCGCGGCACTGCCCGGCACGATCTGGTTGACCAGCGCACCACGGCTGTCCGGCAGGCCCAGGCCCTGCGCCTTCAGCGCATCGATCGGTTCGACCACCGCGCCGAGCTGGCCGCGGGTGACCTTGCCACTCTTCTTGATCTGCTCGACCGCGCTCATCGCCAGGTCGATCGGGATCGCGAAGCTGATGCCCATGTAGCCGCCGGAGGCGGAGAAGATCTGCGAATTGATGCCGACCACCTCACCGCGGGTGTTCAGCAACGGCCCCCCGGAATTGCCCTGGTTGATCGCCACGTCGGTCTGGATGAACGGCACGTAGCGCTGGTCGGCACCGCCGGTGCTGCGGCCCAGTGCGCTGACGATACCGGCAGTGACGGAATGGTCGAGGCCGAACGGCGAGCCGATCGCGACAACCCACTGGCCGGGCTTCAGCGTGTTGGAATCGCCCACGCGCACGGTCGGCAGGTTCTTGCCATCGATCTTCAGCAGCGCCACGTCGTACTGCTGGTCGCTGCCCACCACCTTGGCGTTGAACTCACGGCTATCGCCCAGCTTGACCTTCACGTCACTGGCATCAGCCACCACGTGGTAGTTGGTCAGCACGTAGCCATCGGGCGAGATGATGAAGCCCGAACCCATGCCACGGCCCTTGATGCTGGGGCCGCGGTCCTGCCCACCCGGCCCCTGTCCCGGCATCGGGAAGTCCGGGCCGAAGAAGCGGCGGAAGAACTCCGGCATGTCATCGTCACCGCCCATCGGGCCCCGCGAAGCCTGGCGGTTGTTGCGGACGATGGTGGTGTCGACGTTGACCACACCCGGCCCGACCTGTTCAACAAGGTTGGTGAAATCGGGCAGGCCGGTGACCAGCGGCTGTGCCGGTGCCCTCGGCGCGGCGGCCGGTGCAGCCTGGGGCGGAGCGGCCGGAGCCGGGGCCTGCGCGCAGGCCACCAGCGGCAGGGTCAGGGCCAGCAGGCCGATGGCCTGCGTGCGGAGTCGGGGAGTCATCGGACGGCAACCTCCGGAACGGATGGAAAGAGGAATACGGCCCCCGCCGACGGCGGGGCGTGAAAGCGCCCGGCTCAGTCGCGCGGGCGCGGCGGCACCGGCAGGTCATCCTGCAGGCGCGGCTCGAACGGGTAGAACGCGGCGCCACCGGCATGGGCCGGGAAGCTGGCATTGAGCGCGCCACCGGCGGCCGGCGCCAGGCTGGAGCGCGGCCACGGCCGGGCCTGCAGCCCACTGACCTCGCCGAACGGCAGGTTGCGGGTCGCGTTGGCCGGCACGGTTGGGGTCAGCGGCGCCTGTACTGTTGCCACCGCACGCTGCGGCACGTCCTCACGCTGGGCGGCACGCGCGGCCTGCTGGCTGCGGGTGGCACTCGCGCGGCGGGTGTCCTGGCGGCGACTGGCAGCGGCCATCGCCAGGGCGGGTGCCGCCGCCACGGCCATCGCGGCAGTGTCCGCCGAGGCGTCTGTCACCGGGGCGGGATCGGTCGGCGCGGCCGGCAGCTCGGCCTGGCTGGCGATCACCTGCGGTGCCAACGGTTCGCCCGGGGTGGCCTCCTTCAGCTTCTCGCCGCCCATGAACAACGCCACCGCCGCCACCGAAGCGGCCAGTGCGGCACCACCGCCCCAGGCACGCCAGCCACTGCGACGCACCTGACGGCGCGGCTCGGCCTGCGGCGCAGGCTCGGCGGCGATGGCGGCAGCCACGGCGGCACTGAAGCCGGCCGGCGCCAGTGCCGACGCCTGCCCGCGCATCACATCGCCCAGCAGCTGCCAGCGCTCCTGGCATCCGGCCAGCTCGGGGTCGTGTTCCATGCGGCGCAGCAGGAAGCGCGCTTCATCGGCGCCCAGCTCGCCATCGACCAGGGCCGACAGCTGCTCGCGATGGCGCTGGTCCAGGCGCTGCCCGGCGGGCGATTGATGGTTCTGCGATTCGTTGAACGGTTTACTGGTCATACGCGGCTCTTCTCACGGGTGGCGCTGCCGATGTCCAACAGCGGCCGGAGTTCGGTGTCGATCGCCTCGCGCGCCCGGAAGATCCGTGAGCGCACGGTGCCGATCGGGCACCCCATTTTCTGCGCGATATCCTCGTAACTCAGGCCTTCCACCTCGCGCAGGGTGATCGCCGACCGGAGCTCTTCCGGCAGCGCGTTGACGGCCTTCATCACCGTCTGTTCCAGCTCCTGGCGCATCAACTCGCGTTCGGGCGTGTCGGTGTCGCGCAGGCGCGTCCCACTGTCGAACTGTTCGGCATCGCCGATGTCGATGTCATCGGTCGGTGGCCGTCGATTGTGTGAAGCCAGGTAGTTTTTGGCGGTATTCACGGCGATTCGATGCAACCAGGTTGAGAACTGGGCGTCGCCACGGAAACTTCCGATCGCGCGGTAGGCACGGATGAAAGTGTCCTGGGCGACGTCCTGACATTCGCTCCAGTCGGCGATGTAGCGACCGACAAGGGCCACCACGCGATGCTGGTACTTGCGCACCAGGACATCGAACGCGGCGCTCTCGCCGTGCTGCACGCGCCGGACCAGTTCCAGATCCAGCTCCTGTGGTGTATCAACCTCGGCCATGAGGGGCCGCACTCCTGTCAGCCCAACCGACGTCGGGCAATGAGACTGCCAATCCCGGGAAAAGTTCAGTCGCCGATCACCCGGCGCCGCACCAGCTTTTAACCACCGTTCCGTTAGCGTCCCGGTCCACGGCCATGGATCCGGGGTCGCCACTCCCCTGCTATTGGGATTTGACGCGGGGGAAACAACCTCTGGATCATAGCCGCTTCTCCATACACAACCGGATGGAACGTCCATGCTCTCAGGCTTCGATGGTCTCCGCTTCAGCCACTGGCACCCCGAGATCCGCGACGACGGCGTGGTGGTTCTCTCTCTGGATCGTCAGGACAGCAGCGTCAACGCGATGTCGCAGGACGTGCTGCTGGAACTGGGGGACCTGCTGGAACGCATCGCGCTGGACCCGCCCAAGGGCGTGGTGATCCAGTCGTTGAAGAAGGCGGGGTTCATTGCCGGCGCGGACCTGAAGGAGTTCCAGGAATTCGACCGCCGCGGCACCGTCAACGATGCCATCCGCCGCGGCCAGGCCACCTACCAGAAGCTGGCCGAGCTGCCCTGCCCGACCGTGGCGGCCATCCACGGCCACTGCCTGGGCGGCGGCACCGAGCTGGCACTGGCCTGCCGCTACCGCGTGGCCTCCAATGACAGCAGCACCCGCATCGGCCTGCCGGAAACCCAGCTCGGCATCTTCCCCGGCTGGGGCGGCAGCGCGCGCCTGCCGCAGCTGGTGGGCGCCCCGGCGGCAATGGACATGATGCTGACCGGCCGCACCCTGTCGGCCTCGGCCGCGCGTGGCATCGGCCTGGTCGACAAGGTGGTGGCACCGGCGGTGGTGCTCGATACCGCCGTGGCGCTGGCGTTGTCCGGCACCACGCGCCCGTTCAAGCAGCGCGCCACGGCGTGGGCGACCAACACCTGGCTGGCCCGTACCCTGCTGGCACCGCAGATGGTCAAGCAGGTGGCGCGCAAGGCCAAGAAGGACCAGTACCCGGCGCCCTACGCGCTGATCAGCACCTGGCAACGCAGCGGTGGCAAGCCGATCCAGGCACGCCTGGATGCCGAACGCCGCGCGGTGGTCAAACTGGCCAGCACGCCGACCGCACGCAACCTGATCCGCATCTTCTTCCTGACCGAGCGCCTGAAGGGCCTGGGTGGTGGCGATTCCGGCATCCGCCACGTGCACGTGGTCGGCGCCGGCGTGATGGGCGGCGACATCGCCGCGTGGGCGGCCTACAAGGGCTTCGACGTAACCCTGCAGGACCGCGAGCAGCGCTTCATCGACCCCGCCATGGAACGCGCGCAGGCGCTGTTCGCCAAGAAGGTGCGCGACGAGAGCAAGCGCCCGACGGTGGCCGCACGCCTGCGCGCCGACCTGGAAGGCAACGGCGTGGCCGACGCCGACCTGGTGATCGAGGCGATCATCGAGAATCCGGAAGCCAAGCGTGCGCTGTACCAGACGCTGGAACCGAAGATGAAGCTGGACGCGCTGCTGACCACCAACACCTCGTCGATCCCGCTGGTGGAACTGCGCGACCACATCCAGCGTCCGGCCCAGTTCGCCGGCCTGCACTACTTCAACCCGGTGGCGCAGATGCCGCTGGTGGAGATCATCCACCACGACGGCATGGCACCGGAGACCGAACGCCGCCTGGCCGCGTTCTGCAAGGCGCTGGGCAAGTTCCCGGTGCCGGTGGCCGGCAGCCCGGGCTTCCTGGTCAACCGCGTGCTGTTCCCGTACATGCTGGAAGCGGCCACCGCCTATGCGGAAGGCATTCCGGGCCCGGTGATCGACAAGGCCGCCGTGAAGTTCGGCATGCCGATGGGCCCGATCGAACTGATCGACACCGTCGGCCTGGACGTGGCTGCGGGCGTGGGCCGCGAACTGGCGCCGTTCCTCGGCCTGCAGATCCCGGCGGCCTTGCAGACGGTGGAGCCGGACAAGCGCGGCAAGAAGGATGGCCAGGGCATCTACACCTGGGAGAACGGCAAGCCGAAGAAGCCGGACGTGGCCAGCGATTACCAGGCCCCGGCCGATCTGGAGGACCGCCTGATCCTGCCGCTGTTGAACGAAGCAGTGGCATGCCTGCACGAAGGCGTGGTGGCCGATGCGGACCTGCTGGATGCGGGCGTGATCTTCGGTACCGGTTTTGCCCCGTTCCGTGGCGGTCCGATCCAGCACATCCGTGCGGTGGGTGCCGATGCGATCGTCGAGCGGTTGAAGGCGCTGCAGCAGCGCCACGGCGACCGCTTCGCCCCGCGCCCGGGCTGGGACAACCCCGCCCTGCGCGAACCGGTGGTGTGAGTTTGTCGGCCGGGCCTGCGGCCCGGCACCCGCAGAGGCAACAGCAACAGCCGAAGCCAGAGCCAGAGCCAGAGCCGGAGCATCAGCCGGCTCTGGCTTTTCTGTTTGTTGGGCGGGGCGGTGTCGGGTTGCGGGGACGCCGTAAACCCATCCTGAAGTGACCCCCGGGGCTTGGCCGCGGCATCCATGCCGCGGACACCCCGCAACCCGACACCGCCCCACCCCCGACAGTTTCCCGGTGACGGTGGGTGAACTCCGATTCCGGAGCGTGCCGACCTTGGCTGCCGCAGTAGATCCACGCCATGCGTGGATGCGAGCGAAGCGACCGGTGTTTGATCTTGATTTTCTTTTTTCTTCTACGTGGCTGGACGCACACGGAAACTGTCAGAGGCCGGGCGGGTGGGTTGCGCAGGACCGTTGGCGCCATGGATGGCGCCATCGAGCCCCCATGGACGGGTTTACGGCGTGTCCTGCGCAACTCACCCGCCCGGCCAAACACGAGATATGCATTGCGCGTCCAGCCACGAGGGGCTGCGCCGTTGGCTGGAACAACCTGTTACCCAGACGGGGCATGTCCCCGTCACAGCTGCATGCGATGCTGACGCCCTGATCCCTGCCAGCGAGAACGCCCGCATGACCACCATCATCGCCCCGCGCGTGCACGACATCGGCGGCCTCGAAGTCCGTCGCGCCGTCCCCACCCTGCAGGCCCGCAGCATCGGTTCGTTCGTGTTCGTCGACCAGATGGGCCCGGCACTCATGCACCCGGGCACCGCCATCGACGTACGCCCGCATCCGCATATCGGCCTGGCCACTGTGACCTACCTGTGGTCGGGTGCGATCGGCCACCGCGATACGCTCGGCTCGGACCAGGTGATCCGTCCCGGTGACGTCAACTGGATGACCGCCGGCCGCGGCATCGCCCATTCCGAGCGCACGCCGCAGCCGGACCGCGACCATGACAACCCGATCCATGGCATGCAGACCTGGGTGGCGCTGCCGAAGTCGCACGAGGAAATCGAACCGGCGTTCTACCACCACGCCGCGGCCACCCTACCCGAGCAGCGCCGCAACGGCGCCTGGCTGCGGGTGATCGCTGGCCGCGCCTACGGCGAGGAATCGCCGGTGAAGGTGTTCGCCGACACCCTCAACGTGGCGATCGACCTCGACCCGGATGCGGAGATCGACATCGACAACGGCCATCGCGAACGCGCACTGTACATCCTCGAAGGCCAGGCCCAGCTGGACGGCGTGGACATTCCCGCCCAGCACCTGATCATTCCCGAAGCCGGTGCCGTGGGCCGCCTGCGCGCGAAGACGCCAGTGAAGGCGATGCTGTTCGGTGGCGAGCCGCTGGATGGCCCGCGTCACCTTTGGTGGAACTTCGTGTCCAGCTCGAAGGAGCGCATCGAGCAGGCCAAGCACGACTGGGAGGCCGGTCGCTTCGGCACCATCCCGGGCGACGACAAGGAGTTCATCCCGCTGCCGCAGTACTGAACATCGCGTGTTGCACACATCCGAAGGTGTACTCCTGCACCCGGCGTTGACACCACAGTCACCCGCTGAACACTGAAATGTGACATAAATCACACTTTAGCCGTCAAAGGAGTGCAACACATGAGCATGGGTAAACGCTTGTCCGCCGAATTCCTCGGCACGTTCTGGCTGGTTCTGGGGGGCTGCGGCAGTGCGGTGCTGGCAGCCAAGTTCGGCGGTGACGGCAACCCGCTGGGTATCGGTTTCCTCGGCGTGGCGCTGGCCTTCGGCCTGACCGTGGTCACCGGTGCCTATGCGTTCGGCCATATCTCCGGCGCCCACTTCAATCCGGCAGTCAGCGTCGGCCTGTGGGCCGGTGGTCGCTTCCCGACCAAGGACCTGATTCCCTACATCATCGCCCAGGTCGCCGGTGGACTGGTGGCCGGTTTCATCCTGCTGCAGATCGCGTCCGGTGCCAGCGGCTTCGCCATTGATGGCAGCCAGGCCGGTGCGTTCGCCAGCAATGGTTATGGCGCGCTGTCGCCTGGCGGCTACAGCGTGGCAGCGGCCTTCCTGTGCGAAGTGGTGCTGACCGCAGTGTTCCTGATCGTGATCATGGGCTCCACCCACGGCAAGGCGCCGGCCGGCTTCGCGCCGCTGGCGATCGGCCTGTCGCTGACCCTGATCCATCTGATCAGCATCCCGGTCACCAACACCTCGGTGAACCCTGCCCGCTCCACCGCCGTGGCCTTCTTCGCCGGCAGCGGTGCGGTCAGCCAGCTGTGGCTGTTCTGGGTCGCCCCGCTGCTCGGCGGTGCGATCGGCGGCATCATCTACAAGTGGATCGGCAACGACCGCTGAGGCCCGTGCGGACCATTGCGGCCGACCTTCAGCCGCAATGGTTACGCTTGTAACCGCAATTTGTGCGATCGCTCACGTTCCGTTAAGGTTGAGTTGACCTGCCGTGCACATGCCGGCGGGGGGCATCCGGGGATGGGATGCCATGGCCGCCGTTCCATCCGGCGGCGCCAACGACACACCACCTTGGGGGATGCATGAAGTTCGCGCCTGTAGTGTTGACGAGCCTGCTGTTCGCTGCGGCCCAGGCCGCCGCGCAGGCACCCACCGAATGTCCTTCCCTGCCGGCCAGCAGCGGCCTGCAGTGGCAACAGCAGACCCAGGCCGATTTCCTGGTCTGCCGCGCCAGCACCAACGACGGCCGCGAGGTACTGAGCCTGATGCTCAGCACGCGCGATCCCAATCTGCCGTTGAACCGCTCGTTGCGCCAGGAGAAAGGCAGTTTCGGCGGTGAATCGCTGTACTGGTACCAGCCCGACCTGGGGGGCCAGCAGCCGCCCGGCTATGCCGAGCGCCGCATCAGCGTGGTCAAGCTCGACAAAGGGCGTTACGCGCAGATTTCGCTGTATCCGGACAACGCGCAGGAACTGGGCTCGCTGCAGCAGCTGGCGCAGGGCATGAGCCTGACCCCGTCGGCCGTGGCCGCCGGACGCTGAAGGTGACGGGGATGACTGCCTGGCAGCATCCCCGCAGGATCCGACGCGCGGAACGTCCGCCGGGTATTACCCGACGGCGTTGTTGGCTTCTTTCGCCGGGCATGGCCCGGCGCACTTCCTCAGAACTTGCCTTCCTGGAAATCGACGAAGGCCTGCATCAGTTCCTGCCGCGTGTTCATCACGAACGGACCATGCCGCATCACCGGCTCGCGCAATGGGCGACCGGCGACCAGGATCAGCCGCGCACCCTCGCTGCCGGCCGACAGATGCAGCTGCTCGCCACCGCCCAGCACTGCCAGCTCCTGGCGGGCGACATTGCGCGCGGCGTCCTGCTCACCCACGGTCACGCCACCTTCGAACACGTATGCAAAGGCGTTGTGCCCTTCCGGCAACGCATAGGTCCAGGCGCGATCCGGGGCCAGCGTGATGTCCAGGTACAGCGGCTCGGTGGCCGGCTGCACGATCGGGCCTTGTGTGCCATCCACGCTGCCGGCAATCACCTTCACGTCCACGCCCGCTTCCGGGTGCACCACCGGAATCCGCTCAGGGGCGAATTCCTGGTACTTCGGGTCCGTCATCTTTTCTTTCGCCGGCAGGTTCACCCACAGCTGGAAGCCGCGCATCTGCCCGCTTTCCTGCTCGGGCATCTCCGAATGCACCAAGCCGCGGCCTGCGGTCATCCACTGCACGCTGCCCGGGGTCAGCAGGCCCTCGTTGCCGTGGTTGTCACGATGCCGCATGCGACCGTCGAGCATGTAAGTGACCGTTTCGAAGCCGCGATGAGGATGTTCCGGGAAGCCGGCGATGTAGTCCTCGGCACGGTCGGTGCCGAATTCATCAAGCAGCAGGAACGGATCCAGGTCGGGCAGCGTCGGGCCACCGATGACGCGGGTCAGGCGCACGCCGGCACCGTCGGAGGTGGGCATGCCACGGATGGTCCGCAGCACGCGGACCGGTTCGGGAAAGCTCATGGCGACTCCTGTTGGATGGATGCCACTGAAGATGGACGCCACACGGCCGCGCGCCAATGGACGGCGCCGCAACCGATTGTTCCATCCCTGATGTTCGCTGCACGTCAGCACAACAAACGTACGACCAAAGTACTACCGCCGATTCGTCCTGTGCCAATTGACCCTGTCGAGGGCACGCGGGACTCTTTGACTGTCTTTCCGGGAGAGAGCACCTCATGAAAGGGTTTTCCAAAATAGGCTGGGCGGCCCTCGCCCTGCTCGGCGCCTTCTGTCTGGGCACCGTGGCACTGCGCCGCGGCGAACACATCAATGCGCTGTGGATCGTCGTCGCCGCGGTTTCGCTGTACCTGGTGGCCTACCGCTTCTACAGCCTGTTCATCGCCAACAAGGTGATGCAGCTGGATCCGACCCGGGCCACCCCGGCGGTGATCAACAACGATGGCCTGGACTACGTGCCGACCAACAAGCACGTGCTGTTCGGCCACCACTTCGCTGCCATTGCCGGTGCCGGTCCCCTGGTCGGCCCGGTGCTGGCCGCGCAGATGGGCTACCTGCCGGGCCTGCTGTGGCTGGTGGTGGGCGTGGTGCTGGCCGGCGCGGTACAGGACTTCATGGTCCTGTTCCTGTCCAGCCGCCGCAACGGTCGTTCGCTGGGTGACCTGGTAAGAGAAGAAATGGGCCAGGTTCCCGGCACCATCGCGTTGTTCGGGGCGTTCCTGATCATGATCATCATCCTGGCGGTGCTGGCCATGGTGGTGGTCAAGGCGCTGGCCGAAAGCCCATGGGGCATGTTCACGGTGATCGCGACGATGCCCATCGCGATCCTGATGGGCGTCTACATGCGCTACATCCGCCCCGGCAAGATCGGCGAGATCTCGGTGGTCGGCCTGATCCTGCTGCTGGCCGCGATCTGGTACGGCGGCAAGGTCGCCGCCGATCCGGTGTGGGGCCCTGCGTTCACCTTCACCGGCACCCAGATCACCTGGATGCTGATCGGCTACGGCTTCGTCGCCTCGGTGCTGCCGGTGTGGCTGCTGCTGGCGCCACGCGATTACCTGTCGACCTTCCTCAAGATCGGCACCATCATCGCGCTGGCCATCGGCATCCTGGTGGTGATGCCGGAACTGAAGATGCCGGCGCTGACCCAGTTCGCCGCCAGCGGTGATGGCCCGGTGTGGAAGGGTGGCATGTTCCCCTTCCTGTTCATCACCATCGCCTGCGGTGCGGTGTCCGGCTTCCACGCACTGATTTCCTCGGGCACCACGCCGAAGCTGCTGGCCAATGAAGCGCACATGCGTTACATCGGCTATGGCGGCATGCTGATGGAATCGTTCGTTGCGGTGATGGCACTGGTCGCAGCGTCGATCATCGACCCGGGCATCTACTTCGCGATGAACAGCCCGGCCGCGGTGATCGGTGCCGATGCTGCGTCGGCGGCGCACTACATCACCAACACCTGGGGCTTCACCATCACGCCCGAACAGCTGACCGCGACCGCGGCCGCCATCGGTGAACCGACCATCCTGCATCGCGCAGGCGGCGCACCTACATTGGCGGTGGGCATCGCGCAGATCCTGCACGAAGCGATTCCCAGTGGCAGCGACGCGATGATGGCGTTCTGGTACCACTTCGCGATCCTGTTCGAAGCACTGTTCATCCTGACCGCAGTGGACGCGGGTACCCGCGCAGGCCGCTTCATGCTGCAGGATCTTCTGGGCAACTTCGTGCCTGCGCTGAAGAAGACCGAGTCGTGGACCGCCAACATCATCGGTACCGCCGGCTGCGTGGCGCTGTGGGGCTACCTGCTCTACACCGGCGTGGTCGATCCGTTCGGTGGCATCCAGACACTGTGGCCGCTGTTCGGCATCTCCAACCAGATGCTGGCCGGTATCGCGCTGATGCTGGGTACGGTGGTGCTGTTCAAGATGAAGCGTGACCGCTATGCGTGGGTCACCGCAGTACCGGCCATCTGGCTGCTGATCTGCACCACCTACGCTGGTTTCATCAAGATCTTCGACAGCAACCCGGCGCAGGGCTTCCTGGCACAGGCACACAAGTTCCAGGCCGCCCTCGCCAGCGACACCATCACCGCACCGGCCAAGTCAGTGGCGCAGATGAAGCAGATCGTGGTCAACGCCTACGTCAACACCGGCCTGACCGCGCTGTTCCTGCTGGTGGTGGGCGCAGTGCTGGTGTATTCGATCAAGACCATCCTGGCGGCCCGCCGCAATCCGCAGCGCAGCGACCGCGAGACCCCGTACGTGGCACTGAAGCCGCATGAGATGGTGGATCTGTGATGAGCACGCAACTGGTTCCCGTTGGCCAGTACCAGGCGCACCGCCGCATCTGGCGGCGCCTGGTGCAGACCGCACGACTGTGCTGTGGCATTCCTGACTACGACAACTACGTCCGGCACATGCTGGAAAAGCATCCGGACCAGGAGCCGATGGACTACAAGACGTTCTTCCGCGAGCGCCAGGAAGCGCGCTACGGCGGTCGCAACGGCGGTCGCTGCTGTTGAGGGTTGGGCGCTGGGCTTGCAGCCCGGCGCCCGCACCTTCGACAGATTTCCGGTGACGGCGAGAAGCATCAGGGGTCAGATCCGTTTCCTCCGGGAAACGGATCTGACCCCTTCTTTGTTCATGGATCTCCATGAAATGCATCCACGCATGTCGTGGATCTACCCGGTGGCAGGCAAAAAGAAAGCCGAGCGTGGGCTCGGCTCTACACGGGGAAAGCGTGTTCACGGCAATTGCCGTGAACACGCAACATGATCGTCAGCTCAGGACTCAGGCCCCGGCCATCCACTTCAGGATCAGGCCGGTGACATAGGCCAGCCCGGTGCCGGTGGCATAGCCCACCGTGCCGAGCAGCACGCCCACCGGCGCCAGCGTCGGGTGGAACGCCGCTGCCACCACCGGTGCCGACGCCGCCGCACCGATGTTGCCCTGCGAACCGATCGCGAAGAAGAACAACGGTGCGCGCAGCAGCTTGGCCACGACCCACAGCACCAGCACGTGCGTGGCCATCCAGATCGCACCCAGCAGGAACAGCCACGGCCGATCCAGCAGCGACAGCAGGTTCATCTGCATGCCGATGCAGGCGATGAGGAAGTACAGGAACACCGTGCCCAGCCGTGATGCACCGGCCGCTTCCAGCCTGCGCGCACGGGTGAAGCTCAGGCCCAGGCCCATCGCGGTGGACAGCAGGATCACCCACACGAACTGGCTGTCCAGGCTGAACTGGCTGGCCCAGCTGACATTGGCCTTGAACCAGCCGGACAGCGGCGCGGCGATTGCATGGGCCAGACCGACGCCGCCCAGTGCCACGCCAACGATCACCATCAGGTCGGTCATGCTGGGGATGCGTGCGTTCTGCGCCTCGTAGGCACTGATGCGCGCCTTCATCTCGTCGATGGCGCGGGTGTCGGCCCCGTTGCGGGTGTCGATCTGCTGCGCACGGTTGGCCAGGAACAGCAGGATCGCCATCCACAGGCTCGCGCAGGCCACGTCGACCACGGCGAACTGGCCGAAGGTGGTGGCATCGGTACCGAACACTTCGCGCATGGCGACCATGTTGGCGCCGCCGCCGATCCAGCTGCCGGCCAGCGCGGCCATGCCGGCCCAGGTGTCACCGGCCACGGTTTCCGGATGGATCAGCTTCATCAGCTGGAACGAGACGATAGCGCCGAGCATGATGCCGGCGGTACCGGCGCAGAACACGATCAGCAGTTTGGGGCCGAGCTTGGCGATGCCTTTCAGGTCGATCGACAGGGTCAGCAGGACCAGCGCGGCCGGCAACAGCACATCACGTGCGACCGGGTTGTACAGCGAGGTGTTGTGGCCATCGATGACACCGGCGGTGTTGTAGATGGCGGGGATGAAGTAGCACAGCAGCAGCGCCGGCACCCAGGCGAAGATCTTCTTCAGCAGTGGGGTCGGGCCGCTGGCAGCCCAGAAGATCAGGGCCAGGGTGGCGGCAATCAGGCCCAGTCCAACGATGTCGTTGCTGATCAGGGCAGTAGCGGGTTCGGTCGGCATGGGATCCTCTGTCGATCGAAAGAGCGGGAAAAAAAAGCGCCGCATAAAGCGGCGCACCCCGAGATTAACATTGTCTTCACGCCGGGTCATGCTGCAGTGCCGGCTGTCCATCCCGGAGCCCGTCCCATGCAGCTCGGTGCCTTCTCGGTCAGTCTCTCGGTCAAAGACCTCCAGGCCTCCCGCACCTTCTACGAGGCACTGGGCTTCTCGGTGACCGGTGGCGAGCCGGCGCACAACTGGCTGGTGATGCGCAGCAACGGCATCGTCATCGGCCTGTTCCAGGGCATGTTCGAGGGCAACCTGCTGACCTTCAACCCGGGCTGGGACCAGTACAGGCAGGAACTGCCTGATTTCCAGGATGTGCGTGAACTGCAGGCGGCGCTGGATGCGGAGGGCCTAGAACTGGCAGTCCGTACCGACCCTGGTGGACAGGGCACCGGCTATCTGCAGTTGGCCGATCCGGATGGCAACGTGATCCTGATCGACCAGCACGTGGCGCGGCCGCACGGACGTTGACGCGGACGGCATGCCAACCAGGGTTGGTATCCAGCAGGACAGCCGGTTCAGGCCGGACGTGAGGCGCTGAAGTCGAGCGTGGCGCGCGTGCCTCGCGGCTCGCAGGGATCCAGCTGCAGGGTCCAACCGAGGTGTTCGCACAGGCGTGCGATCAGGTCCAGGCCGATGCCACCGCCCCGGTCCGCGCGTTCACCACGGGCCATGCGCGCGTGGATCGCCGCAATCTCCTCCGGGCTCATGCCATGCCCCGGATCCTGCAGGGTCAGCACCGCCGACGAACTCAGCCGCAGTTCGATATGGCCGCGCCCACTGTTCTCGATGGCATTGCGCAGCAGATTGCCGATCGCCGCCTGCACAACGGCCAGCGGCGCGACGATGTCCACCGGCGCAGCCTGGATGCCGATGCTCAGATCCTTGTCACCCAGCAGGTGGCGGTGGTCATCGACGATCTCCGGCAGCAGCTGGTCCAGCGCGATACGCTCGGCACGCGCGGCCAGTCGGGCCGGATCACGGGCCAGCACCAGCAACAGCTCGATCAACTGTTCCACGCTCTGCGCGGTGCGCAGCACGCGCTGCATCTGCTGACGTGCACGTTCGGGCAGCCCCGGCTGCTCCAGCGCCAGCTCGGCAGCGCCGGTCATCACCGCGATCGGCGTGCGCAGTTCATGGCTGGCGGTGCTGATGAAGACCCGCTCGCGTTCGACGAACTGCTCGTTGCGATCCAGATAGTCGTTCAGCGCATCGGCGATGGTGTGCAGCTCCGAGCTGCCACGCGGGTCGACCTCGACGCGCTGGCCCTGCACGCCCGGCCGCAATGCAGCGATGTGCTGTGCCAGCAGGCTCAGCGGGCGCACCATGCGTTCCATGCCGAACGACGCCATCAGCACGGTGACGAAGATCATGATCACCCCGGCCAGCATCACCCAGCGCGTGGCGAACTGTTCCAGGTCATGGAAGTCGGAGATGTCCAGTGCCAGCGCGACCCGTCCCATCGAGCCGGTGTCACGCACCATCACCGCCGTCTGGCGGTCCTTGATCGGCACGCCGTCGTGCAGCCCCGGGTGCAGCGAGCGCACGCTTTCGGGCATGTTCCCCTCACCGAAGCGGAACAGGCTGAGCGTGTCCGAGTCCTGCCAGCGATAGTGCGGCTCGTGCTCGGTATGTTCGACGATGCTGTCCAGTTCGGAGTTGAGCAGCGCGCGCCACGCCGCATGCTCGGCGTGCTCGTGCACGTAGTTGCCCACGCTGAACACCGCGATCGACAGCAGCGCCAGGTAGCCCAGCAACCACCACACCACGCGCCGGTACAGCGGTCCCGGCTTACGCGCCTTCATCGTCAACCTTGCCCGCATCGCTGGCTGTGGTCATTGCCAGCCGGTAGCCCACCCGCGGCAGGGTGTGGATCAGCTTGTCGGCGAACGGGCCATCAACGCTGCGGCGCAGCTCGTAGACATGCGAGCGCAGCAGGTCGCCATCCGGTGGCTCGTCGCCCCACAGGGCGAATTCCAGCTGCTGCCGCGTGACCGCGCCCGGACTGGCGCGCATCAGTACCTCCAGCAGCTTGCGGCAGGCCGGGTACAGGTGCAGCACCTGGTTGCCCCGCTGGGCCTCAAGGGTCGCCAGGTCCAGCACCAGGTCGCCCACCTGCAGGCGCTTGCGGGGGTTGCGGCCCTGCGCCCGCAGCAGCAGCGCTTCCAGCCGCACTTCCAGCTCGGGAAGTGCGAACGGCTTGGTCAGGTAGTCATCGGCGCCCGCGCGGAAACCGGCAATCTTGTCCGGCAGTTCGTCACGCGCGGTCAGCATGATCACCGGCACCTCCGACGCATGCTCCGCACGCAGCCGGCGCAGCACCTCCGGGCCTTCCATGCGCGGCAGCATCCAGTCCAGGATGACCGCGTCATACGGATGGCTTCCGGCCAGGTGCAGCCCGGTGATGCCATCGGGCGCCACGTCGAGCACATGCCCGCGCGACTCGAAATAGTCGAACAGGTTGGCCACCAGCTGGCGGTTGTCCTCGATCACCAACAGACGCATGCACGAAACATCCACGGAAGTTCGTACCATGGTAGCGCTGCGCATGTCGGAATGCGGTCGCCCCGGCCTCCTCTGACGCTTTTCCAACCCCCGCCACCTCAGAATGGCCGTTTTGCTCCCGGAGCCTGCCGTGCCCGTAGCCCTGCCCCGCCGTTGGCGCCTGCCCCTGTTGTGGCTGCTGATCATTGCTGCGTTGGCAGCGGGGATCGGCCTTCGGCAGCCGCAGCCGCCGGACGAGCCACGCTTCGTGCTGGCGGCGCGGACCATGGTCGAGAGCGGGCAATGGCTGCTCCCGCACCGCGGCGTGGAGCTGTACGCGGAGAAACCGCCGGTCTTCATGTGGCTGCAGGCCGCCGCCTACGAGATTGTCGGCAGCTGGCAGTGGTCGTTCCTGCTGCCCTCGCTGCTGGGTGCCCTGCTCAGCCTGTGGCTGGTGTCGGACCTGGCCCGCCGGCTGTGGTCGCCACGGCATTCCATCTACGCCCTGGCGGCGCTGTTCTGCACCCTGCAGTTCGGGCTGATGGCCAAGCGCGCGCAGATCGACATGGTGCTGGTGGGCATGACCACATTGGCCCTGTGGGGCCTGATGCGCCACCTGTGCGAACGCCGCAACCTGCCGGCGCTGTGGCTGGCCGGCTTCGCCGCCGGCGTGGGTACGGTGACCAAGGGCGTGGGCTTCCTGCCGCTGCTGATGGTGCTGCCCTGGTTCGGCTGGTGGCTGTACCAGCGCCGCCGCGGGCACAACGTGGATGGCCCGCACCCGGCCACCCTGCTGTGGCTGATCCCGGCCTTCCTGCTGGGCGTGGGGGTGTGGCTGGCGCCACTGGGTTGGGCCCTGCTGCACACGCCCACGGCCGAACTGCAGGCCTACGCGCATGAGCTGCTGTTCAAGCAGACCGGCACCCGTTATGCCAACGCCTGGCACCACCGGCAGCCCGCCTGGTACTACCTGCAGGTGATCCTGACCCTGTGGTTGCCGGGCAGCCTGCTGCTGCCGATGCTGTTCAAGCCCTGGTGGCGCCGCATCCGCCGTGGCGACCGCAGGCAGTGGCTGCTGCTGGGCTGGGCCGTGCTGGTGCTGGTGTTCTTCAGCGCCAGCCCGGGCAAGCGCGAGGTCTACCTGCTGCCGATGCTGCCGGCGATGGCGCTGGCCGTGGCGCCGCTGCTGCCCGGCCTGCTGCGCCGCCTGTGCGTGCGTCGCTACCTGTTCGGCTACAGCGTGGTGCTGATGCTGGCCACCGGCGTGCTGGGCGTAATGCTGCTGACCGAGCACCCGTGGGCCCTGGCCCAGCTGGAACGGAGGGCCATGCCCGACACCCTGCTTCCGGTGCTGGGCGATGGCCTGCTGACCTTCGCCATCGCCCTGGCTACGTTGATCGTCTGGTTGCGGGTGCGCCGCGCGGCGACGCTGGTGCTGCTGACCCACGGCATGCTGTGGATGCTCTACGGCCTGGTACTGATCCCGGCGCTGGACCCGTACGCATCGGCGTCGGCGCTGATGCGCCGGGTTGGCGCACGGATCGGTCCGGATGCGGAACTGGCGCTGGTGGCCTGGCGCGAGCAGAACCTGCTGCAGGCCGACCGCCCGGTACGCGAGTTCGGCTTCAAGCGCCCATGGGCCGAGCAATGGCATGACGCCGGCCCGTGGCTGGCCGAGGCGCCTGGAAAGCGCTGGCTGCTGGTGCTGGACGACGCGATGAGCCCCTGTGTTGACCCGGCCAAGGTGATCGATATCGGTGTTGCCAACAGGAATCGTTGGCAACTGCTTCCCGGTACCGCATGGAACCCGGACTGCCATGCCGAGCGGACAGGATCGACCGCCGAAGAAGACTGAACGTTGACACCCGTCGGGCAACCATTAACCCAGCACGAACGAGCGTCCGACCCTTCTCCGACATCAAGGTGACGAGCATGACCGCGGATTCCCGAACCGCTCGTTCCCAGCATGCCCGTCCGTCCCCTTGATTCGGTAGCGCCGCTTGCGACATCGCCACTGGCGTCACGATTTGCCGTAACTCACCTCTGGCTGCCTGTCGCAATCGGTCTGCCCGTGTTTACGCTGCTGATGGGATTCGGCGGCGATCAATGGGTGGCCGACCACCTGTTCCGTCTTGAGGGCGGCCATTGGGCGTTGCAGGACGCCTGGGTCACCCGCACGCTGGTGCACAAGGCCGGCAAATGGCTGAGCACGGCAGCGGCGCTGGTTGCGATCCTGCTGTGCTTCCATCACTGGCGTAAGGGTCGCGATCGCACCCTGCAGTGGGCGCTGCTTTATGTCGTGATTGCCATGGCACTGGGTACCGGCGTGATCTCCCTGCTGAAGTCGCTGGTGCCGATGGAATGCCCCTGGGACCTGCTGCGCTACGGCGGCCACGAACCCTTCATCGGACTGTTCACCCTGCGCCCGAGCGGCATGGCCCCCCAGGCATGCTTCCCGGCCGGGCACGCCAGCGCGGGTTATGCATGGCTCTGCCTGTACTTCTTCGGGTTGCTGTGGCGCCCGTCCTGGCGCTGGGCCGGGTTGTGGATCGGCCTCGGCACCGGCCTGGTGTTCGGCATCAGCCAGCAGCTGCGGGGCGCCCATTTCCTTTCGCATGACGTTGCCACCGCGTTGATATGTTGGCTGCTTTCGCTGGGCCTGTATGCTCTGATCCGCCGTCAGCTGGACCGTCCCAACCGCCAGGAGGCAAACGCATGAGTGCATCGGTCCAACGCCCCGCCCGCCTCCCCGCCCTCGCGGGTATTCGCCACTGGCGGCCGCAGCTTTCCACCGAAGCACTGATCGCGCTGACCAGCCTGTTCTTTGCGGTGGCCGGCAACGGCCTGTTCTGGCACAGCGCGATGGCCAGCCATCCGGGCAGCCTGCGCTACGCGCTGTCGCTGCTGCTGTTGCTGCTGGGTGCGCACGGCGTGCTGCTGGGCATCCTGGTCTGGCGCTGGAACGCCAAGGTGGTGATCAGCCTGCTGCTGCTGGTGACCGCATTCGCTGCGCATTACATGAGCCGCTACCACATCTACCTGGATGCGGACATGCTGCGCAACGTGCTGGCGACCGACCCCAAGGAAAGCCGCGAACTGATGACCGTGTCGCTGCTGTGGCCGGTCCTGCTGCTGGCCGTGTTGCCGATGATCGTACTGTGGCGCGTGCAGCTGCGCCGCCGCAGCTGGGGGCGCAGCCTGTTGTGGCGCCTCGGGTTCCTGCTGGTGGCGGCGGTGACCGCGGTGGGCGGTGCGCTGATTTCGTTCCAGGATGTCTCGGCGCTGATGCGCAACCAGCGTGAAGTGCGCTACCTGGCCACCCCGGCCAACGTGCTGCTGGGCCTGCCGCGTGCACTGCGGGGCGACAACCCGGTGCAGCGCGCGCCGAAGCTGCCGATCGGCACCGACGCCAAGGCCACGCCACGCGCCCCGGCCAGCAAGCCGCGCCTGCTGGTGATCGTGATGGGCGAGACCGTGCGCGCGCAGAACTGGGGCCTCAACGGTGGCCGCAACACCACCCCGGAGCTGGCCCAGGCATCGGTGATCAACTTCCCCGACATGCACTCCTGCGGCACCAGCACCGAAGTATCGCTGCCGTGCCTGTTCTCGCCGTGGGGTCGCCACGACTACGACGAGAAGAAGATCCGCGCGCACCAGTCGCTGCTGCACGTACTGAACCGTGCCGGCATTGCACCGTTGTGGCGTGACAACCAGTCCGGATGCAAGGGCGTGTGCGAAGGCCTGGACTTCCAGTCGCTGTCCGATGCGACCACCCCGGGCCTGTGCGCGGACGGCCGCTGCATGGACGAGATACTGCTGCAGGACCTGGCCACCCAGGTGCGCGCCAAGCCCGGCGACCGCGTGGTGGTGCTGCACCAGCTGGGCAACCATGGCCCGGCCTATTTCGAGCGTTACCCGGCCGCATTTGCGCGCTTCAAGCCCACCTGCGACACCCGTGACATCGGCCGCTGCTCACGCGAGGAGATCACCAACAGCTACGACAACGCCGTGCTGTACACCGATCATTTCCTGAGCAAGACCATCGGCACGCTGCAGGGCATGCAGGACTACGACACGGCGATGATCTACCTGTCCGACCACGGCGAGTCGCTGGGCGAGAAGGGCCTGTTCCTGCATGGCGTGCCGTACGCGATCGCCCCGGCCGAGCAGACCCGCGTGCCGATGACGATGTGGTTCTCGCCGGGCTTCGCCAGCAGCCGTGGGCTGGACCTGCAGTGCGTGCGCAAGCGTTCGGCGGCGTACACCGACCATGACAACCTGTTCCCGTCGGTGCTGGGCCTGATGCAGGTGAAGACGGCGCTGTACGAGCGCGATCGCGACGTGTTCGCCAACTGCGAGAGTTGAGGTTTGTTCGGCAGGGCTTGCAGCCCTGCACCTGCAGAGGTCAGAGCCGAAGCAACAGCAAAAGCTGGCATCCTGTGGGTTGGCGGGGTGGGTCCGGTTGCGGGGGACGCTGCAAGTACGTCCATGTAAGCTCGGTCGCCGCATCCATGCGGCTCACGCCCCCTCAACCGGACCCACCCCGCCTTCGACAGTTTTCCGCGATCTGCTGGAATGACCTTGGGGTCAGATCCGTTCTCCGGAGGAAAACGGATCTGGCCCCATTTTGATTGTCGATACCTGACAGATGTGTCGACCAAGGTCGACACCTACCCACAGCACACGGAATCTGTCGGAGGTGGGGAGGTGTGGGCTTGCAGGACCGTTGGCGCCATGGATGGCGCCATCGAGCCCCCATGGACGGGTTTACGGCGTGTCCTGCAAGCCCACACCGCCCCGCCAAACCATGGAATCGTTGCTTTTGAAGTTGACGTTGCGCTTGCTTGAAGGCCTCTTCGGGTGCCGGGCGCCGCCCGGCCGACTTCCGCCACTTGCGGTGGCAGCGACTGCCCACTAGCCTTCGGCCGTCGTTCACCACCCAAGGACCGCCCGTGAAACATCGTCATCTCCTGCTGGCCTCGGCTGTCGCCGCCGCCACGCTGGCCCTGGTCGCCTGCAAGAAGGAACCCACCCCAGGCACCGATACCGCCAGCAGCAGCGCCCCGGCCGGCGAAACCGCCGACCAGTTCGTGGCCCGCATCAATGCCGAATTCAAGGCCGCCTACCCGGAGATGACCTCGGCGCAGTGGCTGTCCTCCACCTACATCAACAGTGATTCCGAGCGCATCGCGGCCAAGGCCAACGAGCGCTCGCTGACCCAGCTCAACAGCTGGATCGAACAGGCTGCCAAATTCGATGGCAAGCCGATGAGCGAGGACAGCAAGCGCGCCATCCACCTGCTGAAGCTGATGTCCTCGATGCCGGCGCCGCGCGACCCGGCCAAGCTGGCCGAGCTGACCCAGATCGCCACCCGCATGGAAGGCAGCTACGGGGCCGGCAAGTACTGCACCGATGCCAATGATCCGAACTCCTGTCGCCAGCTGGGCGAGCTGGAGCAGGTGCTGGCACGCAGCCGCGATTACGACAAGCAGCTCGATGCCTGGCAGGGCTGGCACAGCACGACCAAGAGCATGCGCGGCGACTACCAGAAGTTCGTCGGGCTGGTGAACGAAGGCGCCAAGGGCATGGGCTTCACCGATGCCGGCCAGATGTGGCGCAGCGGCTATGACATGCCGCCGGAGCAGATCGGCCCGGAAACCGACCGCCTGTGGGAACAGGTCAAGCCGATGTACGAACAGTTGCACTGCTACGCGCGCGGCAAGCTGGACAAGACCTACGGCAAGGACAAGGCCGAAGTGGGCAATGGCCTGATCGCGGCGCACCTGCTCGGCAACATGTGGCAGCAGGACTGGTCGAACCTGTGGGACCAGCTGGAACCCTACCCGGGCGCCGGCAGCCTGGACATCACCGCGGCACTGGAGAAGCAGTACCAGACCAACCTGAGCGCCGCGCTGGCCAAGGCCGGCAAGGATGCCAACGTGGCCGCGCAGTACAAGGCGCAGCGTGAGGCCGAACTCCGTACCGCCAAGCAGATGACGGAGCGCGCGCAGGACTTCTACGTGTCGCTCGGCATGCCGTCGCTGCCGCAGTCGTACTGGGAGAAAACCCAGTTCATCAAGCCCGACGACCGCGACGTGGTCTGCCACGCCAGCGCCTGGGACATGAACATGGAAGGCGACGTGCGCACCAAGATGTGCATCAAGCCGAACGAAGAGAACTTCACCACCATCTATCACGAGCTGGGCCACATCTATTACGACCTGGCCTACAACCCGCTGCCGCCGCTCTTCCAGGGCGGTGCCAACGATGGCTTCCATGAAGCGATCGGCGACACCATCGTGCTGGCGATGACGCCCAAGTACCTCAGCTCGATCGGCCTGGTCGACGCGCCGACCGAGAGCCGCGAGGCGGTCATCAACAACCAGATGCGCATGGCGCTGTCGGGCGTGTCGTTCCTGCCGTTCGGTCTGATGATCGACCGTTGGCGCTGGGGCGTGTTCGACGGATCGATCACCGCCGACAACTACAACAAGGCGTGGTGGGACCTCAAGGCCAAGTACCAGGGCGTGGCCCCGGCCAGCACCCGTGGCGAGGAATTCTTCGATCCGGGCGCGAAGTACCACGTGCCGGGCAACACCCCGTACACCCGCTACTTCCTGGCGCGCATCCTGCAGTTCCAGTTCTACAAGGGCCTGTGCGACGCGTCCGGCTACAAGGGACCGCTGCATGAGTGCACCTTCTACGGCAACAAGGAAGCCGGCCAGAAGTACTGGGCCATGCTGAGCAAGGGCGCCAGCCAGCCGTGGCAGGCCACGCTGAAGGAGCTGACGGGTACCGACAAGCTCGATGCCGGCCCGATGATCGAGTACTTCACACCGGTCAACGAGTGGCTGAAGCAGCAGAACGCAGGCCAGATGTGCGGCTGGCAGGCCAACGCGGCGCCGGCGGCGAAATGAAAGAAGGGGCGGGTCCGCACGGATCCGCCCCTTCTCCGTGTTGTAGAGCCGAGCCATGCTCGGCTGCGTTTCCACCGTGCTGCGCACGGCAAGCCGAGCACGGCTCGGCTCTACAGATTCGGCGCGATCAGCTGTTCTTCTTCGCCGCCATCGCCGCGGCCAGCTCGGCCTTGAATTCCTCGAAGGTCTGGCCCTTCTCCTTGGCTTCGGCCTGTGCGGCATCGCGCAGTGCGTCGGAGTACATGAGGCGTACCGGCGTGCCATTGCGTTCGTGCAGCTCACCGGCCTGCATGATCAGCGCCAGCACCTGCGCAGCGCTCTCGCTGTGGCCGGCAATGCGGCCATCCATGCCCAGCACCCATTCGCCGTCGCGGCGCACGACACCGGCCAGCAGGGTGCGCTGTGCATCGCGCAGTTCGGCATGCGGTTCCACCGGCGACGCCTGCGCGGCAGCCTTGTTGGCGGCCTGCTTTTCCTGGCGACGGCGCTGGTCGCGGCGGGTCTTGGAGCTGGTGGACATGGTGCGGTACCGCTGCGAAAGGGGGCGCAAGGATAGCGCACCCCGCCCGCCACGCCGCTTCACACCCCTCAGTCCAGCACTTTGCCGTGCCGCCAGTAGCCCATGAAGGTGATCGCGCGGCGGTCCAGCCCGCAGTCGCGGACCAGATGGCGACGGATCGCCATCACCGCTCCTGCCTCGCCTGCGACCCAGGCATACAGCGGCCCGGCCACGCTGGCATCAGCCTGTTCCCAGAGGATCTGCGCGTCAATGTCGATCTCTTCCAGTTCGTCGCCTGCGCCCACGCTCGAGGCCGCTGTCAGCCGCGCCTGCACCGCCTGCAACAGAGGATGCCCGTAGGTCGCCTGCCCGCGTGGCAGCCAGACCAGCTCGGCCGTTTCCGGGGCCTTCAGCGGCACCGCATCGCCGGCGTGCGCCACTTCCAGCAGCGCCAGCGTGCGTGGCGGATCGGCCAGCGTGGCCAGTTCCTCGAGAATGCCGGCCACCGCTGGTAGCGCGGTTTCATCCGCCACCAGCAGCACCTGGCCGATATCCGCCGGCGGCTTCCACTCCCAGCCTTCGCTGCTGTCGGTACAGTCGGCATCGGGGGCCAGCAGCACCACGCGGTCGCCCGGGCGGGCGTGGATGGCCCAGCGCGAGGCCGGCCCGGTCTCGCCATGCAGGACAAAATCCACGTCAACCTCGCACTGTTCCGCGCGCAGCTGGCGGATGGTGTAGGTGCGCATCGGCGGACGCTGGTCGTCCGGCAACGCCCGGTAGCGCGGATACCAGTCCTCGCCACTGGGCACCTGCGGCACGTCCTGGCCGGGCAAGGGGAAGAACACCTTGATGCGCTGGTCCGGGCCTTCGGTCTTCATCCGCGCCACGTCGGCACCGGTGAACACCATGCGGTCCAGGGAAGGGGAAAGAACGCGGCGCTCCTTCAGCGCCACCTCGAACAGGCGGTAGGTCTGCTGCGCAGCCATGGGAACCTCATGCAACGACATCGGATCGGCTGGCTGTCGTGCATCCACGCACCGGCTGGCTGGAGTCGTCAGCCTAGTCCGGTCGTTCCTCGTCGCAAGCGTTGCGGGCATCGCGGCCCGCCCTACCCCTGCGCGCTGCTCAATGGCCCGTGCAGGCTGCCTGCGCTGCGCGTTCACGCTGGTGTTCCCAGTACCAGAACACGAAGCCAGCAGCGAAGAATGCGGCCTGCCCCAGCGCCAGGTGCAGCGGGCTGGCACTGAGCAGCGGCGACACCACGCCCGCCACCACCGTGCTGATCATCAGCTGCACGAAGGCCTGCAGCGACGACGCCAGGCCACGCTGGTGCGGGTACATGTCCAGCACCGCCAGGGCCAGGATCGGGAAGATCAGCGACATGCCCATGCCGCCCAGGAAGATCGGCAGCACCGCCCACGGCAGCACGAACTGCGGCGACAGCGCCACGTAGGCGACATTCAGCAGCGCCGACAGCGCGCACAGGCTGAAACCGATGGCGACCTGGCGTGTGGGCGTGGTGTGCCCGGCCATGCGCCCGGACAGGAACGAGCCGGTGGTCATGCCGCCGATGGTGGGAATGAACAACCAGGCGAAACCGCCCTCGCCTAGATGCAGGTGCTGCATCACGAACACCGGCGCCGAGGAGATGTACAGGAAGATGCCGCCGAAACCGATGCTGCCGGCCAGCGCCAGGCGCAGGAAGCGCGGGCTGAAGCCGATGCGCACGTAGTCACGCAGCAGCACGCGCGGCGACAGCGGCACCCGTGCCTCGACCGGATGGGTTTCCGGCAGGAAGCGCGCGGTGGCCGCAAGCAGGACCAGTGCGAAGACCACCAGGAACCAGAAGATCAGCGGCCAGCCTGCACCACTGAGCAGGATCCAGCCGCCGATGATCGGTGCGATGGCCGGGGCGATGCCGAACAGCATCGACACCTGGCTCATCAGCCGCTGCGCGTCATGGCCATGGTAGAGATCGCGGATCACCGCGCGGCCGACGATCATGCCGACACCCGCCGACAGGCCCTGCAGCGCGCGGAACGCCAGCAGCGTGGGCAGGTCGGTGGACAGCGCGCAGCCGACCGAGGCACCGACGAACACCACCAGACCGCCGAGGATCACCCGCTTGCGGCCCCAGGCATCGGACAGCGGGCCGTGCGCCAGGCTCATCAGGCCGTAGAACAGCAGGTACACGCTGATGGTCTGCTGCACCGCCACCTCGTCCACCGCCAAGCGCTGGGCCAGCTGCGGGAACGCCGGGAAGATGGTGTCGATCGAGAACGGGCCGAACATGGCCAGGCCGGCAAGCAGCAGGGCCATGCGGCGGGTGGAGGGGGCAACAGCGGCGGTCATGGAGGCAGCGTCCGGCAGGTCCGTGCGGGGCACGCACGGCGGGCGCCGGTCCCGCAGCAACGGGGACGGCGCCAGATGAATTCGGGTATCCGCCCATCATAGGTGGGGATTGCGCCTGACGCCATGCAGCACTGCACAAAACGCACGGCCGGGCCATCGGCCATTCAGGCGCGGCGGCACCGACCAGCAGCCGCTGGCCGGGCCCGCAAGGGGCTATAATCGGCGGGCAACACGGTGGGAGAAGCGGAACACCGCTGCCGAAGGCGCAACGCCCGTAATCGCTCAGGCCCGATACCACCCGTAACACAACTCTGGAGAGACCGGTTCGATCCGGCGCCGAAGGGGCACGAAGCTGCGGTTTTCCGCGCTTTTAAACTCTCAGGCAAAAGGACAGAGGGGCGCCCCGCAGACCGCCGACCGGCGGCTTGTGCCCGTGCGTGTGCCCTTTCCTGACGGATCCTTCGCCATGTCCCAGAACACCCCTTCCCTGCGTGAGCTCGAGCACCACAACGCGTTCGTCGAGCGCCACATCGGCCCCAACGACGCCGAGATCGCGCAGATGCTCGATGTCGTCGGCCACGCGTCGCTGGATGCGATGACCGATGCCATCGTGCCGGCCAAGATCAAGTCGCCGGCGCCGCTGGCGCTGCCGGAGTCGATGACCGAAGTGCAGGCACTGGCGAAGATCCGTGCCATCGCCGACAAGAACACCGTGCTGCGCAGCTTCATCGGCCAGGGCTACTACGGCACCCACACGCCGAACGTGATCCTGCGCAACATCCTGGAAAACCCGGCCTGGTACACCGCCTACACCCCGTACCAGGCGGAAATCTCGCAGGGCCGCATGGAAGCGCTGATCAACTTCCAGACCCTGTGTGCCGACCTCACCGGCATGGAAATCGCCAACGCCTCGCTGCTGGACGAAGCCACCGCCGCTGCTGAAGCGATGACCCTGGCCAAGCGCTCGGCCAAGTCCAAGTCGGACACCTTCTTCGTGCACGACGCCGTGCATCCGCAGACGCTGGAACTGCTGCGCACCCGCGCCGAGCCGATGGGCATCGTGCTGCGTGTCGGCACCCCGGCCGAAGCGCTGGATGCGGAAGCCTTCGGCCTGCTGCTGCAGTATCCGGATACCTTCGGCCAGGTGGGCGACTACAAGGCGCTGGTCGATGCCGTGCACGCACGTGGCGGCCTGGTGGCCGTGGCTACCGACCTGCTGGCCCTGACCCTGCTGGCCGCCCCGGGCGAATGGGGCGCGGACATCGTGGTCGGCAACAGCCAGCGCTTCGGCGTGCCGTTCGGCTTCGGTGGCCCGCATGCGGCGTTCATGGCCTGCCGCGATGCCTACAAGCGTTCGATGCCGGGCCGCCTGATCGGTGTTTCGGTCGATGCCCAGGGCAACCCGGCCTACCGCCTGACCCTGCAGACCCGCGAGCAGCACATCCGCCGCGAGAAGGCGACGTCCAACATCTGTACCGCGCAGGTGCTGCTGGCGGTGATGGCCTCGATGTACGCCGTTTACCACGGCCCGGAAGGCCTGACCCGCATCGCCCGCCGCACCCATCGCCTGGCCTCGATCCTGGCCGCAGCGCTGCGCAATGCCGGCGTGCAGGTCGGTGGCGACTTCTTCGACACCCTGCATGTCACCGGCGTGCACGCCGATGAGATCCACGTCAAGGCACGCGCTGCCGGTTACAACCTGCGCGCGATCGACAGCGACTCGGTCGGCATCAGCCTGGACGAAACCGCCACCCGCGCCGACGTGGTTGCGCTGGCTGCGGTGTTCGGTGCCCAGGCCGACGTCGACGCGCTGGACGCCAGCACCGCCGACGCGCTGCCGGCCGGCCTGCTGCGCCAGTCCGCGTTCCTGACCCATCCGGTGTTCAACACCCACCACAGCGAGCACGAACTGCTGCGCTACCTGCGTTCGCTGGCCGACAAGGACCTGGCGATGGACCGCACGATGATCCCGCTGGGCTCGTGCACCATGAAGCTCAACGCCACCGCCGAAATGATTCCGGTGACGTGGCCGGAGTTCTCGCAGATCCACCCGCTGGTGCCGGCCGACCAGGCGCTGGGCTACAAGGAACTGATCGATACGCTGGAAGCGATGCTGGTGGAATGCACCGGCTACGACGCGGTCAGCCTGCAGCCGAACTCCGGCGCGCAGGGCGAGTACGCCGGCCTGCTGGCGATCCGCGCCTACCACCGCTCGCGCGGCGAAGGCCACCGCGACATCTGCCTGATCCCGGATTCGGCCCACGGCACCAACCCGGCTTCGGCACAGATGTGCGGCATGAAGGTGGTGGTGACCAAGACCGATGCCAACGGCAACGTCGACGTCGAAGACATCCGCGTCAACGCCGAGAAGTACAGCGACCGCTTGGCCGCGATCATGATGACCTACCCGTCCACGCACGGCGTGTTCGAGGAAGAGGTGGTCGAGATCTGCGAGATCATCCACCAGCACGGCGGCCAGGTGTACACCGACGGCGCCAACATGAACGCGCTGGTCGGCGTGGCCAAGCCGGGCAAGTGGGGGTCGGACGTTTCGCACCTGAACCTGCACAAGACGTTCTGCATCCCGCACGGCGGCGGCGGCCCGGGCGTCGGCCCGTGCGCGGTCAAGGAGCATCTGGCGCCGTTCCTGCCGGGCAAGCTGGGTGACAACGGTCCGGTCGGCATGGTCAGCGCGGCCAGCTTCGGCAGCGCCTCGATCCTGCCGATCAGCTGGATGTACATCGCGATGATGGGCCGCGAAGGCCTGCGCAAGGCCACCCAGGTCGCGCAGCTCAACGCCAACTACATCGCCAAGCGCCTGGCCCCGCACTTCAAGACCCTGTACACCGGCCGCAACGGCCTGGTCGCGCACGAGTGCATCCTGGATGTGCGCCCGCTGGAGAAGACCAGCGGCATCGGCGCCGAAGACGTGGCCAAGCGCCTGATCGACTTCGGCTTCCATGCCCCGACCCTGAGCTTCCCGGTGGCTGGCACGCTGATGGTCGAGCCGACCGAAAGCGAATCGCTGCACGAGCTGGATCGCTTCATCAACGCGATGATCCAGATCCGCGAAGAGATCACCGCGATCGAAGACGGCCGCCTGGACCGCGAGGACAACCCGCTGAAGAACGCGCCGCACACTGCGACCGCGGTGACCGCCAGCGAGTGGACCCACGCCTACCCGCGCGAACTGGCCGCCTTCCCGCTGGCCAGCCTGAAGCAGAGCAAGTACTGGCCGCCGGTGGCACGCGTGGACAACGTGTACGGCGACAAGAACGTGATGTGCGCCTGCATCCCGGTCGATGCCTACAAGGATGATGAAGTCGAGGCGTGATTCCTCGCTCCATCGGAAATGAAAACGGCCCGCGCAAGCGGGCCGTTTTCATAAGGGCGTGTGGACCAAGGCCCACACCCACAATAATCACGGGTCCGGCATCTGCCCCAGGCTCAACTGCCACGATACGCCGAAGCGGTCCTGCACCCAGCCGTAGCGGTTGCTGAAATCGTAATCGCCCACCGGCATCAGCCAGTGCCCACCCTCGCCCAGCACGCGCGCCGCGCGCTCGAACTGCTCTGCACCGGAACACTCGACGAACAGCGAGATCGACGGGCTGAAGGTGAAGTCGTGCACGTCCAGGCTGTCGAAGCACAGGTAGTGGGTGCCGCCGAGCAGGAAGATGGCCTGGCGGACCTGCCCGGGCACACCGGCACCGGCGCCCTCCGGGTGGCGCTGCAGGGCCAGCAGGCGGAAATCGGCGAAGGCTTCAGCGTACAGGGCCAGGGCGGCCTCGGCCTGGCCGGTGAACATCAGGAACGGACGGCTGCGCAGCATGCGGTACTCCCGGTCGACGGGCCGATGACGGCCTACGCGCTCAGGATGGCACGGCGGATGTATGCCTGCTGTGGAACCGAGCCCGTGTTCGCCTGGCGACCACGCGAACGGCAGCCGACCATAGGGTCGGCTCTACAGAAGGTCCGGCAACCGCAGCCGACCGTGGGGTCGGCTCTACCCGATCATGCTTCGCGCATGCGCCGTGCGATGGCGCTGCCTGCGGCGATCGTAGCGGTCAGCGCCACCATCGACAGGAACTGCAGGCGGGTATGCGATTCACTCAGCAGCAGGCCGAAGATCAGCGCCAGGATGCCCAGCGCGCACACCGTCAGCCACGGGAAACCGGCCATGCGGAACGGCAGTCGGGTGCCCAGTCGATCAGCACGGCGGCGCAGCACCAGCTGCGAGACCAGCGACAGCGTCCACACCAGCAGACAGGTGGAACCGACGATGTTCAGCAGTACCGGCAGTACCCGGTCCGGGAACAGCAGTTCCATCACCGTGGCGGCGAAGCCGAACAGCACGCTGGCGAGAACGGCGATCACCGGCACCTGGCGCGGGTCGGTCCAACCCAGCACGGCCGGTGCTTCACGACGCTGCGCCAGCGAATACATCATGCGCGAGGCACCGTAGAGGTTGGCATTGAGTGCGGACAGCAGCGCGATCACCGCGATCAGGGTGATGGCGGTGCCGGCACCCGGAATACGGGCGATATCCAGCACTGCGGCGAACGGCGACTTCAGCGCCTCGCTGGTCCACGGCACCACGGCGATGATCACGCTCAGCGAGCCGATGTAGAACACCAGGATGCGCCAGGCCACGGTGCGGATCGCACGGGCAATGCTGCGTTCCGGGTCTTCGGTCTCGGCAGCAGCGACGGCCACGATCTCGGTGCCGCCAAAGGCGAACACCACCACCAGCAGCGCCGCGCCGATGCCGGCCAGGCCCTTCGGTGCAAAGCCACCGTGTTCGGTGAAGTTGCTCAGGCCGGGCGAGGTCACCTGCGGCAGCCAGCCCATCAGCAGCGCCACGCCGATGGCGATGAAGGCCAGGATTGCCGCCACCTTGAGGATGGCGAACCAGAATTCGAACTCGCCGAAGTTCTTCACGCCGAGCAGGTTGATCGCGGTGAAGAACAGCATGAAGGCCAACGCTGCCATCGGTACCGGTACCGACGGCCAGACCGTCGCCAGCAGCCCGGCCGCGCCCACCGCCTCGGCAGCGATCACGATCACCAGCTGCACCCACCAGAGCCAGCCGACGGTGGCACCGGCGGTAGCCCCCATGGCATCGGCTGCATACACCGAGAACGCGCCGCTGGTCGGTTTGGCCGCCGCCATCTCGCCCAGTGCGTTCATCACGATGATCACCAGCGCGCCGGCCACCAGGTAGGACACCAGCACCGCCGGGCCGGCCGCCTGCACGCCCACGCCCGAGCCGAGGAACAGGCCGGCGCCGATGGCGCTGCCCAGGCCCATCATGATCAGCTGGCGGGGCTTGAGCGAATGTCCGAGGCGGGACGGCGAAGCGGTCGGAATCGAGTTGGGCATCGGCGGGGCTGGCGGCGGGCTACAGGGGCGACACCTTACCCTGTCCCATGCCCGCGGGGATAGGCACAGCGCAGCAGGCGGATCAGGCCAGTGCCGGCTCGCCGACGCTGCCGCCGATACGGGCGCGATAGGCGCGCGGCGAGAAACCGGTTTCAGCCTTGAACTTGCGGGTGAAGGCGCTCTGGTCGCTGAAACCGCAGGCCTGGCCGATGCTGGCGATGCTCTCGTCACCGTGCAGCAGGTGCATGGCCATCTGGATCCGCAGCCGGGTCAGCACCTGCTGCGGGGTCATCTGGAACACCTTGCGGAAGCTGCGCTCCAGCTTGGACAGCGAAAAGCCGGTGATGTCCAGCAGGGTCTGCATGCGCACGTTCTCGGCGTAGTGCGCATTGAGGTGGGCCAGCGCCAGCCGCAGCTGTTCGTACTGGGTGCCCAGGCTGTCCTTCTGGCCAAGGTCGCGGGAAATGCCGATCAGCCCTTCGATGGCCCCATCAACCACCAGCGGGCGCTTGCAGGTCAGGCACCAGCCCGGTTCGCGGTTGGCGAACAGGTGCAGCTCCATCAGGTTCTCGATCACCTCGCCGGACAGCACCCGCGCGTCCTGGTCAACGTAGTCCGCGCTGAGTCCGGTCGGGTAGATTTCGGCCGCCGTGCGCCCGATCACGTCCTTGCGCGCGCGCAGGCCCAGCCGCCGCAGCATGGTCTGGTTGACGTGGGTGTAACGCCCCTGAAGATCCTTGATGAAGAACAGCACATCCGGGATGGCGTCGAACAGGGCTTCGATGTCGGCGGGCTCGACTCGCATGCGGCAAGCATAGCCGAGGCCCCTTGCCGGTGCGATCACCCTTGCGGGACTTGCGCTTAACGCCGCCAGGCCCACCGTGGAGCCCAGCCCCTACCGGAGATCCGGCCATGCCACGTGGTGACAAGTCCGCCTACACCGAAAAGCAGAAGCGCCAGGCCGAGCATATCGAGGACAGCGAGCGCGAACGCGGTGCCAGCGAAAGCACCGCCGAACGCATCGCCTGGGCCACCGTGAACAAGCAGGATGGTGGAGGCAAGCGCGGTGGCAGTGGGCGCAAGGCGGCGAAGAAGGCACCGGCGAAGAAGGCCGCTGTGAAGAAGACTGCTACAAAGAAGTCGACTGCCAAGAAACCGGCTGAGAAAAAGTCGTCCGTGAAAAAGTCGCCTGCGAAGAAGTCTGCGGCGAACAGAGCGGCCGCCGATAAATCGGCCGCGAAAAGGACGGTTGCCGTGAGGGCTCCTGCATCCAGCACGGGGAAGAAATCCGCTCCCAGAAAGGCACCGGTCAAGAAGGCTACCGCCGCAACCCGCAGCGCCGCCGCCAAGAAGGCGGCGGCTACCCGTGCCCGATAGGCAGCGACACGCAAGACCGCAGCGAAAAAGGCTGCCCGAACGCGGAGCAGAGATTGATCGTCCCCGAAAACGGGGAGCAACCCGCGCCCGCATCGCAGGCGCGGGATGTGTGGCGCAGCGCCTACTTTCGCTGGATCGGTCCCAACGGCCGTACGACATCGGCGACAGCGCGACTCACCTGCTCTGCCATCCAGAGCCACTCATGGCTCAGGCACACCGATGAAGGCAGTGCACGTCGCGCAGTTTGTCGTAAACGGCTACATCCCGTGCAGAGCAATCCGGAAGTCATCTGGCACTGCTGATCGCCGTCAGGGCCTCTTCGCTGGGCTCCCTCAAGGACAGATCATCGACTTCCACCCCCCTGTAGCTTCGCTCGGTGGTAGCGGCTACGTTGATTGACCCACTGACAGGGATAGTTGAGATGAAGAATGTGAACCGAGTTCTGGCGACCAGCGCGCTGATGCTTGTACTGGCGGCATGCAGCAGTTCCCAGACCGCCAACAAGGGCAATTTCGGCAAGGCTATTCAGAAATATCTTGATACCAAGAACGGGCTCTGCGCTGCTTTGCCCGCTCGGGAACTCCCCTTCAAACTGGCCAACGATGGCAGCTTGGGAGAGCGCGCGCGCCTGCAGGCCAACGCCTTGGTCGAGGCCGGGTTGCTGAACCGCCAAGCATCTGAAATGAAATCGATGTTTGGCACATCGACCGTACCGGCTGGCGAGTACGCGCTTACATCCAAAGGAAAGAAGTTCCTCGTAGAAGGCGGCGCAGAAACATTTGCAGGTCAAGCAGCGTTCTGCACCGGCAAGTTCAGGGTGACAGAGGTGCACACCTTTACCGAGCCCAGCGAGATGATGGGCGTGAAATTGTCTCAGGTGAACTTCCGCTACAAGGTCGAAGATGCGGACAGCTGGGCCAGATCGAAAGATGTCCAGGCCAGCTACCGTAACCTCGCGGATCAAGCCAAGGACGAAATCGATGGCAAAGCAACGCTCGTGCTGACCAACGACGGCTGGATGCACGAGCGCTTGTTCAAGCGCTGAGGTCTTTTCAGTCGGCACGGCACTTCGCCGCGCCGACGCGGTGACGATCAGGCCGCGCGCGCCACCACGGCGCGGGCCGCACCGTCCTGCTCGATCTGGAATACCGCCACCGATGTGCTCAGTGCATGCGCCTGCTCCTCCAGCGCGCGACTGGCCGCGGTCGCTTCTTCCACCAGCGCAGCGTTCTGCTGGGTCACCTGGTCCATCTGCACCACCACCTCGTTGACCTGCTCGATGCCGGCGGCCTGTTCCTTGCTGGCTGCGGCGATGTCGCTCATCAGCTGGGTGGTGCGCGAGCTGGCCTGGGCCACGCGTGCGATCGCGGCTTCGGATTCAACAGTCACCGCCAGGCCACTCTTCACCTTGGCAGCGGCGTCTTCGATCAGCTCCTTGATCTCCTTGGCGGCGACACCGGCACGCTGCGCGAGCGTGCGCACTTCGCTGGCGACCACGGCGAAACCACGGCCCTGCTCGCCTGCACGGGCGGCTTCCACGGCAGCGTTCAGCGCCAGGATGTTGGTCTGGAACGCGATGCCGTCGATCACCGTGGAGATCTCCGAGATACGGGCCGAGGACTGATCGATCTCGCCCATCACCGCCGCCATCTGCGCCATCGCCTGCTCGGTCTCGCGCACGGCGGCACCGGCGGCATGCGCTTCGCTGTCGGCCTGCCGCGCCAGTTCAGCGTTCTGGCGCACGGTGGAGGTCAGTTCCTCCATTGATGCCGCGGCTTCTTCCAGGTTGGCGGCCTGCTGCTCGGTGCGGCGCGACAGGTCGTTGTTGCCGGCAGCCAGTTCCTGCGCCGCGTTGTTGATGCTGTCGGCAGCCACCTGGATGCCCCGCACGATGCCGGTCAACTGCGCAGTGGTGGTGTTGGCGTCGTCACGCATGCGGGCGAATACACCGTCGTACTCGCCATCCATGCGTGCGGTCAGGTCGCCGTGCGAAATCGCACGCAGCACGTCGGAGACATCGGCGATGCTGGCCTGCGAACTGGCCATCATGCCGTTGAGGTGCTCGACCATCGCCTTGAACTGGTACTGGAACGCAGCAGCATCGCCGCGCATGCTGAAATCACCAGCGCGCGCGGCGCGGGCAAGTTCATCGATCTGGGCGTTGATTGCCATCAGGCTCTGCTTCACTGCCGCCAGGGTGCGGGTCAGCGTGCCCTTTTCGCCCGGATAGTCCGGCAGATCGTGGCTCAGATCACCGATGGCGTAGCGCTGCATCATCTCGGCCATCAGCAGTTCCACCTGTACGTGCGATTCGACCAGGCTGTTGGTGGCCTGCACCATGCGCCCAAAATCACCGGGGAATGCGCTGGCGTCCATGCGATAGCGGATCGCGCCGGCCTCATGCTGTTCGGCCATCTGCAGCTGCGCGCCGATCGCTGCCTGCACGCTCTGCCGCACGCTGGCCATCGCCTCGCCCAGCTGGGTCAGTTCATCGCGCCCACCGAGGCGGAATTCCTGGTCCAGCTGGCCCTTGGACAGGCGCTCGGCCAGGTTCACCGCGCGCGCGAGCGGGCCGGTCAGGCTGCGGCCGATCATCACCGAGGCACCGATGCCGACAAGCAATGCAACACCGCCCAGCACCAGCAGCTGCAGAAGGCTGCGTTCGCCGAGGCGGATCGCTTCGGCTGCGGCGGTGCGGCTTTCCTTCTCTTCGAAGTCCACGCCGTCCGACAGCGCCTTGTTCCAGCCATTGGCGGCTTCCTGCACCGGGCCCAGGGTCAGCGCCACGGCGCCCGGATAGTCACCCTGCTCCATCAGTGCGCTGGTCTGCTTGTTGAGCGGGCGCGCGACGGCACGCTTGGCCGCGATGGTTTCCGCGATGGCCTTGCCCTGGGCGTCGCTGGGCAGCGCCTGGTAGGCGGTCCAGCTGGCCTCGTAGCGCTTGACCAGATCGGCGATGCGCTGCTCGTCGTGTCCGCGGTCTTCGCCCTGGCGGATCAGCATCTCGCGGCGCACCACCATCATCTGGTTGTTGGCATCGAGCATCTGCGACAGCAGCCGCACCTTGGCCACGCTGATGTCGACCACCTGCTGCATCGCGCGCTTCTGCACGACACTGGCGGTGGCGCCAGTGGCCACCACGGCGGCAACCAGCAGCAGCAACAGGCCAAAGCCCAGCCCAAGACGCCAGGCAACCCTGACATTCCTCAAGTAGTTCATGGGTTCATCCAAAACGGGGGGATGTGGCCGTATCGGCCGTGCCACCGGCAATCTTGACTGGCAACATGCATGGGCGTCGGTAGCCGTTCACCTTGGTGAGACCATGCACGGTGCTTCTGCGACAAGGGCCCGGGCCACGCCAGGGCCGCCCTGCTCATGCCGGCATCAGGTTGCTTTCACGGAGGCTGCGCAGCCTCTGCGGGCAGGGTGGAGCGGCCATCTGCCGGAGATCTACATGCCCGTACACCGCCCCGCCCTGCTCGCCCTGTCCTTGCTGGTGTCCCCCGCCTTCGCGCAGGTGCCGCCGCCAGCCCAGCTGCCGGAGCCCATTGCCGAGAAGGCCGGCCCCGATACGGCGGCGCGCTCGCCGCTGCACGCCCAGGTGCTTCTGGACCGGGCCAATTTCTCCCCGGGCGAGATCGACGGTGAAGTCGGCAGCAACCAGCGACGCGCCGTGGCCGGGTTCCAGGCCGCTCACGGCCTGACGGTGAGCGGAGAGCTGGACGACAGCACCTGGAAGGCGCTGCAGGCCGATGCGACCACACCGCTTGCCAGTTACACGTTGACCGCCGAGGACGTGGCCGGGCCGTTCGTCGCCGTACCGAAGACGCCCGCCGCGCAGGCAAAGCTGAGGGCACTGGGCTACAGCAGCGTCGAGGAATCACTGGGCGAGCGTTTCCATGCTTCGCCGGAATTGCTGAAGGCGCTCAACCCCGGCGTCGATCTGGCCAAGGCCGGCAACCGCATCCAGGTACCCAACATCGCACCGGCTGCATTGCTGAAGGCGGCGAAGATCGTAGTCGACAAGTCCGATTCCACCCTGCAGTTGCTGGATGCGCAGGGCAAGGTGATCGCACAGGTGCCAGTGTCGTCCGGCAGCCAACACGATCCGCTGCCAATCGGTGAATGGAAAATTCTTGGCGTGTATCGTGACCCGCCGTTCCACTACAACCCCAAGCTGTTCTGGGATGCGCGCAGGGGCGACAAGAAGGCTACGCTGCCTCCGGGTCCGAACAACCCGGTGGGGAGGGTCTGGATTGATCTGTCCAAGCCCCACTATGGCCTGCATGGAACGCCGGTGCCCGGCCATGTCGGCAAGACCGAATCGCATGGCTGCGTGCGCATGACCAACTGGGATGCGCTGCGCGTGGCCGATGCGGTGGATACCTCCGTCCCCGTGGTGATGCAGGAGTAAGCCCATGCGTCTTTCGCAGCTGATCGTGCTGGGCGTGCTGCTGGGTGTGGGACTGGGCTGGTGGCTGCGCCGCGATGCCGCCGAACCCACGGCGGCGTCCTCGCCAGCAATGACCTCCACCGTGTCGGCAACGCCGACGGCGGAACCGACCACACCGAGCGCGCCGCTGCCGGCCAGCCTGGACGCAGCACCGGGCGGTCTGCTGCTGCCGGTGCAGGGCGTACTACCCTCGCAGCTGCGCGACACCTTCACCGACGCCCGCAGCGAAGGACGCGTGCACGATGCCATCGACATCATGGCCGATGCCGGGACGCCCGTGCTGGCGGTGGCCGACGGCACGGTGGAGAAGCTGTTCGACAGCAAGCGCGGTGGGCTGACGATCTACCAGTTCGAGCCCAGCGGACGCTGGTGCTACTACTACGCGCATCTGCAGCGCTATGCCGATGGCCTGGCCGAAAAGCAGGTGATCAGGCGCGGCGAGGTGATCGGTTATGTAGGCAGCACCGGCAATGCCAGTGCGGACGCGCCGCACCTGCACTTCGAGGTGCACGTGCTGGGGCCTGAAAAACAGTGGTGGAAGGGGGAATCGATCAATCCCTATCCATTGCTGCGGGCGGCCGAACGCTGACGCGTCAGCCCTCGCTTTGCTCAGAGGCCAGAGGCAACACGCACCGCTTCACAGGCTGTGATCAGGTCTTCCACCAGGCGCCCGCTGACATCGAGTTCGCCCTCGTACTCGGCGATGTTGCGCTGCTGGTGGCACTTGTCGAGTACGCGCCACACCTCGGGACCAACGCCGAGCGTGTGCTTGAGCGACTGGAACACGATGTAGCGGTTGCTGGGCCGGAATCCCTTCGCGCGAAGCGCGGCCAGGCTCAAGGCGTGCGCGGCGTTGTAGGCAAGGTCGAAGCGGCTTTCCAGCGACAACGTGGCATTGCGTGCGTCACGCAGCCGCGCAAGGCCCGAGCGCTGCAGCCCTTCAATCTCCCGCGGATCGGGCGGTTCGGCGGTAAGCGGTTTACCCGCCCCGACCAGATTCTGCAATGGCGAGGTCATCCTTTCCTCCAATCACCCACACCTTGGGTTGTTCGAGAACACGCTGCAGGAAGGCATTGCCCTTGCGCAGGCGATCATTCAATTCGTCGTGCGTGTACAGCGTCGGGTTAACCGGCCGTCCCAGACGTTCCTCCAAAGGATCAAGCACCGCCATCAACTCAGCATAACCCAGCGTATCGGACACGAGCATCAGATCGATGTCGCTGTGCGCGCTGTCGGTGCGCTTGGCCACCGAACCGAAGACGAAGGCCAGCGCAATCTGGTCCTGCAGCGGTTGCAACGCCTCGCGCAGCGGCTGCGCGAGGCCGATGGTCTTGTGCACCAGCGCCACCAGTTCGGCATGGATGGGGGAGCCGGCAAATGCCCGATAACGTTTCTGGTTACCGACTTTTCGTTGCTCCACCAAGCCGCTTGCGACCAGCTTGGCCACTTCCCGCTGCACGGCGCCAGAGCCGGCACCGCTGCCACTGATCAGCTCGGAGATGCTGAAATCTCGACGGTCCTGGCCGAACAGCAGCGCCAGCACCCGCTGCTGGGTCTGGGTGAACAGTGCATCGGTCAGGCCGATGGGGCTGGACGAAGATGCAGTGGCGGTAGAGATACCCATACTGGGCATTATTGTGCCCATATTGGGTATTCCGCAAGTGCCTTCGCCAGCTACCGGGCGGGGATACGGCGCAGCGCAACGCTGGCCACATCCAGCCCGACACCGAATATCACAAGCAACATCGCCACCGGCTTCCAGAAGAAGAACGGCCACAGCCAGACGTAGTCCAGGTCGGTCAGCTTCAACAGGTCCAGTGGGGGCTGCAGTTCGATCACGGCCGCCCTGCCCGCCAGCGCCGGGTCCACCTCCAGCACGGTTACCCGCAGCCATGAGCGTCCGCGTGGCAACGCATCGCCGCGGCCATAACCAAAGTAGGACGCCATGAGGTCGCTGGATTCAACCGACGCCAGCCTGCGATCGATGCCCTGCCCGGCCACGCCCGAACGCTCCCCCGCGCGGAAATCTCCATGATTGGTGGGAGTATCGATGCGCAGCAGCACGTCAGGGTCAGCCTCAGCACCGTCTGCGGCATACCGCAGCCGCAGCCTCAGATGGTCATCGATGAAGCGGTAGACCGTCACCTCGGCCGTCGCGCCCGGGCTCAGCAGCAGCGGCAGGGTCTGGGTGCGCGAGGCCAGCTGGTTGGCGATGGCGCCGAGCGCCAGAACCACGCAGGCGATGCCCCACAGGCTCCACAACACCCACAGGGTGATCCGAACCACGGTCTCGCCTTTCACGCTGACATCCTGGTCATCGCTTTGCTTCCTCGCCGGCCCCGCTGACACAGTAACGAAGAAGCCCCGCTTTCGCGGGGCTTCTTCTTGCAGCGACGCCGGGTGTGGCCCAGCGCTACCGGTCACGCACTCAGGCGAACGGATCCTGCAAGACCATGGTGTGGTCGCGGTCCGGGCCGGTGGAGACGATGCTGATCGGGCAACCGGCCAGCTCTTCCAGCGAGCGCAGGTAGGCACGTGCAGCCGGCGGCAGGTCGTCCCAGTGGGTGATGCCGTGGGTGTTCTCGCTCCAGCCCGGGAACTCCAGGTACACCGGGGTGCACTCTTCCCAGCCCTGCGCGTCCAGCGGCGCGTACTCGGTGCGCTTGCCGTTGTATTCGTAGGCGATGCAGACCTTCAGCTTTTCCATGCCATCGAGCACGTCCAGCTTGGTGATGCACAGGCCGCTGATGCCGTTGATGGCCACGGCGCGCTTCAGTGCGACGATGTCCATCCAGCCGCAACGACGCGGGCGGCCGGTCGAAGCGCCGTACTCGGCACCGCGATCGCGGATGCCCTGGCCGACTTCGTCGTCCAGTTCGGTCGGGAACGGGCCACCACCGACGCGGGTGGCGTAGGCCTTGGCGATGCCCAGCACGTAGTCGATCGAATCGGCGCCGACGCCGGAACCGGCCAGCGCACCACCGACGGTGGTGTTGGAGCTGGTGACATACGGGTAGGTGCCGTGGTCGATGTCCAGCAGCGCGCCCTGCGCACCTTCGAACAGCACGCGCTTACCCTGCTTGCGCAGGTCGTGCAGGATGCCGGCCACGTCGGACTTCATCGGCTGCACGTACTCGCCGAAGGCCAGCGCTTCGTCGAAGGTCTTCTGGAAGTCGACCGCATCGGTGTTCAGATACTTGGTCAGCACGAAGTTGTGGTAGTCCAGCGCGGTGCGCAGCAGTTCTTCCAGCTGCTTCGGGTAGTGCAGGTCGGCGATGCGGATGCCGCGGCGCGCCACCTTGTCTTCGTAGGCCGGGCCGATGCCACGGCCGGTGGTGCCGATCGCCTTGCCGCCGGCAGCGCGCTCGCGCGCCTGGTCCAGGGCGATGTGGTACGGCATGATCAGCGGGGCGGCCGGGGAGATCTTCAGGCGCGAACGCACTTCCACGCCGGAGGCTTCCAGCTCGGCGATTTCCTTCTGCAGCGCGGCCGGCGAGATCACCACGCCGTTGCCGATCAGGCACAGCGCGTCGTCACGCAGGATGCCCGACGGGATCAGGTGCAGGACGGTCTTCTTGCCGTTGATGACCAGGGTGTGGCCGGCGTTGTGACCGCCCTGGAAGCGCACGACGGCGCCGATCTCCTCAGTGAGCAGATCGACGATCTTGCCCTTGCCTTCATCGCCCCACTGGGCACCAAGCACTACGACAGACTGACCCATGACGGGCTCCTCATATGTTGCGGCCATCGGGGCCGCGGACGGGTAAACCGTGGCGGGGCTGGCCAGCACCTGGAGGGCGGCTCCAAACGGGGAGCGGCCGGTGATGGAAGGCCCAGACACGGAAAAAGCCGAACGGGGAGGCCCGTCCGGCTTTTGTGCATTATCCGGGTTTCCGGGGTCCGGTGCCACCTTTCCGACGGGCGGCTTCACCGGCCGGTCAGGCGTCTCATGTAGAGCCGAGCCCACGCTCGGCTGCCTTCCCGCCGCTGCGCGGCGCCGCCCGGGCATGGGCTCGGACGCTACAGGGCGGGGTTCAGTGCCGTGCCCACCACAGCAGGCTCAGGCCGGCCAGCAGCACCAGCCCGCCGAAGCTGCGCAGGGCCGGGCTGGGCAGGTCCAGCAGGCGTTCGGCCATGCGCTTCCAGGCGAACGGTGCGGCGAACAGGAACAGGCCTTCCAGCACCGCGACCAGGCAGACGGCGGCGAACAGATCTTTCATGGGGGAACTCCAGAAAAAGCGCGGGGCCCGGCATTCAGCCGGGCCCCGTGGGGTAATGCCCTGCGACCTCAGCGGTCGTTCTTCAGGTACTGCAGGAACGGGTCGTTCTTGTCCAGCACGATCACGCCATTGCCGTCGCTCATGGAGCCGCGGTAGGCCTCCAGGCTGCGGTAGAACGCATAGAACGACGGGTCGGCCGAGCCGGCCTTGCCGTAGATGCGGGCGGCGTCGGCATCGCCTTCACCGCGCAGACGCTGGGCATCTCGCTCGGCTTCGGCGATCAGCACGGTGCTGTCACGGTCGGCCTGGGCGCGGATGGTCAGCGACTGCTCCTCGCCCTCTGCCCGCAGCTTGGCGGCTTCCTGCTTGCGCTGGGCGCGCATGCGCTCGTACACGTCGTTGATCACCTGGCTGTCGGTCGGCAGGTCCACCTGCTTGATGCGCAGGTCGATCATCTGCATGCCCAGGCCGGCCACGGCTTCGTTGATCCCCTTCAGCTGCTCGGCGATCAGCTCGCTGCGGTCGCCGGACACCAGCTGCTGCAGGGTGCGCGAGTTGATCTGGTTGCGCAGCGAGTCGGTGATGATCGGCGCCAGGCGAGCGTTGGCGATACGCGGATCGCCGCCGGTGGCCCGGAAGTAGTCACCCACGTTGGAGATGTAGCCGATGGCGAAGAAGTCGACGCTGACGTCCTTCTGCTCGGCGGTGAAGTACCGCGCCGGCGCGGTGTCGAGCACCTGGAAGCGGCGGTCGAAGACCTTCACCGTTTCCACCACCGGCACCTTGAAGTGCAGGCCCGGTTTGATGTCCGAACGCACCACCTTGCCCAGGTTCAGCACCATGGCGGTCTGGTCCTCACGGACCACGTACACCGAGCCGAGCAGGCCCAGCACCACCGCCACGATCACGGCGATCCAGATAGGACTCTTCATCGGCTGCCCTCCTCACGGCCGCTCGGTCGCCCGGTCGGGCGGCCCACCGGCCGGCCCGGATCACGGGACTGTTCCACCGCTGCGCCCGGCAGCGACGGCATCACCACCTCCGGGTTGGTCACCCCCGGCGGGGCCGAGGTGGTGGGACGGGTATCGCCGGTCATCGGCACGTAGATCAGCTGGCGGCCATCGCCACCAATCACCTTGCGGTTCTCGCTCAGCACCTGCTGCACGGTCTCCAGCCACAGGCGCTTGCGGGTCACTTCCGGGGCGTCCTTGTACTGGGCCTGCAACAGGCTGAAGCGCTGCGCGTCACCCTCGGCCTTGGACACCACGGCCTGCTTGTAGCCTTCGGCGGTGGTACGGGCACGCGAGGCCTGGCCTCGGGCTTCCGGCACGACCTTGGCGGCGTAGGCCTGGGCTTCGTTGATCAGGCGTTCCTTGACCTGCTGGGCGCCGTTGACCTCGTCGAAGGCCGGCTTCACTTCTTCCGGTGGACGGGCGTCCTGCAGGGTCAGGCCAGTCACGGTCAGGCCGGTCTTGAACGCCTTCAGCAGCGCCTGCAGGCGCTCTTCGGCGGCCACGGCCAGCGGGCCACGGTTGTTCAGCACGGCGTTGAGGTCGGCGCGGCCGACTTCCTCGCGCACCGCGCTCTGCGCGGACTGCTCCAGCACCTGGTCGGCATCCACGGTGCCGAACAGGTACTGCTGCGGGTCGTCGATGCGGTACTGCACGTTCAGCGAGACATTGACGATGTTCTCGTCGCGGGTCAGCACCGGCACCTGGATCGAGAAAGTCTTGATCTCGGTGGCGTTGACCTTGGTGACAGACTCAATCGGCCACGGCAGCTTGAAGTTCGGGCCGGGCTGCAGGATGCGCGAGAACTGGCCGAAGCGCAGCACCACGCCACGCTGCTGTTCGCCGATCAGCTGGAAGCTGGAGAACAGCACCAGCAGCACCACGGCCGCCACCACCCAACGCACGATGCCGCCGTCGAACAGGTCCTTCAGTGGTCCGGGCAGTCCGCCCCAGCCACCACCATTGCCACCGCCGCGTGACCCGAACGGCCCGCGTCGATTGTCCTCGGGGCCTTGTCCGCCCTTGTTGCCGCCGGGTGTATTCCAGGCCATGCACGCTCCATCAAGATGTGGGCTGCGGCGCGGGCCCTTCCCGCACCGCCAGCCGTGAAACCATCACCGATCATACAAGATGGGGCGGATCGGCAGGATCGAAAGGGGGGCAACGGGGTAAGGTGACGTTTTCCTCGAAGTCAGGCAACGCCGATGGCCCCCACCACCCCGTTCACCGCCTTCCGCATCGAAAACGACGACGCAGGCTACCGCAGCGGCCTGGCCCAGCTGGGTGTCGACGACCTCAACCCCGGCCAGGTGCTGATCCGCGCCCACTGGTCCTCGGTCAACTACAAGGACGCCCTGGCCGGCACCGGCAAAGGCAAGATCCTGCGCCGCTTCCCGCTGGTCGGGGGCATCGACGTGGCCGGCACCGTGGTCGCCAGCACCGATCCGGATTGGCGTGAAGGCGACGAAGTGCTGGCCACGGGCTGCGGCCTCAGCGAGACCCGCGACGGCGGCTACAGCCAGTACGTGCGGCTGGAATCCCGCGCGGTGATCGCACAGCCGGCCGGGCTGACCCCACGCGAGGCGATGGTGCTGGGCACTGCTGGGTTCACTGCGGCACTGGCCCTGCTGCGCATGCAGGACAACCGGCAGACCCCGGAACTCGGCCCGCTGGCGGTCACCGGTGCCAGCGGCGGTGTCGGTGCGCTGGCACTGTCGATCTTCAGCCGTGCCGGCTACAGCGTGCACGCGGTCAGCGGCAAGCCGGACCAGGCCGATTTCCTGCGCGGCATCGGCGCCACTGAGGTACTGCCGCGCGACGCGCTGGCCGACACCGGCCCGCTGCAGTCGGCGCGCTTCGGCGGTGGCCTCGACAATGCCGGAGGCGACATGCTGGCCAGCCTGCTGGCGCAGACCGTGCCCTACGGCAGCGTGGTCAGTGCAGGCCTGGCCGCCAGCCCGACGCTGGACATGACCGTGATGCCGTTCATCCTGCGCGGTGTCTCACTGCTGGGCGTGTCCTCAGCCAATGCGCCACGCGGACTTCGCGAGGAAGTCTGGGCGCGGCTGGGCAACGAATGGAAGCCGCAGCACCTGGAACGCATCTGCACTGCCGAAGTCGGCCTTGATGGCCTGCCCGCTGTATTCCAGCGGATGCTGGCCGGCGGCTCGCTGGGGCGCACGGTGGTGCGGATCGACTGAACGTCGCAGGCAGGCGACGGACGGCAGATGCGCCCCTCCCGCCGGTAATGTGCCCGCACTACACTGCGGGCATTACATGGGGAACAACATGGCACGCATTCTGATCGTCGACGACTCACCGTCGCAGCTGTTGGGGATACAGCGCATCGTCGAGAAGCTCGGGCACCAGATCCTGACCGCCACCGATGGCGCCGCCGGGGTCGAAACTGCAAAGGCCGAGCTGCCCGACCTGGTCCTGATGGACGTGGTGATGCCGAACCTCAACGGTTTCCAGGCCACCCGCACCCTCGCCCGCGACGAGGCGACCCGGCATATTCCGGTGATCCTGGTGACCACCAAGGACCAGGATACCGACCGCATGTGGGGCATGCGCCAGGGCGCCAAGGCCTACATCACCAAGCCATTCTCGGAAGACGAACTGTCCGAGGTGCTGGAGCGCGTGTTCGCCGGGCAGGGCTGAAACATTCCGGTGGGTGCCAACCTTGGTTGGCACGCTTTGAACGGCCAAAAGGCGCGCGGACCAAGGTCCGCACCCACCACAATCGGTCTCAGATCGTCTCGCCAAACGCCTTGGCCAGGTTCCGGTACGCCTTCTTCTGCGCCTCGTCGGTTGCGGCCGGGGCCACGATCTCGATTTCGACGATCTGATCGCCATCCGGATTGCCCGGAAGGCCACGACCGCGCAGGCGCAGCTTGCGGCCGGCGTCGGAGTCGGCCGGGATCTTCAGCTCCACCGCACCGCCCAGGGTCGGCACGCTGATGCTGGTGCCCAATGCGGCCTGCCACGGGGTGACCGGAAGCGTATAGAGGATGTTGCGGCCATCGACCTCGAACTGCGGGTGCGCGGCGTACTCCACTTCCAGCAGCAGGTTGCCGCCATGGTTGCCCTGCCCGGCCAGCCGGATCACCTGGCCCGGACGGATGCCCTTGGGCACGCGCACGTCCAGCTGCTTGCCGTTGACGGTGATGCGCAGGCTCTCACCGTTGTAGGCCGCCTCCAGCGGTACCGACAGCTTGGCGCGGGTATCGCGGTTGGGCGCATGGCCCTGGCTGCTGAAGCCCGGGCCCGGACCGGCGCCACCACGCTGGCGCGCGAACAGGCTTTCGAAGAAGTCGCTGAAGCCGCCATTGGGGCCACCACCCCCGAACACTTCCTCGAAATTGAAGCCCCCGGCGCCGCCGTAGTTCGGCGGCACGTTGAACTCCTCGCCCGGGCGATAGCCCTGCGCGCGCAGCTGGTCGTAGGCCGCGCGCTTTTCCGGGTCACGCAGCGCCTCGTAGGCCTCGTTGACCGCCTTGAACTTGTCTTCGGCCCCGGCCTCCTTGCTGACGTCCGGGTGGTACTTGCGTGCCAGCCGGCGGTAGGCGGTCTTGATCTCCGCCTCGCCCGCGCTCGGTTCCACCCCCAGGGTGGCGTAGTAATCCTTGAATTCCATCCAGCTACCTCGATTCGCTTCGGCCGCGCCGGTGGCGCCGCCCCGGGTTCATTCTACGCGCCGGCGATGCTACGCCGCCCCTCGTGCGGCCCTGGTGAGGCCGACTGATCCTGCGCAATGCGGCTGCCATCCCCATGCCCCAGGCTGTGACTGGAAGCCTGCCCCGCCAGGCCTGAAGATGGGGCCTGCACGCCCGTTTTCCAATGTCTTGACGCCCCTGTCCCACGCCGGCCTCTAGCCTGCCCCTGCAAGGAGTCCACCATGACCATCCACGTTGGCGACCGCATTCCGGAAGTGACCCTCAAGCGCATCCGCGAGGGTATAGAAACGCTCGATACGCATTCGCTGTTCGACGCGCGCAAGGTGGTGCTGTTCGCCGTGCCCGGTGCGTTCACCCCCACCTGTTCGGCCCGTCACCTGCCCGGCTACGTCGAAAAGTTCGAGGCATTCCGCCAGCGCGGCATCGACGTCTACTGCATGGCTGTCAACGATCCGTTCGTGATGAAGGCCTGGGCCGCCGACCAGCACGTGCCCGACGGGCTGCTGATGCTGTCCGACGGCAATGCCGAACTGACCCGCGCGCTCGGCCTGGAGCTCGACGCCAGCGCCTCGGGCATGGGCATCCGCTCGCGTCGCTTCGCGCTGTACGTGGTCGATGGCGTGGTGCGCGCAGCCTGGGTTGAACAAGCCGGCCAATTCGAAGTCTCTTCAGCCGAGTACGTGCTGGAGCATCTGCCCACCTGATTTTCCACCGCAAAAGGAAACGGCCAGCCATGTCCAGCAAGCCAGCCAAAACCCCCACGCCCGCCGAAAAGGTTCCCGGCATCAGCGACCGCAAGACCCTGCGTGATCGCGCCCGGCGCAACATCGAGGACGGCGCGATCACCGACAGCTACAGCGCCGACCGCAAGGTGGTGATCAAGCTGCTCAACGACGCGCTGGCCACCGAGTACGTCTGCGTACTGCGCTACTACCGGCATTACTTCATGGCCAAGGGCATGCTGGCCGACGCGGTCAAGGCCGAGTTCCTGGAGCACGCACAGCAGGAGCAGGCACACGCCGGCAAGCTGGCCGAGCGCATCGTCCAGCTCGGCGGCGAACCCGATTTCAACCCCGATACGCTGACCGCGCGTTCGCATGCGGAGTACAAGGAAGGCAGCGACCTGCGCGACATGGTCCGCGAGAACCTGGTGGCCGAGCGCATCGCCATCGACAGCTATCGCGAAATGATCAACTTCATCGGCGACCGCGACACCACCACCAAGCGCATCCTTGAGGAAATCCTGGCGCAGGAAGAGGAACACGCTGATGAATTCGCCGATCTGCTGGATGGGTGGATCGGGGAATGACGGCCTGACGCTCCCTGTAGAGCCGGGCCCATGCTCAGCTGCTCCTGCGACGTGCGTGCAGCGGTCAGCCGAGCATGGGCTCGGCTCTACAACAGCGTGGCAAACATACGGAACGTGCCAACCGAGGTTGGCACCTACCGGAGTACGGTGAACCGCACCTGCGTCCACGCGCCATCAGCGGCCAACGCAGTCAGGGTGTGCGCGCCCGGTTCGGCGAACTCGCGCTGCATCAGCTGCGCCCCACGGGTCTGCGCGATCCAGCGACCATCCAGCAACCAGTCCACAGTCTGCTCGCTGCCCAGCGCGCGCAGCTGCAGGCGTACGCCATGTTCGGAGTTGGGTGCGCGCGCCAGTGCGGCACCATCATTGAGGCCATCAATGTGCAACGCGACGCTGGCCTCGCGTCCATCATCACGGCAATCCGGCGACAGCGCGGGCAGCTGCGAGGCCTCGCGTGTGGCCTTGGGCAGCCACGGTGACAGCAACGCCGGCCAGCGCGCGATCTCACGCGCGACTTCGTCGTGCGGCAAGCGGCAATCGGCCGACACGCGCAGCCCGGTATGCGCGTCGGCAAGGTAGCGCTGCCGGCCTGGCTGCCAGCGCCGCGCCTCGCGTTCAGGGAAGGTCGGCGGTGCTGCGCCATCCAGCAGGTACGCTGACATCCGCCGCTGGCACAGTGCCGCTGGCAGCCCTTCCGCACGTTCGCCGGTGGGCCAGCAGACATCCTCCTGGCTGACAGTGGCCGGCATCGGCGCGGCCGCCGAATCGCCGCGCTGGCGCGGCAGGCTGTCCACCACTTCAAACATCAGTGGCAATGCGGTGACCGCACCGTACTGGCCCGGCAGTGGCGTGCCATCCGGCCGGCCTACCCACACGCCCACGGTGTAGTGTCGGGTACTGCCGATGGCCCATGCATCGCGGTACCCGTAACTGGTGCCAGTCTTCCACGCCACGCGCGGGCGGCCACCGACATCGAAGGTTCCCATGCTGTACCCCGGGCGTGGATTCGACTCCAGCATCTCGCGCACGATCCAGCTGGCACCCGGCGAGGCCAGGCGCCGCTCGATCATCGGCTCGTCATCGGAGTAGCGCACGCGCCCGGCGATGCCATTGCGGTTGAGTGCAGCGAATGCACCGACCAGGTCTTCCAGCCGCGCACCGGTACCCCCCAGAATCAGCGACAGGTTGGGCGTGCTGCCCGGCGGGAAGCGCAGCTGGATGCCGGCGTGCGACAGCCGCGCAGCAAAGCGCGCCGCACCGACCCGCTGCAGCAGGTCCACCGAGGGCACGTTGAGCGACAGGCGCAACGCACTGGAAGCGCCGATCGGACCGTTGAAGGCCATGTCGAAGTTGCCAGGGCGGTAGCTACCGAAACTCTGCGGCGCATCGACCAGCAGGCTTTCCGAATGGATCAGGCCATCGTCCAGCGCCATCGCATACAGGAACGGCTTGAGCGTGGACCCCGGCGAGCGCCAGGCCTGCACCATGTCGACGTGACCCAGCCGCTGGCGATCGCCGAACGCCAGCGTGCCGACGTAGGCACGCGCCTGCAGGGTCTGGTTGTCGACCACCAGCAGCGCGGCCGAGGTGCGTTCGGGCAGCGTCGAGAAGTAGCTGGCCACGCGTTCCTCCAGCGTGCGCTGCAGCCCAATGTCGATACTGCTCTGGATGCGTGCCTGGCCCGGATGCGCCGAATGCAGGCGCTGCGCCAGCAACGCGGCGTGCAGCGGCGGACGCAGCGAGCGTGCCACCACGTTCTCGATGCGCGCGTCGTCCACCTCTCCCGGTGTCCACGCGCCCAGTTCGGCCATGCGTGACAGCACCTTGTCGCGCGCTTTCTGCGCCGCTTCCGGATGACGGTCCGGGCGCAGCCGGCTCGGCGCCTGCGGCAGCACCGCCAGCAGCGCGGCCTCGGCATGCGACAGCTGCGCCGCCGGCTTGCCCAGATAGGCCCAGCTGGCCGCTTCCACGCCTTCAATGGTGCCGCCGTACGGCGCGCGCTCCAGGTACAGGGCCAGGATCTGCCGCTTGCTCAGGTGCACTTCCAGCTGCACCGCGCGCAGCATCTGCTTGAGCTTGCCCCACGGCGTACGCGTATGCGGGTCGAGGATGCGCGCGACCTGCATGGTCAGGGTCGAGCCACCGGACACGATGCGGCCGCCGCGCAGCAGCTGGCCGCTTGCCCGCAGGATCGCCAGCGGATTGATGCCCGGATGATTCCAGAACCAGCGGTCTTCGTAGGTCAGCAGCGCCTGCAGGTACAGCGGCGACACGCTGTCGATCGAGGCCGGATAGCGCCACACGCCCTCGGCATCGGCGAACGCGCGCAGCGGCGTGCCGTCCGCCGACACCACCAGAGTGCTGGTGTCGCGCTGCTTCGGCAAGGGCGGCGGGAAGGCGAAATCCAGCACCAGCAGCAGCGCCAGCAGCGCCGCGGTACCCCAGCGCAGCCACGGCCACAGCGGCTGCAGCCGGCGGCGCAGGGCCGCCAGCCGGTTTTTCATTGCGTCTTTCATCGCACATTGCCCGCAGGACGGGCCGCGCCTGCGCGGCCCATCCGTGGGATCACGGCTGCACCACCGTGATCGTGGTCGGGTTGCTGCGGCCAACGCCACGCAGCTGCGGCCGGTACATGTCCTCCACCTGCGGCGGCGGCACCGAGTAGGTACCCGGGGTCACCGCACGCACCAGGTAGAACACGTTGGCCTTGCTGCCACGCGACAGTTTCAGCGCGGCCACGTAGCGATCGTCGCGGAACTCTTCGTGCTTGGTATCGGCCGCTTCACTGCGGTCGCTGATGGTGATGCCATCGACCACCACGTCGGCCCACTGCTTGGCATCACCGAGGTTGAAGTTCTCGATCTCCAGGCCCGCCGGCAGCAGGTCGGTCAGCAGCGCATCCGGCATGGTGGTGTCGGCAGTGACGGTCACGCGCACGATCAGCGCTTCGCCTTCCTTCAGCGGGCGCGGCGTCCACGGCTTGCCATCGGTGCCGAAGTAGCTGCGTTCAACACCCAGCACACTGTTGTCCGGCGCCGGTGCGCTGCGCGGGATGCCGGCCACGTCGATGCTGGCAAACATCGGCGGCTGGCCCTGCGGGGTGAAGCGCACGCCGCTGGCCAGTTCGCTGGCGCTGAAGTTGCGGCCGAACAGTTTGCGCTCGCCGATGGCTTCGCTGTTGGCGCCGATCACCAGCTCACCGGCCACCAGCGCCTTCTGATTGGCAGCAAGCGCCTTGCCGAGGCGGGCGATCGCCATCTGTTCCTGCGTGCTCAGCCACATCCAGCCGGCATTGCGGCGCGCATCCAGGCCACGGCCGAGATCGACAGCACGCGCGTCCCAGGCGGGCTTGGCCAGCTTGTTCTCGTGCGTCAGCGCGATCATCAGTGCGTCATCGCGGATCGCGCTGCCGTAGTCGCCGAAGTACGACGGGCGCTCGCTGCTGGACTTGGCGAACGCCGCCGCCAGTGCCGCCTGGCCACGCTTGGCATCGCCCTGCAGCGACAGCGCCACCCCCAGATGGACCAGCGACAGGCCACCAACCGCCTTGCTGCGCTCGTTGTCGTACAGCGTGCGCAGGGTGCCCAGCGGTGCGCGGTTGACCCGCGCCAGCACGTAACCCGAATACGCCTGGTTGGCGAACTTCAGCTTCTCGCGGTCATCCTGGCCGTAGAACTGGTTGCCGCCGGACAGCAGATCCTCGCTCAGGCGGTTGAGCGCCTTCTGCAGCACGTTGTCGGGCACGGCGAAGCCGGCGTCCTTGGCATCGAGCAGGAACTCGGTGATGTACGGGGTCAGCCACGGGTTCACGTAACCGTCGTCACCCCACATCGAGAAGTTGCCATTGGCTACCTGCATCGACGCCAACCGACCAAACGCGCCTTCCATGCGTTCGCGGCGTGTCTTGGCATCCAGACCATCGGCGCCAAGCATCGACGACGTCGCCTGGTCCAGGATCAGCGCGGCGTAGCCCTTGCTGGTGGTCTGCTCGGCACAGCCGTAGGGGTAGTTCAACGCGCCCTGCAGGGCACTGGCGAACGGAATCGGCGGCAACGGGCTGACCAGCAGCCGTGCGTTCACCGACTCGGACATCAGGCCCTCGGTCAGGCTGTTGTCGAGGCTGACCGCCGCCAGCGGATCCAGCGTGCGCACCTGGGAACGCAGCACCTGCGGCCACGCAGCACGCACCGGCAGGTCGTAACGGCGGTCGGCCTTGAAGCCGTTGCCGTCCACGCGCACCCGCACCTTGGCCACGCTGTGGCCCTCGCGTGCGGACAACGGGAAGCTCAACGTGGTCTTGGCATCGGCATTCAACTGCACGCTGCGGCTGCCCTCGCCCAGGTTCAGCGGGCCCTCGCTTTCCACCTTCACGTTGAACTGGCCCGGCTTGCCGGTGAAGTTCTGCACGTCCAGGGTCACGGTGCTGCGGTCGCCCGGGGCCAGCACGCGCGGCATGCTGGCTTCGGCCAGGATCGGCGCACGCACGATGGTTTCCACGTCGCGCTTGCCGTACTGGTCATCGCTGTAGACCAGCGCCGACACGCGCAGTGTACCGTTGAAGTCCGGCACCTTCAGGCGGATGCGGGCATTGCCCTTGGCATCCAGCGGCACCGGGCCGGAGAACAGGTCCACGGTCTGCACGCGCGCGGTCGGGCGCTTGGCCTGCGGCAACGCCTGCAGCGCCATGTCGCCACCGAACTTCAGCTTGCCGCTGCTGCCGTCGAAGCTCTCGATGACCCGGCTGTAGATGTCGTAGGCATCGATGCCGAGGCGACGCTGGGCGAAGAAGTGCGCACCGGCGTCGGGCACCGGGAAGCGGGTGATGTTGAGGATGCCCACGTCCACCGCCGAGACGGTGACGTGCGCCATCTTGCCGGCCAACTGTGGTGCGCTGACCGTCACCGGCAGATCCTGCTCCGGGCGCATCTGCTTGGGCGCGGCCAGGCCGACGGCCACGGTGCGGCCCTTGCGGTCCATCGGCACATGCACCACGCCCACGGCACGGGCCGGCGTAATCTTGCTCGGCGCGCTGCCGCCCCGGAACACCAGCGCAGTGATGTAGACGTCGTGGCGTTCCCAGTCAGCGGTGACCGGAATCTTGAAGGTCGAACCCGGCTTGGCCTCGATGTCCTGCACGTACAGCATGCGGTCGGTCTCGACCATCAGGATGCCCTTGCCGGCATGCGGCGGGGTCACCGTCACCTCCAGCGTGTCACCGGCCTTGTAGCCGGTCTTGTCCAGGCCCAGCTTGACCTTGTCCGGGCGTGCATCCAGGCCCCGGTTGTCATCACCCCAGCTCCAGCCGGCGCGGAACGGATAGCGGCTGGTCAGGCCGGTGGACGGATCGAACACGTCCACCCGGTACTCGCCCCACTCCACCGGCACATCGAAGGCCACCGCGCTGCCGCCGGCATCGACGGTGCGCGTTTCCTTGTTCTCGAAACGGCGGGTGAAGTCGTAGTCCCAGCGATTGTCGTTGAAGGTCCAGTGGTAATCGCGCAGTTCGCGCACCAGGGTGATCTTCAAGCCCTTGGCCGGCTGCGGCTTGCCCGCTGCATCCACGCGCATCAGCTCGAAGCGCGCATTGCCGTTGGCATCGGCACCGTCTTCGGGATTGAACAGCGGGCGCACGCCCACCAGCGCATTGGCCGGCCACATCACCCGCTTCAGGGTGCGGGTGACGGTACGGCCGCCGGTCTCGTACAGGCTGCCGGACAGCACCACCGCGATCGGCGCCTTGGCCTTGGCGGCCTCTTCCGGCAGGGCCACGTCCTCGCGCAACTGGCCGTTGGCCGGCAGCGTGGTGTCGATCACGTCCTTGGCTTCGCGCGGCAGCTGCAGGGTCGGGTCGCCGAAGAAGTAGCCCGGCAGGCCCTCCACCGGCTGCTGCTCGGCCGCCACTGCCATGCGCGCGGTGAAGCGGTTGCCATCGGCCGGCGCACCATACAGATAGGCGCCATTGGCCTGCAGGCGCAGCTCCTCGCCCGGCTTCAGCGTCTTCTGCGCGCTGTCCAGGTCCAGCTTCATGCGCTCGGGCAGGAACTCCTCGATACGCAGGGTCATGCCCTGGATCGCTTCCTTGCTGGCCGGTTCGGTGCGGAACTCGACCTGCCAGCGCCCGGTCGGCGCCTCGGCGGGGATCACCTGCTCGAAGTTGATGTAGCCCTGGTCGCCCGGCTGCAGGCGCGTCTCGCGGAAGGTCTTGCCGTCGGGCTGCTTCAGGCGCAGGAACACCGGTTGCGCCTTGACCGGCTTGCCATCGTTGTCACGCAGCAGCGCGGACAGGCGCACGGTCTCGCCCGGGCGGTACAGGTCGCGGCCGGACCAGGCGTAGACGTCGAACCAGGCATTGTCACGGCCGGCCACGGCGAACTCGCTCAGGTCCAGCGCCGGCTGGTTGAACGGCAGGAAGCTGGTGTCCTTGCCGCTGCTGGCGACCAGCACGTGGGTGGCGTCCAGGGTGTAGTTCAGCAGTGCGTTGCCATTGCCATCCGTGCTGCCCTTCAGCACCACCTCGCCCTTGGCGTCGAGCACGCGCAGGTCGATGCCCTTCAGCGGCGCGCCGTCCTTCAGGCCGGCGGTGTGCACGAACAGCTTGTCCTTGTACGCACGGGTATGCAGGCCGATGTCACTGACCGAGAAGAACGCGGTATCGAACTCGCCCTCGTAGTCACCGGTGCGCTTGAGCAGGGCGAAGTACAGTCCCGGCTCCTGCAGTTCCTTGATGTCCTGGGTCGGCAGGTAGGTCAGCACCCGCTCGTTCTGCTTGCCGCCAAGGATGAAGCGGTTGACGTAGACCGGCTCGGCCAGCTTGTTGATCGGGGTGCGCTCGTAGTCGCTGCTCAGCTCCCAGCTGCCGCGGCGGCCACCGCGCTGGTACTGGCTGAAGAAGGTTGGCAGGTCCTTCTCGCGCACGCGCAGGAACTCGACGTCGACCTCCGGCACGTTCACCGACACCACCGGCAGGCCACGGCTGTCCTTGGCGGGCAGCACGCTGCCCTGCGAAGCGAAACCGACCACCGGCTTCAGCTCGCCGCTGAACACCTTCTGCTTCAGTTCCTTGCCCAGGCGGCTGCCATCGGCGGCCAGCAGGTCCGGCGAGACCACCAGGCTGAACTCCTTGCCGGCCTCAACGAACGGGTAGCGCAGGGTCAGGCCGTCATCGGACAGCGTCCAGCTGCTGTCGTCGGTGCCGACCTTTTCCTCGAAGCGCACCAGCGTGTCGAAGTCCTGGGTGCCGACCAGCGGGCGCGAGAACTCCAGCGCCAGCGACAGGCCGTCATTCTTCTGGTCCGGGTAGGCGCGCAGCAGGGTGAACTCCTTCACCTGTTCGGCCTTGGTGGTGATCGCTTCACCACTGGCCTTGGGCAGCTGCCCGCTGTCGTTGCGGCAGCCGGCCAGGCCCAGCAACAGGCCTCCTGCCAGTACCGCCGCCGCCCATCCCCACCGCTTCCGCCGTGCCGGACCGCTCATGTCGTCACTCCTTGATCGAAGTGGCCATTATAGGCAGGCCGCGTCAAGGTGTTGACGCGGATTCGGCAGGAATGCATCGGGGCAGTAGCGCCGGGCCATGCCCGGCGGGCCGGTCCCCAGCCAAGCGCTCCCTACCCTGGCAGGAACAGGTCCACGTAATCGGTCACCGGCATCGCCGCCAGCGCCACCGGATCCAGCGATGCCGCCAGGATGCGCTGCTGCTGGGTGGTCGGGAAGCGGTGGGCCAGGTGCCGGCGGAACTTGTCCATCAGCAACGGAATGCCTTCGGCGCGGCGACGGGCGTGGCCCAGCGGGTATTCCACCAGTACCTCGGTCAGCTCAGTGCCGTCGCTGAAGCGCACGCTCAGGCCGTTGGCGATGCTGCGCTTGTCCGGGTCCAGGTAATCGGCGCTGAGCTGCGGATCCTCATGACAGGCCATCTTCGCGCGCAGTGCGTCGATGCGCGGGTCGGCGGCGACGTCATCCTCGTAGTCCTCCGCCGTCAACCGCCCGTGCAGCAACGCGATGGCCACCATGTACTGCACGCAGTGGTCGCGGTCGGCCGGGTTGTGCAGCGGGCCCTGCTTGTCGATGATGCGGATGCAGGCTTCCTGGGTCCGGATCGCGATATGCGCGATGTCTTCGACCCGTCGCCCCATCGCGCGCAGCTGCTGGTGCAGCCTGATCGCTGCCTCCACCGCAGTCTGGCCGTGGAACTCGGCCGGATAGCTGATCTTGAACAGCACGTTCTCCATCACATAGCTGCCCAGCGGCCGCCCCAGCGTCAACGCCTGACCGCGCATGGATACGGCCTCGAAACCCCAGGTCGGTGCACTCAATACGCTGGGATAGCCCATCTCGCCGCTGGCCGCCATCAGCGCCAGGCGCACGCCTCGACTCGTCGCATCACCGGCCGCCCAGCTCTTGCGCGAACCGGTGTTCGGCGCGTGCCGGTAGGTGCGCAGCGCCTGGCCATCGACCCAGGCCAGTGACAGTGCATTGAGCATGCGCTCGCGGTCCAGACCGAGCAGCTGCGAGACCACCGCAGTGGTGGCGACCTTGACCAGCACCACGTGGTCCAGCCCGACCCGGTTGAAGGAATTCTGCAGCGCCAGCACGCCCTGGATCTCGTGCGCCTTGATCATCGCCAGCAGCACGTCGTGCACGGTCGGCGGCGGGCGACGCAGGGCCGGCGCGTTGCGCCCCAGCCAGTCGCAGACGGCCAGGATGCCGCCGAGATTATCGGAAGGATGGCCCCACTCGGCGGCCAGCCAGGTATCGTTGAAGTCGAGCCAGCGCACCATTGCGCCGATGTTGAAGGCGGCCTGCACAGGGTCCAGCACGTAATGCGTGCCGGGCACGCGCGCGCCATTGACCACGCTGATGCCAGGCACCAGCGGCCCGAGCAACTTGCTGCAGGTCGGGAAGGACAGCGCCTCCAGCCCGCAACCGAGCGTGTCGAGCAAGCAATGGTGTGCGGTCTGGAAGGCCAGCGGCGAGTCGATGCGGGCGTCGCGTACGTAATCGACGATGTCCACCAGCAGCGCATCCCACGCTGCACGTTCGTTGGATGGGGTGTGGCTGTCGGGCATCGCAGGTCTCCTCGTCGGGGGTGCACGGTTGCCCGTGCACCGTGCCAATCAAGGTTGGCATCTACCAGAGCGCTATTCGGCCGGCACCCGCACCTTGCCGTCCATCAGCACACGGGCGCTGCGACTCATGATGGCCTTGGTCACCGTCCACTGGCCGTCAACGAGCGCGGCCTGCGCACCCACGCGCAGCGTGCCGGAGGGATGGCCGAAGGTCACCGCTTCGCGTTCACCACCACCGGCCGCGCGATTGACCAGGGTGCCCGGAATCGCCGCCGCGGTACCGATCGCCACGGCGGCAGTGCCCATCATCGCGTGGTGCAGCTTGCCCATCGACAGGGCACGCGCGTGTAGGTCGATGGCCGAGGCCGGGATGGCCTTGCCGCTGGACGACACGTAGTCCTGCGCCGGCGCCACGAAGGCGACCTTCGGCGTGTGCTGGCGGGTCGCCGCGTCTTCCAGGTTCCTGATCAGACCCATGCGCAAGGCGCCGTAGGCGCGGATCTTCTCGAAGCGCTCCAGCGCTGCCTTGTCTTCGTTGATCGCCGGCTGCAGCTCGGTGCCGGTGTAGCCCAGGTCGGCGGCGTTGAGGAAGATGGTCGGGATGCCGGCCGTGATCATGGTCACCTCGAAGCTGCCCACGCCGGGCACCTCCAGGGTATCGACGAGATTGCCGGTCGGGAACATCGCGCCCGCATCGCCGTCATCGGACGGATCGATGAATTCGAGCTGGATCTCGGCAGCCGGGAAGGTCACGCCATCCAGTTCGAAATCGCCGATTTCCTGCACTTCGCCATCGCGCATCGGCACGTGGGCGATGATGGTCTTGCCGATGTTGGCCTGCCAGATGCGCACGGTGCACAGGCCATCGCGCGGCACGCGGGCGGGATCGATCAGGCCATTGGCAATCGCGAACGGGCCTACCGCAGTGCTGAGGTTGCCGCAGTTGCCGCTCCAGTCGACGAAAGCGGTGTCGATCGAGACCTGGCCGTACAGATAGTCCACGTCGTGGTCCTGCACCGAGGCGGTGGAGATGATCACGCACTTGCTGGTGCTGGAGGTGGCGCCGCCCATGCCGTCGGTCTGCTTGCCATACGGATCGGGCGAACCGATCACGCGCATCAGCAGCGCATCGCGTGCGGCGCCCGGCACCTGCGCGGCTTCGGGCAGGTCCTGCAGGCGGAAGAACACGCCCTTGCTGGTGCCACCGCGCATGTAGGTGGCGGGAATGCGGAGTTGGGGGAGAAATGCCATGAAAGATCCCTTGCAATGAAAGACGGCCCGTTGCCGGGCCGTCGGTTGCGTCACGCTACCTTGGCGCCTTCCAGGAAGTCCTGTGCGAAGCGCTGCAGCACGCCGCCGGCCTCGTAGATGGCCACTTCCTCGTCGCTGTCCAGGCGGCAGGTGACCGGCACGATCAGGTCCTGGCCGTCGCGGCGGTGGATGACCAGGGTCAGGTCGGCGCGCGGGGTACGCTCGCCCACCACGTCGAAGGTCTCGGTGCCATCGATGCCCAGGGTCAGGCGGGTGGTGCCCGGCTTGAACTCCAGCGGCAGCACGCCCATGCCGATCAGGTTGGTACGGTGGATGCGTTCGAAGCCCTCGGCCACGATCGCTTCCACGCCGGCCAGGCGCACGCCCTTGGCGGCCCAGTCGCGCGAGCTGCCCTGGCCGTAGTCGGCACCGGCAATGATGATGAGCGGCTGCTTCCGCTCCATGTAGGTCTCGATCGCTTCCCACATGCGCATGACCTTGCCTTCCGGCTCCACGCGCGCCAGCGAACCCTGCTTCACGCTGCCGTCGTCGTTGCGCACCATCTCGTTGAACAGTTTCGGATTGGCGAAGGTGGCGCGCTGCGCAGTCAGGTGGTCACCGCGATGCGTGGCGTAGGAATTGAAGTCCTCTTCCGGCAGGCCCATCTTCGCCAGGTACTCGCCGGCGGCGCTGGAGGCCAGGATCGCGTTGGACGGCGACAGGTGGTCAGTGGTGATGTTGTCCGGCAGTACCGCCAGCGCGCGCATGCCGGCCAGCGTGCGCTCACCGGCCAGTGCGCCCTCCCAGTACGGCGGACGGCGGATGTAGGTGCTCTGCGGGCGCCAGTCGTACAACGGGCTGACCGCCGTGCCGTGCTCCACGCGCACATTGAACATCGGGTTGTAGACCTTGCGGAACTGCTCCGGCTTCACCGAAGCCTTCACCACCGCGTCGATCTCGGCGTCGCTCGGCCAGATGTCCTTCAGGCGCACCGCGTTGCCGTCAGCGTCCAGGCCCAGCACATCCTTCTCGATGTCGAAGCGCACGGTGCCGGCGATGGCGTAGGCGATCACCAGCGGCGGCGAGGCCAGGAAGGCCTGCTTGGCGTAGGGGTGGATGCGGCCGTCGAAGTTGCGGTTGCCCGACAGCACCGCCGTGGCGTACAGGTCACGGTCGATGATTTCTTGCTGGATCTTCGGGTCCAGCGCGCCGCTCATGCCGTTGCACGTGGTGCAGGCGAACGCCACGATGCCGAAGCCGAGCTGCTCCAGGTCAGGCAGCAGGCCGGATTCTTCCAGGTACAGCTGCACGGCCTTCGAACCCGGCGCCAGCGACGACTTCACCCACGGCTTGCGCTGCAGGCCGCGCGCATTGGCGTTGCGTGCCAGCAGTGCGGCGGCAATCACGTTGCGCGGGTTGGAGGTGTTGGTGCAGCTGGTGATGGCGGCGATGATCACCGCGCCATCAGGCATCAGGCCCTGCGCCTGCTCGGCCCTGCCCGCTTCCAGCTTGGCTTCGTCGGCGATGCCGCGCTCGGCCAGCTCGGCGGTGGCCACGCGCTTGTGCGGGTTGGACGGGCCGGCCATGTTGCGCACCACGCTGGACAGGTCGAAGCGCAGCACGCGCTCGTACTGCGCGGTGGCCAGGTCATCGGCCCACAGGCCGGTGGTGCGTGCGTAGTTCTCCACCAGCGCCACCTGCGATTCCTCGCGGCCGGTCAGGCGCAGGTAATCGATGGTCTGCGCATCGATGTAGAACATCGCGGCGGTGGCGCCGTATTCGGGGCACATGTTGGAGATGGTGGCGCGGTCACCGATGGTCAGTGCCGCCGCACCCTCGCCGAAGAATTCAAGCCAGGCGCCGACCACGCGCTCCTTGCGCAGGAACTCGGTCAGGGCCAGCACCACGTCGGTGGCGGTGATGCCCGGCTGCGGGCGGCCGCTCAGTTCGACGCCGACGGTGTCGGGCAGGCGCATCCACGAGGCGCGGCCCAGCATCACGTTCTCTGCTTCCAGACCGCCAACACCAATGGCGATCACGCCCAGCGCATCCACGTGCGGGGTGTGGCTGTCGGTGCCCACGCAGGTATCCGGGAAGGCCACGCCGTCCTGCACGTAGATCACCGGCGACATCTTCTCCAGGTTGATCTGGTGCATGATGCCGTTGCCCGGCGGAATCACGTCCACGTTCTCGAACGCCAGCTTGGTCCAGTCGATGAAGTGGAAGCGGTCTTCGTTGCGTCGGTCTTCGATGGCGCGGTTCTTCTCGAATGCCTGCGGGTCGAAACCACCGCATTCCACCGCCAGCGAGTGGTCGACGATCAGCTGCACCGGCACCACCGGATTGACCTTGGCCGGGTCGCCGCCCTTGTCGGCGATCGCATCACGCAGGCCGGCAAGATCCACCAGCGCGGTCTGGCCGAGGATGTCATGGCAGACCACGCGTGCGGGAAACCACGGGAAATCCAGGTCGCGGCGGCGCTCGATCAGCTGCGCCAGCGAGTCACTGAGCGTGGCCGGGTCGCAGCGGCGCACCAGGTTCTCGGCCAGCACGCGCGAGGTGTACGGCAGCGTGGCGTAGGCGCCGGGCTGGATCGCGTCGGCGGCGGCGCGCGCATCGAAATAGTCCAGCGTGCTGCCGGGGAGGTTCTTGCGGTAATCGGTATTCATGGGCTGGCGGAGTACTTGAGGCGGGCCGGGTGCCGTCGAAGCGGCAACGAAGGCATCCGGCCGGCGCGCGGCCGGCCGGATGGGTACAGCAGGTGGATCAGGCGCGCTTGTCGATGGCGACGAACTCGCGATCTTCCGGACCGATGTAGTTGGCGCTCGGTCGGATGATCTTGCCGTCGATGCGCTGTTCGACGATGTGCGCGCTCCACCCGGCGGTGCGGGCGATCACGAACAGTGGGGTGAACATCGCGGTCGGCACGCCCATCATGTGGTAGCTGACGGCGCTGAACCAGTCCAGGTTCGGGAACATCTTCTTGATGTCCCACATCACCGTCTCCAGGCGCTCGGCGATGTCGTACATCTTCATGCTGGACTGTTCTTCGGACAGCTCGCGGGCCACGTCCTTGATCACCTTGTTGCGCGGATCGGACACGGTGTAGACCGGGTGGCCGAAACCGATCACCACTTCCTTGCGCTCGACGCGGGCCTTGATGTCTTCCTCGGCTTCATCGGGGTTGTCGTAGCGCTTCTGCACTTCGAACGCGACTTCGTTGGCGCCGCCGTGCTTGGGGCCGCGCAGCGCGCCGATGCCACCGCAGATCGCGCTGTACATGTCGCTGCCGGTGCCGGCGATGACGCGGCAGGCGAAGGTCGAGGCGTTGAACTCGTGCTCGGCGTACAGGATCAGCGAGGTGTGCATCGCCTTCACCCACGAATCCTGCGGCTTCTCGCCGTGCAGCAGGTGCAGGAAATGGCCACCGATGGAGTCGTCGTCGGTCTCCACGTCGATGGCGCGGCCGTTGTGGCTCCAGTGGTACCAGTACAGCAGCATCGAGCCGAGGCAGGCCATCAGCTTGTCGGCGATGTCACGCGCGCCCGGATGGTTGTGGTCATCCTTTTCCGGCGCCACGCAGCCGAGCACGGACACGCCGGTGCGCATCACGTCCATCGGGTGTGCCGACGGCGGCAGTTCTTCCAGCGCCGCCTTCACCGCCGCCGGAATGCCACGCAGCGACTTCAGCTTGGCCTTGTAAGAAACCAGCTCTGCGCGGGTCGGCAGCTTGCCGTGCACCAGCAGGTAGGCGATTTCCTCGAATTCGCTGGTGTTGGCCAGGTCCAGGATGTCGTAGCCGCGGTAATGCAGGTCGTTGCCACTGCGGCCGACGCTGCACAGCGCGGTGTTGCCGGCGGCGGTGCCGGACAGGGCGACGGACTTCTTCGGCTTGAAGGTCGGGGTTGCGGTCGTATCGTTCATGTTTCCCTCCGAAAACTTGATGGTGCAGGGTACTGCTTATTTCTTGGCGGCGAACAGTGCATCGAGCTGCTGCTCGAACGCGTGGTAGCCGATGCGGTCGTAGAGTTCTTCGCGGGTCTGCATGGTCTCCACCACGTTGCGCTGGTGGCCATCGCGGCGCACCGCCTGGTAGACGTTCTCGGCCGCCTTGTTGGCGGCGCGGAAGGCCGACAGCGGGAACAGCTGGATCGCAACACCGGCCGAAGCCAGTTCATCGCGGCTGAACAGCGGGGTGGCGCCGAACTCGGTGATGTTGGCCAGCACCGGCACCTTCACCGCGTCGACGAAGCGGCGGTAGGTCTCCAGGTCGTAGGCGGCCTCGGCAAAGATGCCATCGGCACCGGCCTCGACGCAGGCGATGGCGCGCTCGATGGCCTTGTCCACACCGTCCACCTGGATGGCGTCGGTACGCGCGATCAGGAAGAAGTCCGGATCGGTCTTGGCATCGGCGGCGGCCTTCACGCGGTCGACCATTTCGCCCTGCGAGACGATTTCCTTGCCCGGGCGATGGCCGCAGCGCTTGGCGCCGACTTGGTCTTCGATATGGCAGGCCGCTGCGCCAGCCTTGATCAGCGACTTCACGGTGCGCGCGATGTTGAAGGCGCTCGGGCCGAAGCCGGTGTCGATGTCGACCATCAGTGGCAGGTCGCAGACATCGGTGATGCGGCGCACGTCCACCAGCACGTCTTCCAGCGTGTTGATGCCCAGGTCCGGCAGGCCCAGCGAGCCGGCGGCAACACCGCCGCCGGACAGATAGATGGCGCGGAAGCCGGCGCGCTTGGCCAGCAGGGCGTGGTTGGCGTTGATCGCGCCGATCACCTGCAGCGGCGATTCGGCAGCCAGTGCCTCACGGAAGCGGGCACCGGCGGAAGAAGGAGTGGAAGCGGTCATGCGGCAATCCAGGTTGGGAACGGGATAGAGGGCGCAAGCACCATGCCAAGCTGCAAGCGGTTGATTTCAAAGGCATGACCGCATTGCAACGATGAAACAAATGAAACACTGAAACAGATGTATCATGAAACACCCCTACCCCTTGCGGCTGCCATGTACCTGCCCCGCTCGCCCCTGCGCCATGCCGATGCCGACCCCGGACGCCCGGTCATCTGGACCGTCAGCGTCTCGCGCCTGACCGGCCTGCTCGGCGATGTCATCCCCGAATTCGACCGCCGCGCACGCATCGAGCAGATCAACCTGGGTTTCGAGGAAGCGGTGGATGTGATCGGCCAGCGCCTACGCCGCGAGCACTGCGACGTGGTCATCGCCGGCGGCTCCAATGCCGCCTGGCTGCGCGGGCGGCTGGAACTGCCGCTGGTGCCGATCCAGGCCAACGGCTTCGACCTGATGGAAGCGCTGGCCCGGGCACGACGGATCGCCAGCCGCATCGGCCTGGTCACCCACGCCAGCGACGTACCGGTGTTCAGCAACTTCCAGCAGAGTTTCGGCCTGGACATCGAGCATCGCCGTTTCGTCACCCGCGAGGATGCGCGCGACTGCATCGCTGACCTGCGCGCCAATGGCATCGAAGTGATCGTGGGCACCGGCATGGCCATCGACCACGCCGAACAGGCCGGCCTGCCCGGCGTGCTGCTGTACTCGGCCGACTCGGTGCGGCAGGCGTTCGAACATGCGCTGGAACTGACGCAGGCGCTGGCCCGCTCCGGCGGCAGCCGACTGGCGCCGCGTCGCCGCGCCACACCGCGCAACGATGCTCACGATCTGCTCGGCGACAGCGACGCGATGGCGCAGGTGCGCGCGCAGATCGCGCTGTACGCGCCGCATGACAGCACCGTACTGGTCACCGGCGAAACCGGCACTGGCAAGGAACTGGTCGCGCGCCAGCTGCATGCCGCAAGTGGTCGTCGTGGGCGCTTCGTCGCGCTGAACTGCGGCGCGATCAGCGAATCGCTGCTGGAAGCCGAGCTGTTCGGCTACAGCGATGGCGCCTTCACCGGTGCCCGCCGTGGCGGACGCGTCGGCCTGGTTGAAGCCGCCGACGGCGGCACCCTGTTCCTGGATGAGATCGGCGAACTACCGCTGCCCCTGCAGACCCGCCTGCTGCGGGTGCTGGAGGAGCGCGAAGTCCTGCGCGTGGGTGCCACCGAACCGACGCCGGTGGACCTGCGCGTGGTTGCCGCGACACTGCAATCGCTGGAACAGCGCGCAGCGGCTGGCAGCTTCCGCCGCGATCTGTATTACCGCCTGGCCGCGCTGCGCATCGCCCTGCCCTCGCTGCGTGCGCGGCGTGGCGACATTCCAGTGCTGGCACAGCACTTCTTCCGCCAACTGCGCGGTATCGACGCGCCACTGGATGACGCTGCGATGGCAGTGTTGACCGCCGCCGAGTGGCCCGGCAACGTGCGCGAACTGCGCAATCTGGTGGATCGCCTGCGCATTCACTGGCAGCCGGCTGAAGGGCCTATTGATGCCGCGCGACTGCTGCAGCTTGCGCCCGAGCTGACAAGCGAAGGCGCGACAGCACTGCCACTGGAAAGCAACGGCAAGCGCCCGCCACGTGTGCAGCTGGAAACATTGCTGCAGGAACACCGCAATGACCGCGAGGGCATGGCGCAGGCACTGGGCGTATCACGCACCACGCTGTGGCGCTGGCTGCGCGCGGAGGGGTTGTAGAGCCGAGCCCATGCTCGGCTGATGTTCCCGCGGAAGCAGCCGAGCATGGGCTCGGCTCTACAACGGCAGCCCGCCGGCCAGCAGCAGCTCGATCTCCTCCACCTGCACCACCGGCACTCGCCACGGATGATGCGGCACGATGCCCTGCTCCAAGATCCGCTGCAGCCGCTGCGTATCCCGAGGCAGGCAGAACTCCAGGCGCACGCTGTCGACCACTTCGGTGCGTCCTTCCTCCCCCTGGACGGGCGACGCCCCCACCCGCGGGCGGAACTGCTCGAACCCCGGCGCCGACCACCACATACCGTGCTCGTAGTCGCCGGCCGCCAGTGCGTCCACTGCGAGGATGCCCTGCTTCACCGCGTCCAGTGCTGCCGGCGGCACGAACACCACCACGCGGTACAGCGGCAGGCGTTGCATCGGGTTGCCTTACGGATACAGCAGGCGCTTGCTCCAGTGCCCTTCGGCGCCGGCTTCATAGCACCAGCGTTCGTGCAGGCGGAACTGCGCGCCGTACCAGAACTCGATGCGGTCGGGCACCACGCGCAGGCCACTCCAGCCCTGCGGGCGCGGCACGTCCTTGTCTTGGAAGCGCGCTTCGACCTCGGCCACGCGCGCGTCGAATTCCTCGCGCGTTGCCAGCGTCTTCGACTGCTGCGAAGCCCAGGCGCCGATCTGGCTCATGCGCGGCCGGCTGGCGAAATAGGCGTCGGCCTCAGCATCGGCGACCTGCTCGACGCGGCCTTCGATGCGTACCTGGATGCCGGCCTCGCGCAGGCTGCGCCACAGGAACAACAGCGCAGCCTGGGGATTGGCCTGCAGTTCCCGCCCCTTGTGGCTGTCCAGGTGGGTGTAGAACACGAAGCCACGCTCGTCGAACGCCTTCAGCAGCACGGTGCGCGCCGAGGGACGACCGTGCGTATCGGCGGTGGCCACGGTCATCGCATTCGGCTCGACCTCGCGGCTCTGTTTGGCCTCGTCGAACAGGGCGGCAAAGGTGGACAGGGCTTCGGCGTACAGGTCGCTCATGATTGCGTTCTTCTCACACGTATTGGGCTATTGTGGCTTCATGGCCGCTGCTGCGTATATGCCCCAGGTGAAAGGATTCCCGGAAACATTGGCCGACCAGGCGCTGGACGATGCGCTGGGCAGCGGCGCAGCGGTTCCAGTATTGGCGATCAGCGGCCTGCAGGGGAGCGGCAAATCGACGCTGGCCGCGCAGGTGGTGGCACGTGCACGGGCGCGCGGCCTGAACGCGGCGACGCTGTCCATCGATGACGTCTACCTGACCCGCGCACAGCGCCAGCGGCTGGCCCGACAGGTGCACCCGCTGCTGATCACCCGCGGCCCACCCGGCACCCATGACCTGTCGCTGGCCCACAGCGTGCTGGACGCGGTAGCCGCGCGCCACCCCTTCGCATTGCCCCGTTTCGACAAGCTGGCCGACGAACGACTGCCCGAAGCGCAATGGCCACGTATCGAGCAGCCCCTCGACCTGCTGGTGTTCGAAGGCTGGTTCCTGGGCACGCCCGCTCAGAACGACGACGCACTGGACAGCCCACTGAACGCGCTGGAACGCGAAGCCGACGCCGACGGCCGCTGGCGTCGCTGGTGCAACCAGGCGCTGGCCCGTGACTACCCCGCGCTCTGGCAGCGCTGCGACCGCCTGTGGTTCCTGCAGCCGCCGGATTTTTCAGTGGTGCCGCGCTGGCGCTGGCAGCAGGAGCAGAACCTGCAGGCCGCGCAGCCGGGCCGGCACGGCATGAGCCGGCCACAGCTGGAGCGGTTCGTGCAGTACTACGAGCGGGTCAGCCGCCAGGCGCTGCGTGCCCTGCCCGCCCTCGCCGACCACGTGGTGATGCTGGACGGACAGCGACAGGTGCAGGCAGTGCGTTGAGCACGCCTACTCCACCAGGAAGGTCACCCGCAGGTTGACCCGCCATTCGGTGATCTCGCCGCTGCCGTTGGTGACCACCTTGGTCTCGTTCACCCAGGCACCCTGGATGCCCTTGACCGTCTCGGAGACCTTCTTCAACCCGCTGCGTACCGCGTCCTCTACGCTTTTCGGCGAGGAGGCGGTGATTTCGATGACCTTGGCGACCGTCATGGCCTGTACTCCGGCTGGCGCGGGAAACCCCGCAGGAACGCCCACCCTGACGTGAAGAACGTAAAGGCCGGGGCACGGAGGTGTTAGCATCAGAGGGCATGAATCCCGCTCCGAACCTGATCCTGATCGGCCCGATGGGCGCCGGCAAAACCTGCATCGGCCGCCGCCTGGCCGAGCGCTTCACGCTGGACTTCGTCGATGTCGACCAGGCCATCGTCGATGCCGCCGGCGCGAGCATTCCGACCATCTTCGAGCACTCCGGCGAAGCCGGCTTCCGCAGCCATGAACGCCAAGCCCTGGCCCAGGTGCTGGCCGGTCGCGGCCAACTGGTTTCCACCGGTGGCGGCGCGGTGCTGGATGCGGACAACCGGGCGTTGATCGCCCAGCGAGGCTTCGTGGTCTACCTGCGTGTCAGCGTAGCCGCGCAGCTGGAGCGCCTGGCCCGCGACAAGGGCCGGCCGCTGCTGCAACGCCCGGACCGCGAGCAGGTGCTGCACGACCTGGCCGCACACCGCGACCCGCTATACCGCGAACTGGCCGACCTCACCCTCGATACCGACCCGTACACGGCTGCCGATGCGACTGCCCAGCTGGTGGTCAAGCTGGCCACGCAATGGCAGCGCCAGGACCTGACTGCATGACTTCCCCCGCCCTGCTGCAGGTCGCCGTTGGCGGCGACCGCCCCTACACCATCACCATCGGCGCCGGTGCGCAGGCCGATGGCGCCGCGCTGGCCGCGCACGTTCGTGGCCGCCATGTGCTGCTGCTCAGCGACAGCGAAGTAGCCACGCGCTATCTGGATGCCGTGAAGCAGACCCTGCTGGCCGCGCGCCCCGACCTGATCATCGGCGAGCACGTGCTGGCCGCCGGTGAGGCCTCCAAGACGCTGGCCGAATTCGGCCGCGCGATCGAAGCGCTTGCGGCGCTCGGCGCCACCCGCGACGCCTGCGTGTTCGCCCTTGGCGGCGGCGTGGTTGGCGATCTGGCCGGTTTCGCTGCCGCCTGCTGGATGCGCGGCGTGGACTGCGTGCAGCTGCCGACCACCCTGCTGGCGATGGTCGATTCGTCGGTGGGCGGCAAGACCGCCGTCGACATCCCGGCCGGCAAGAACCTGGTCGGCGCCTTCCATCCGCCGCGTGCGGTCATTGCCGATACCCGCGTGCTGGCCACCCTGCCGCCGCGCGAACTGCGTGCAGGCCTGGCCGAAGTGGTGAAGTACGGTGCGCTGGGCGACGCGGTGTTCTTCGAATGGCTGCAGCAGCATGCCGATGCGCTGGTCGCCGGTGAAGACCACGTGCTTTCCGAAGCCATCGCGCGCAGCTGCCGGCACAAGGCCGCGATTGTCGAACGCGACCCCTTCGAGAAGGGCGAGCGTGCCCTGCTCAACCTGGGCCACACCTTCGGCCATGCCATCGAAACCGAACAGGGCTATTCGGCCCCGGGCCGCGATGCACTGAACCATGGTGAAGCCGTGGCGGTGGGCATGGTGCTGGCGGCGAAGCTGTCCACCCACCTGGGCCTGGCCGAGGATGCCGACCGCCTGCGCCTGCAGGCGCTGCTGGAACGCCTCGGCCTGCCGGTGGCGATCCCGGCCGGACTGGACCCGCAGGCCCTGCTCGGCCGCATGCGGCTGGACAAGAAGAACGTGGCCGGCCGCCTGCGCCTGGTGCTGTGGCGGGGCATGGGCCGCGCCGAAGTGGTGCCGGACGTGGATGAGGCGGCGGTGCTGAAGGTGCTGGGCGCGGGCTGACCTTTCCGCGTTCGGCGGGCATGGCCCGGCGCTAACGGATTGTGCCGCGGCATGAAGCGCAGCCGAGCGTGGGCTCGGCTCTACAGGTCCGTGCCGCCCCGGGGCGATACAATCGGCGCCATGCACGTCTACCTGCAACATCCCGACGCCGGTGCGCAGGCACCGCGCTTCCTGCGCCTGAGCCTGCAGCCGGACCTGTTCGGCGGCTGGGAGCTGCTGCGCGAGAGCGGCCGTGTCGGCAGCCGCTCGCAGCTGCGGCGCGAGCTGTTCCTGCAGGCCGACGAAGCCCGCCATGCCTTCGAGAAAGCCCGCGATGCCGAACTGCATCGCGGCTTCCAGATCCTTTCGCACGGCGACTGACGCCGCTGCCAACTTTCGTCCAAGGAATGCCCATCGTGACCAGCCCTCTCCGCAACGATCGCCTGCTGCGCGCCCTGCGCCGCGAACCGGTGGACTGCACCCCCGTCTGGCTGATGCGCCAGGCCGGCCGCTACCTGCCGGAGTACCGCGCGACCCGGGCCAAGGCCGGCAGCTTCCTGGCCATGGCCAAGAACCCGGAGATCGCCTGTGAAGTCACCCTGCAGCCGCTGCGCCGCTTCCCGCTGGACGCCGCGATCCTGTTCTCGGACATCCTCACCATTCCCGATGCGATGGGCCTGGAGCTGTACTTCGTTGAGGGCGAAGGCCCGAAGTTCCGCCACCCGGTGCGCGATGAAGCCGCCATCGCCAGGCTGGCGGTGCCGGACATGGAACAGGACCTGGGCTATGTGATGGACGCCGTGCGCCTGATCCGCCGCGAGCTGGACGGCCAGGTACCGTTGATCGGTTTCTCCGGCAGCCCGTGGACGCTGGCCTGCTACATGGTGGAAGGCGGCGGCAGCAAGGATTTCGCGCGCATCAAGGCGATGGCGCTGAACCACCCGCAGGCCCTGCACCGCCTGCTGGAGGTCACCACCGACGCGGTCATCGCCTACCTCGGCGCGCAACGCGCAGCTGGCGCGCAGGCCCTGCAGGTGTTCGACACCTGGGGCGGCGTGCTGTCGCCGGCGATGTACCGCGAGTTCTCGTTGCGCTACCTGCAGCGCATCGCCGAAGGCCTGGAACGCGGCGAAGGCAGCGAGCGCACGCCGCTGATCCTGTTCGGCAAGGGTACCGGCCTGCACCTGGAAGCGCTGTCGCAGACCGGCGCCGATGCGCTGGGCCTGGACTGGACACTGGACCTGGACGAGGCCATGCGCCGCACCGGTGGTCGCGTCGCCCTGCAGGGCAACCTCGACCCGACCACGCTGTACGCATCGCCGGATGCGATCGCCGCCGCTGCCGCGCGCGTGCTCGATACCTATGCCGCGGGCAATGGTGGTTCGCGCGAGGGCCATGTATTCAACCTCGGCCACGGCATGTCGCCGGACATGGACCCGGCGCACGTGCAGGTGCTGGTCGACGCAGTGCACGCGCACAGCCAGCGCTGAACCCCGGCACGGGCCACGGCGCGGCATTGATCGCGCCGTGACCCGCATTGCGCGATCATGGCGCCCCACGCTGCACCGGCCCCCACGCCATGTCCGAACCGTCGCCCGCAGGCGCGCCCGCACCCGACACCGCCGCATCCGCCGCCGAATACGCCCGTTTCCGCCCGCTTCTCTGGCTGGTTTCGCTGGCGATCTTCATGCAGATGCTCGATTCGACCATCGTCAACACCGCGCTGCCGGCGATGGCCAAGAGCCTGGGCGAAAGCCCGTTGCAGATGCAGTCGGTGGTGTTCAGCTACGCGCTGGCGGTCGCCACCTTCATCCCCGCCTCCGGCTGGATCGCCGACCGCTACGGCACCCGCCGCACCTTCCTGGTAGCGATCATCCTGTTCACCCTCGGCTCGCTGGCCTGCGCGCTGGCCCAGCACCTGCACCAGCTGGTCGGCGCGCGCGTGCTGCAGGGCATCGGTGGCGCGATGCTGCTGCCGGTCGGCCGCTTGGCGGTGATGCGCTCGGTGCCGCGCGAGGATTTCCTGCGCGCGATGAGCTTCATCGCCATCCCCGCCCTGGTCGGCCCGTTGATCGGCCCCACCCTCGGCGGCTGGCTGGTGGAAATCGCCTCGTGGCACTGGGTGTTCCTGATCAACCTGCCGATCGGCGTGATCGGTTTCATCGCTGCGATGAAGATCATGCCGGACCACTACGCCAGCCATCGCACCCGCTTCGACCTGCGCGGCTACATCATGCTGGCCTTCGCGATGGTGGTGCTGTCGCTGGCACTGGATGGCATCTCCGGACTGGGCACGCCGCACGCACTGATCATGCTGATGACCGTGGCCGGCCTGGCCGCGCTGGTCGGGTACTGGCTGCATGCGGCCAATTCGACCGCACCGTTGTTCTCGCTGGCGCTGTTCCGCGTGCCCAGCTACCGCATCGGCATCCTCGGCAACCTGTTCTCGCGCATCGGCAGCAGCGCCATGCCGATGCTGATCCCGCTGCTGCTGCAGGTCGGCCTGGGCCTGGGCCCGATGAACGCCGGCCTGATGATGGTGCCGGTGGCCGCCGCTGGCATGGTCTCCAAGCAGCTGGCGGTGAAGCTGGTCGAACGCTTCGGCTACCGCCGCGTGCTGATGGTCAACACCGTGCTGGTGGGCCTTGCGATGGCCAGCTTCATCCTGATGACACCGGGCCAGCACCTGGCCTGGCGCCTGCTGCAGCTGGCGTTCTTCGGCGCGGTCAATTCGCTGCAGTTCACCGTCATGAACACCGTGACCCTGCGTGATCTGGACCGCGAGTTCGCCAGCTCCGGCAACAGCCTGCTGTCGATGGTGATGATGCTCGCGGCCGGCTTCGGTGCTGCTGCCGCCGGCAGCCTGCTGGCCGCATTCGGAAATCATCTGGACAGCACCGATGCCACAGCGGCGTTGCATGCCACCTTCCTGTGTGTGGGCGCGATCACGCTGACCTCGACGATGATCTTCTGGCAGCTGCCCGATACCAAGCCTGAGCCACGGCAGGTCGAGCACGTCGCGGAGTGAGGGGGTTCTGCAGGGCGTGCGGCCCTGCACCCGCAGAGGCCGAAGCAACAGCAACAGCGAGCATTCCGTGGGTGGTGGGGCTGCAAGTCCTGCAATGAACCCTACCGCCCCATCACCCGGGCGATCGCTTCCACCAGCAGCTCACCGGTCACCGGCTTGCGCAGGAAACCACCGATGCCGGCTGCTTCCACCTGCTGCTGCAGGTCCGGATCGGTCCGCGCCGTCACCGCCAGCAGCGGCAGCATGTAGCCCTGGTTGCGCAGGTGCTGGGCCAGCTCGAAACCACTCAGGCCCGGCAGGTCCAGATCCAGCAGGCCGACATCGAAATCACCGGCACTGATCTCGCGCAGCGCCGCCAGCGCATGCCCCGCATGCACCACCTCATGCCCACGCGCGCTCAGCAGGCCGCGTACCACGTCGGCCACGGTCGCGTCATCCTCGACCAGCAGCACGCGTAGCGGCGGCATGTTGGCCGCCTCTTCACGGTGCGCCTGGCCGTCTGCTTCAGTACTTGCATCGACCACCAGCGGCAACGGCAGGGTCACGCCAAAACACGTGCCGCGACCCAGCTGGCTCTCTACCTGGATACGCCCCTGCATCGCCTGCGCCAGTTCGCGGCAGATCGCCAGGCCCAGGCCGCTGCCGCCGTACTGCGCGGCGGTGCGGGCGCCGTCGGCCTGTTCGAAGCGGCGGAACAGGCGCTGCTGCTGTTCCTGGCTGATGCCCGGACCGGTATCGCGCACTTCGAAATGCAGCGCGCGCAGCTCGCCGTCGCTGCGCGCATGCAGGGTGATGGTGCCGCGGCTGGTGAACTTGACCGCGTTGGAGAGCAGGTTGAGCAGGATCTGCCGTACCCGCATTGCATCGCCGGTGGCCTGCAGGCCCGGCGGCAGCTGGTTGTCGAGGGTGAAGCGCAGGCCCTTCTGTGCTGCCAGCGGTCCCATCAGGGCGGCAAGATCCTGCAGCAGGCAGCTCAGCGCGAACGGCCTTGACTGCAGTTCCAGCCGTCCGGACTCGATCCGTGCCAGGTCCAAGGCATCGTTGACCAAGTGAAGCAGGTGTTCGCCGGCATGCCGGATCGACTGCGTGTAGCCGCGCTGCTGGGGGTCCAGCGGCGAGGCCAGCAGCAGTTCGCTCATGCCGAGCACGCCGGTCATCGGCGTGCGGATTTCGTGGCCGAGATTGGCCAGGAAGCGGGTCTTGGCCGCCGAGGCCTGTTCGGCCAGTTCCTGTTTGTGCAATGCCAGCTGATAGGCATGGCGCCGCTGCAGGCGGCGGCGGTACAGCCAGGCAAACCAGCTGGTCAACAGGAGTGCGATCGAAGCCAATACCAGCAGTCCGGACAGGCTGCGCCACCATGGCGGCTGCACGCGGAATTCCAGGCTCTGCACCCGCGACCAGACGTGGTCGGCCGAGCGCGCCTGTACTTCCAGGCGGTAGCTGCCCGGCGGCAGGCGCGAGAACAGGCGCTCACCGGCCGGGCCTACTTCCACCCAATCGGGGTCGTAGCCCGCCAGGCGGTAGCGATAGCTGTTGGACGCCGAATCGGCGAATGACAGCAACCGCGCGACGATGCGCAGGTCACGATCACCATCGGCAATCTGCAGGGGCGTGTCGTGGGTCAGGTCGAGTACCTGCTCGTTGCGGCGGACTTCAACCCGCTCGATCACCAGCGGCGCGCGCCGCACCGACGGCCGCACCTGTTCCGGGTCGAACACCACCACGCCGGCCGGGGTACCGGCCACCAGATGGCCATCGCCGGACATCGCCAACGTGTGCTCGCGGAACTCCTGGCTGGGCAGGCCGTCGTGCACGCCGTACAGGCGCACGCTCTGCCCGTCGGCGCCCACCCGGACCAGGCCGCGCGCACTGGTGGCCCAGGCCACGCCCTGTGCATCGACCACCAGCCCGGAGGCGGAGATCGCCGGGTAGCCCTGCTCCGCGCCGACAACGGCCTGCCGCTCCAACCGGCCGTGGCTCCAGCGGTAGCGCGACAGGCGGCCGTCCTCCGACAGCCAGACCTGGCCATCGCGGCCCACGTGCAACGCATGGATCGCGGTCGCCGGCGCACCCGGCACCGGCTGGAAGCGCTCGCTTTCCGGCAGCCACTGCAGCAGGCCACGGCTGCTGGCCAGCCAGATGTGGTCCTGCGGCCCGCATTCCACATCCAGGTTGAGCTGGCCCTGCTGCAGGCCGCGCTGGCCGTTTTCCAGCTGGCGGCGCAGGCGACCGTCGAGGTCACGCTGCTGCAGGCCTGCAGGCAACATCAACCAGAGACTGTCGCCGTCGCAGGTCATCATCGACTCGATGACCCCTTCCATGGCCGCGTCGGCCCCTGCATCACGGCCCCAGCGACGCAGCTCACGTCGCTTCGGGTCATAGCGCAGCAATGCATCGGTCGAGCCGATCCAGACCTGGCCGCGGCGATCCTCGCGTACCGAGGACAGCCAGTACATGCCGTTGACCCAGGTGCGGTGCTGCTCGATCCTGCCGGTCCTGGGATCGAACCGGTCCAGCGCGCCGTGGCTGCCGACCGTCCAGATGCCACCATTGCTGGAAGGGCTGGTGCCCAGCACGAAGGCATTGCGCAGCGAACCGGCGTCATCCTCCAGCCGCGACAGCACCGAGAACTGCCACCAGCGCGGCAGCAGGTGCCACAGGCCGGCATTGGTACTGGCCAGCCAGATGCCGCCTTCGCGGTCCTCGTAGGCGCCAGTCCAGTTCGGCCGCACCGGCCCGCGCGCAACGGCGCTGTACAGCGGAACGGTCTGGTACTGCCCATCCACGGCCCGACCCAGCCCGGTACGGGTATCCAGCCAATGGCCGCCCTGTTCATCGCGCAGCATCATGCCGAGCACCTGCTCGCCCGACGGTAGTTTCCATGGCGGCGATTCAAAACGCCCGTCGGGGCGACGCACCGTGGCGCCGGCCGTCGTACTGATCCACAGGCTGCCATCGGGTTCGCTGGTCAATCCATTGATCAGCAGGCTGGGAATGACATCCGTGCCGACCCGCTCGAAGTCGGTGCCGGTCCAGCGCGCCACGCCATGCTTGGTGCCGACCCACAGGCTGCCATCGGCCAGCGTGGCCAGGTACGGCACCGAGGCGGCGGGCAGGCTGCGCGGATTGTTGGCCTCGGGCAGGAAACGCTGCAGGCGGTCCTGGCTGTCCAGCCGGTACAGGCCACCTTCGTGGGTGCCGAACCAGATCGCACCGTCGGGGGTGGTGGCCAGGCTCCAGACCGTGTTGGTCCCCATCAGTGGCTGGCTGCTGCGGTCGTAGAAATGCAGCTGGCGGCGGTCGGCCGACATCCGTACCAGGCCCGCGTTCTCGGTCCCGATCCAGAGCTGGTTGCGCGCATCGACCAGGACCGTCCAGATGCGGTTGTCGCGCAGGCCATCCTCCGAGCGCCAGATCCGGTAGTTGCGCCCGTCGTAACGAGCCAGACCGTCGTTGGTGGCGATCCACAGGTAGCCGTAGCGGTCTTCGGCCATGCGGTTGACGGTATTGGAGGGCAGGCCGTCGAACACCGTCACCTGGCGCGGGCTCGGGGGCACCGGCTGCGCGGCAGCGGGTGACAGGCAGCACAGGAGGATCAGCAGCAGCATCGCCGCCCGCAGATACGCCACCGATTGCCTCCTCACGCTGCCCTGATGATTCCCGCGCTGCGGGCGTCGGCATGGTAAACCGAAAGTCGCGCCGTTCACGCCCGGCGCCGACGTTTTCAAGTCGTGGTCTGTCGTTTAGTGCGCGCCTGGATGATCGCTGTCACCAGCATGTCGCCGGTGACCGGCTTGCGCAGGAAGCCATCGAAACCGGCAGCGAGCACCTGCGATTCAGCATAGGCATCGGAGCGTGCGGTGACCGCCACCAGTGGCAGCTCGTAGCCCAGAGTGCGCAGCTGGCGTGCAATCGCAGTACCGTCCAGCGCCGGCAGGTCGAGGTCGAGCAGGCCGACATCGAAGCCGTCGGTCGCGATCTCCGACAAGGCTCCCAGGCCGTGCAGCACATGCACCACGTCATGGCCACGGCTACGCAGCAGGCCTGCGATGACCTCGGCTACGGTGGCATCGTCCTCCACCAGCAGGATGCGCAATGGCGGCAGCACCAGCGGCGCCGTCGCTTCGCCTGCAGCGGCCGCTGCCTGCCGGGTCCACGGCAGCGGCAACCGCACCCGGAAGCGCGCGCCCTTGCCTGGCTGGCTGTCCACTTCGATGCCCCCACCCATCGCCACGGCCAGCTCCTGGCAGATCGCCAGGCCCAGCCCGCTGCCGCCATAACGCGATGCCGTGCGCGGACCATCGGCCTGTTCGAAGCGATGGAACAGGCGATCCTGCTGCTCGGCACTGATGCCCGGGCCACTGTCATGCACTTCGAAACAGAGCCCGCCGCCGTTCGCTTCCAGGTGCACGGCCAGGCCGACATGACCGCGCTCGGTGAACTTGATCGCATTGCCCAGCAGGTTGAGCAGGATCTGCCGCACACGCATCTCGTCGCCACTGACGCTGATCGGGCCAGGCGGATCGTCGCCACGCTGGAAATCCAGCCTGCGCTGCCTCGCCATGGGCTGCATCAGCGCCTGCACCTGGTCGAGCAGGCCGGCCAGGTCGAACGGGCGCAGATCCAGCTCCAGCCGGCCCGCCTCGATGCGCGCGAGGTCCAACGCATCGTTGACCAACCGCAGCAGATGGCTGCCGGCCTGCTGGATCGAGCCGGCATAGCTGCGCTGCACCGGGTCCAGCGGTGTGGCCAGCAGCAGCTCGCTCATGCCGAGCACGCCGGTCATCGGCGTGCGCACTTCGTGCCCCAGCGTGGCCAGGAACCGGCTCTTGGCCTGCGAGGCCTGTTCGGCAAGCTCCTGCTTGTGCACGGTCAACTGCCATTGCTGGCGACGGCGCAGGCGCGCACGGATCGACCAGACCAGGATGAGCAGCAGCAGCGAACCGATCAGGATGTAGCCGAAGATCGCCATGCCGCTGCGCCACCACGGTGGCAGCACCTTCACCTGCAGCTGCTGCGAAGGCGTCCACGCACCATTGGCGGTGGCCGCCTGCACTTCGATGACGTAGCTGCCGGTGGGCAGTCTCGATAGTGTGCGCTGACCGTCGCCGCCCTGCTCCACCCAGTTCTGGTCATACCCGCGTACCCGGAAGCGGTAGCGGTTGCCCTGGGGGTTGGCATACGACAGCAGCCGCGCATCGATCTGCAGATCGCGATCATCCGGTCCCAGCAGCAGGGTGCCGGTGTTCGGCAGCGGCTGCCAGCCGCGCGCGTCGTCGCGGCGCACGCGCACCTCGGCAATCACCAGCGACGACCCGGGCAGCACGACGTCGTCGGCATTCACGTCGAAAGCGACCAGGCCGGTCTGGGCCACGGCCAGCACGCGGCCATCGGCATTCACCGCCGGCGGACGGCTGGTGAACTCGGCATCGGACAGGCCGTCGCGTTCGTTGAACAACTGCAGGCGCCGTGCTTTCGGATCCCAGCGCAGCAGGCCGCGCGGCGTGGTTGCCCACACCCGGCCATTGTCGGCCAATGCAAGGCCGCCCATGCTGACCGGCGGCACTCCGGCGCTTCCATCAATGCGCTGGATCAGGCGCAGGCTCATGCCATCCCACTGGTAGCGCTCCAGCGCGCCCTGGCGGGCCAGCCACAACTGTTGCGGATCCACCCACACCAGGTCGTAGATCAGACCACGCGAGACACCCGGCACCGCTTCGAAGCGTCCGGCCTGCTCGCGCCAGATACCCATGTCGCCCATCACCCACGCCTTGCCATGGGCATCAAAGCGGATCTGCTCGATGGGTGAATCGGCCGCCTTGCGGAAATCATCGAGTGGATAGCTGCGCAGCACCCGGCCATCCGCACTGCGCTGCTGCAGGCCCAGATTCATCACCGACAGCCAGACCGTGCCATCGGGTGCCTGCCGCATCAGGTCGATGCGCTGGCGCAGGTCGGCGCCTCCATCGATATGCCAATCGTGCAGCGCGCGGGTGGCCGGGTCATACACGCTGATACGGCCGGCACGCCCCAGCCACAGGCGCCCGTCCGGCCGCGGCAGGACAGACCACACCGCACCACTGCCAATCTGGCGGTCGCTGGCGAGCAGGCGCAGCGTGCCCTTCGCATCCAGCTGATACACGCCATGCGCCGAACCCACGTAGTAGTTGTGGCCATCACTGGCCGCGCCCAGCAGGTACTGGCTGTCCAGCGGCTTGCCATCGAGCTGGTTCCAGATCGAGAAGCGGCGCCAGTCCGGCGGCAGGTAAGCCAGGCCCTGGGTCAACAACGCCACCCAAAGTCCGCCCTCATGGTCCTGCAGCATGTCGAGCACACCGCTCTGTGCAGTGAGGAAACCACTGCCGCGGTCGCCCTCGAGGCGCCACAGCGCACTGGCGTCGCCGCGCAGCAGGCCGTCGGACGTGCCGGCCCAGTAGCCACCCCGCCGATCGGCCAGCACCAGCGCCGAGCGCAGGCGGGCGCTGTCGCTCCAGCGCGGACGGCTGACCCGGTCCTGCGCATCGATGCGGTACAGGCCGTCGTTCTGGCTGCCAAGCCAGATCGAACCGTCCGGATCACGGCTCATCCGCAGCACGCTCAGCGCGCCCAGTTCGTGCGGTGCCACCGGCTCGAAGCCAACGCCGTTCCAGCGCGCGACCCCGGCCTCGGTGCCGATCCACAGGCGGCCGCGGGCATCGACCAGGCTGCTGTAGATGGTGTTGCTGGGCAGGCCGTCGGCGCGGGCCGGGTCGTGCTTGAAGAAACGCAGGCTGCCGTCCTCGCCGAACCGGCAGATGCCCTGGCTGCTGGTGCCGATCCACAACGCGTCCGCGGCATACGCCAGTGTCCAGAACTGGCTCATGCAGGGGCCATTGACCGCATCGAAGGTCCTGAAGCGCTCGCGGTCGGCATCCAGGCGGGCCACGCCCTTGCCATTGATGCCCACCCATACCCGGTCCAGCGGATCGACCAGCAGGGTCTCGATCTCGTTGCCGGGCAACGAGCCAGGCTGCTCCGGATCGTGCTCCCAGACCCGCAGCGAGCTGCCGTCGTAACGCACCAGGCCACCATCGGTTGCAGCCCAGATATGGCCCTGGCGGTCCTCGGCCAGCGCCAGCACCATGCGCGACGGCATGCCTTCGGCGGCACCGAAGCGCCGCAGGCGCGGTGTTTCTGCCATGTCCAGGGCCGCAGCCGCTGTGGCGGACGCCAACAGCAGCAGCCCCGTTCCCGCGATGCCCAGGCACCACAGGCGCCAGCCGCTCGTCATCCTGAACCCCCTGTCCTGGCCCGATTGTCACACAGGCCGGGTCCATGGCTGCAACAGCCTGTTGCCGGCGCAAGGCCACCACGAACTGTTGCAGCCATGCACGCATCCTTGGCAGGGGCCTGTGCGTATGATCACAGCGTCCCTTTCCGGAGCCCGCCATCGATGCGTCCCTGCCTGGCCCTGCTGCCGATGCTGCTCGCCACCGCCCCTGCCTGGGCGGACGCCGATACCTATCGCATCGATCCGGTGCACACGCGGGTGCTGTTCAGCATCGACCATGCCGGCTATTCGCAGGCCATGGGGACGGTTTCCGGCAGCGAGGGCCGCTTGCAGTTCGATCCCGACAACTGGCGCGGCGCCACACTGGACGTCAGCGTACCGGTGTCGCGACTGGACCTGGGCGATGCAAAGTGGAACGAGGCCACCCTGGCCCGCAGCCTCCTGGACGGCGAGCGCTTCCCCAACGCGCGCTTCGTCTCCAGCCGGGTCGAACCGATCGATGCCAGGCGCGCGCACGTGATCGGCACGCTGACCCTGCGCGGGGTCAGCCAGGAGGTCACGCTGGAGGTGACCCTCAATGCCATCAAGCGCTACCCGCTCCCACCGTTCCGACGCACCGCCGGTTTTTCCGCCAGCACCACGCTGAGCCGGCGCGCGTTCGGCATCACCGCCTGGCCGGGCGTCATCGGTGATGCAGTACAGCTGAGGATCGAGGCTGAAGCCACCCTCGACCGCAGCGACGCCCCGGGAACTCCCGCTCCCGTTCCGCACTCCGACCCCAAGACGGCCCGCTAGAGGACCCTTCATGACCGCCAAGAACACCCCCGCCGCCTGGGGGAGTGTCAGCCAGATCCTGCATTGGTTGATCGCACTGCTGATCCTCGCCCTGGGCGTGGTCGGCCTGACCATGGGTGAACTGCCCAAGACCCCGAAGTACTTCTGGGTCTACACCGCCCACAAGTCGATCGGCATCACCGTGCTGGCGCTGGTGCTGTTCCGCCTCGGCTGGCGCCTGTATGCCGGCGCGCCGAAGCCGGTGCCGGGCGTGCCCAGCTGGCAGGAACGCATCGCCAGTGCCACCCACGTGCTGCTGTATGTGCTGATGTTCGCCATCCCGCTGTCGGGCTGGCTGTACGACTCGGCCAGTGGCCTGCGCCCGTTCCGCTGGTTCGGCCTGGTCGACGTGCCCAAGCTGAGCGGCCCCGATCCGCAGGTGGTGGCGGTATCGCATGCCATCCACGAATACGGCTTCTGGCTGTTGATCGCGGTGGTGCTGGCCCATGCCGGCGCTGCCTTCTACCACCACCTCTTCCAGCGCGATGCGACGTTGTCCCGCATGTTGCCGCGCGGCTGGCTCGCCTCCCCTCAGAAGGACTGACCGATGAACCTGAAACTGACCACTCCGGCCGCCGTGGCCGCCGCCCTGTCCGGCATGCTGGCCACCGCCCCGGTGCTCGCCGCCGACTATGCGCAGGCCCCCGGCGCGGGCTCGATCCTGGTGTTCGCCACCAAGTACGACGGCGAAGTGTTCACCGGCAGCTTCCCGGGCTTTGCCACCAAGCTCAGCTTCGACCCGGCCAATCCGGCCGCTGGTTCGTTGGACGTGGTGATCCCGCTTGCAGGCGCCAAGAGCGGCAACAGCGACCGTGACTCGACCTTGCAGGGTGCCGACTTCTTCAACGTCGGCAAGTTCGCCACCGCGCGTTACACCGCAAAGGGTTTCCGCGCGGTGGGCAATGACCAGTTCGCCGCCGATGGCACCCTGGAACTGCGTGGCGTCAGCAAGCCGGTCACCCTCACCTTCACCTGGAAGCCGGGCACCCAGCCGGTGCTGACCGGCAAGGCCACGGTCAAGCGCCTGGACTTCGGCGTCGGCGGCGGCGACTGGGCCGACACCAAGACCATCCCGGACGAAACCGCGATCAGCACGATCGTGAAGTTTGACGCGAAATGAGCACTGGGCCGGGGCACCGCCCCGGCCGCATTCTGTAGAGCCGAGCCACGCTCGGCTGCTGCGCGCGCCGCGACCGCATCTGCCGCCGGGCCCTGCCCGGCGGATTCAACCCGCGGCCAGCCAGGCCCGCACGCGGGCCGCGTCGAACGGCCAGTCCAGTTCGCGGCCGCCTGCCTCGTCGCGCAACACCGGCACGCGGGCGCCATAGCGTGCTTCCAGCGCCGGCTGGTCATCCAGGAACACCGATTCGAACTCCGGTGCCCGCGCCTTGGCCAGCTCGGCCAGGGCCATGTCACACAGATGGCAGTCGTCGCGCTGGAACAGGGTCAACACCGGTTTGGCTCCCTCTGCCGAAATGCTGCGCCGCAGCCATGGAAGTGCGGCATGAACCGCTAGAATAGCGGTCTCTTCCGGTACCCGCAGTACGGCAACCATGGCTGTCAGCACGTTCGACGTTTTCAAGATCGGCATTGGCCCGAGCTCCTCGCACACCGTCGGGCCGATGAAGGCCGCCGAGCGATTCATCCACCGCTGGCTGCTCGACCCGGGTCGCCTGTACGAGGTCGCGCGCATCCGCGCCGATGTCTATGGCTCGCTGGCGCTGACCGGCCGCGGCCATGGCACCGACAAGGCGATCCTGCTGGGCCTGGAAGGCCAGCGGCCCAACCTGATCGACCCGGACATCATCCCGGCCACGCTGGAGCGCATCCGCAGCAGCAAGCGCATCCAGCTGATGGGCCAGCACGAGATCGCCTTCGACGAGAAGCGCGACCTGGGCATGAACAAGCGCCAGAAGCTGCCGTACCACACCAATGGCATGCGCTTCACCGCGTACAACGCCGAGGACGAAGTGATCGCCACCCGCGATTACTACTCCGTCGGTGGTGGCTTCGTGGTCAACCAGGACGACGCGGCCGATGACCGCATCGTGCCCGACGAGACCCCGCTGCCCTATCCGTTCAAGAGCGGCGACGAGCTGCTGGCGCAGACCGCGCGCAGCGGCCTGAGCATCGCCCAGCTGATGTTCGAGAACGAGAAGTGCTGGCGCAGCGAAGACGAGATCCGCGCCAACCTGCGCGAGATCTGGAGCGCCATGCAGTCGTGCGTGGCACGGGGCATCCGCGAGGAAGGCGTGCTGCCGGGTGGCCTGAAGGTGGGCCGCCGCGCGCCGGCGCTGTACCGCGAGCTGTCATCGAAGCCGGAAGCGGCGATGCGCGATCCGCTGACCACGCTGGACTGGGTCAACCTCTATGCGCTGGCGGTGAACGAGGAAAACGCCGCCGGTGGTCGCGTGGTCACCGCGCCGACCAACGGTGCGGCCGGCGTGCTGCCGGCGGTGCTGCACTACTTCGATCGCTTCTGCCCGGGTGCGAACGAGCAGCGCGTGTTCGACTTCCTGCTGACCTCGGCAGCGATCGGCATCCTCTACAAGGAGAACGCCTCGATCTCCGGCGCCGAAGTGGGCTGCCAGGGTGAAGTGGGCGTGGCCTGCTCGATGGCGGCCGGCGGCCTGGTCGCCGCGCTGGGCGGCAACCCCAGCCAGATCGAGAACGCCGCGGAAATCGGCATGGAGCACAACCTCGGCCTGACCTGCGACCCGATCGGAGGCCTGGTGCAGATTCCGTGCATCGAGCGCAATGCGATGGGCGCGGTGAAGGCGATCAACGCCTCGCGCATGGCCATGCGTGGCGACGGCAAGCACAAGGTGTCGCTGGACAAGGTGATCAAGACCATGCGCGATACCGGCCGTGACATGCAGGACAAGTACAAGGAAACCAGCCGTGGTGGCCTGGCGGTGAACGTCATCGAGTGCTGAGGGTGGCGGGCCCCGGCGCAATGGCGCCGGGCCGCAGATGGAGTCGACCGTGGGTCGACTGCTCTTCCCTCAGGCCGCGAAAATCCCGCGCTGCGCGCGGTAGCCGACTAACAGTCGACGCTACCCAGTCGCCCTTGCCGGGTCGGACAACACCGTCACTGCGTTCCGGTTAGGCTCGGGGCTCCCCCGCCCCGGATTGCCCCATGCGCGTGATCGCCGCCGCCCTGCTTGCCTGCCTTCCGCTGTCCGCCCTCGCCGCGCCCACCTATGGGCCACGCCTGGAGGGCTTCGACTACGGCTATCCGGTGAAGACCTTCGCACTGGAGTCGCAGCGGCAGTCGCTGGAAATGGCCTACCTGGATATCGCGCCGAAAAAGGCACCGGCCGGCGTCGTGGTGCTTCTGCATGGCAAGAACTTCTGTGCGGCCACCTGGAAGGAATCGATCAAGCCACTGATCGCCGCCGGCTACCGGGTGATTGCCCCGGACCAGGTGGGCTTCTGCAAGTCCAGCAAGCCCGAGCGCTACCAGTACACGTTCGCGCAGCTGGCCGCCAACACCCATGCGTTGCTGCAGCAGCTGCAGCTGGGTGATGTGCCGGTGCACCTGGTCGGCCACTCGATGGGCGGCATGCTGGCGGTGCGCTACGCGCTGATGTACCCGCAGGACCTGCGCAGCCTGTCGCTGGTCAACCCGATCGGACTGGAAGACTGGAAAGCGCTGGGTGTGCCATGGCGCAGCGTGGATACGTGGTATGCCGGCGAGTTGAACATCAGCTATGACAGCATCCGGCGCTACCAGCTGGAGGTGTACTACGATGGCAAATGGAAGCCAGCCTACGAGCCGTGGGCACGCATGCAGTCAGGCATGTACGAAGGCCCAGGCAAACAGGCCGTTGCGTGGAGCCAGGCACTGGCCTCGGACATGGTGTTCAACCAGCCGGTGGTCTACGAACTCAAGAACGTGCAGGTACCGACCACGTTGTTCATCGGCCAGAAGGACCGCACTGCGATCGGCCGGGACCTGGCGCCGCCGACGGTGAAGGCGACGCTGGGCAATTACCCGGTGCTCGGCAAGGCCGCAGCGGCCGCCATTCCCGGCGCAACGCTGGTCGAGTTCGCCGAACTGGGCCATTCGCCGCAGGTGCAGGACCCGAAGCAGTTCAATGCCGCGTTGCTGAAGGCATTGAAGGCGCATTGAACGGCAGCCCCCCTGTAGAGCCGAGCCCATGCTCGGCTCATCCGGCAGGAGGGGGATTCTGTCAGGGGCAGCCGAGCATGGGCTCGGCTCTACAGAAGCGGTGCGCTCATCCCACGATCCGCAGCACGTCATCCAGCAACGCAGCCGCAGTCACCTCAGCGCCCGCACCCGGGCCCTGGATCAACAACGGCTGGCGCTGATAGCGATCACTGTGGATGGCCACGCGGTTGTCGGTGCCTGCGCCCTGTGCCAGCGGATGATTGGCCGGCAGCTCGCGCAGGCCCACCTGCGCACCCTCGCCATCGACACGACCAACGAAACGCAGCACGTGGCCGTTGTCGCGCGCCTGCTGCCAACGTGCCTGCAGCGGCGCATCCAGCTGTTCCAGCGCGCCCACCGCTTCCTCCAGCGGCAATGCTGCCAGCGCCGCGGGTACCAGCGAATCCACCTGCACCTGCGCGGCATCCAGCGCCAGCCCGCTGCTGCGCGCCAGGATCAGCAGCTTGCGCCGCACGTCTTCGCCGGACAGGTCCAGGCGCGGATCGGGCTCGGTGTAGCCGGCTGCCAGCGCCTCGCGCACCGCCGCCGAGAACGGCGACTGGCCGTCGTAACGATGGAACAGCCATGCCAATGAACCGGACAGCACACCCTCGATGGCATGGATGTGATCGCCCCCGGCCACCAGTGCACGCAGGCTGCTCAACAGCGGCAGGCCCGCGCCCACCGTCGCGCTGTCGCCATAACGCGCGCCACTGTCGGCGCAACTTTCGGCAATCGCCTGCGCGCGTGCCAGCTGCGCACCACGGCCCAGCTTGTTGGCGGTCACCACGTGCACGCCGCGCGCCAGCCACTGCACGTGGCGCGCGGCCACGTCCTCGCTGGCGGTGGCGTCGACCACCACGTCGCCACGCTCCAGTCCTTCGGCACTCGCCCACGGCGGCGAACTCTGGCCATCGCGTGGTGCACGCCGTGCCAGCTCCAGCGGCAACGCCAGATCACGATCGATCTCCAGCGCAGTGCGTGAATTGGCCAGCCACTGCACGCTGGGCAGTTCCAGCCCGCGCGCCCGCAATGCCTGGTAACGCTGCACGAAGGCCGAGCCGACCGTGCCAGTACCGAGCAGCGCCAGGCGTCCCACGCCCAGCGCAGGAATGTCAGCGGCGAGCGCGCTCATGCATCCACCACCTGTTTGCGGCGCGCAGCCGCATCAATCACCGCTTCGGCGCGCTGCAGCGCGGCGCCCAGATCGGCCAGCAGGTCACGCTCGGCCTCGATGCCCACCGACAGGCGCAGCAGGCCTTCGCTGATGCCGGCGGCGGCACGCGCTTCGGCCGTCATCGCCGCATGGGTCATGGTGGCCGGATGCGCGACGAGGCTTTCGACGCCGCCCAGCGATTCGGCCAGGGTGAAACAGCGCAGGCCATCGACAAAGGCACGCACTGCGGCATACGGATCGTCGCCTTCGCAGTCAGCCAGCTCGAACGACAGCATCGCGCCGAAACCACTCTGCTGGCGGGCAGCGATGGCGTGGCCCGGGTGATCGACCAGACCCGGATAATGGACGCGGCCGACCGCCGGATGCTGGTCCAGCAACGCAACGATCGACGCGGTGTTCTCCTGGTGCACGCGCAGGCGCGCATCCAGCGTGCGCAGGCCGCGCAGGGTCAGGAAGGCATCGAACGGCGAACCCGTCAGGCCCAGCGCGTTGCCCCACCACACCAGCTGCTCGTGCACTGCCGGATCGCGCGCGACTACCGCGCCGCCCACCACATCGCTGTGGCCGTTGATGTACTTGGTGGTGGAATGCAGCACCAGATCCGCACCGAACGACAGCGGTTGCTGCAGGGCCGGCGACAGGAAGGTGTTGTCGACCACCACCAGGGCACCGGCCTTGTGCGCGGCATCGATGACAAAGCGCAGGTCGGTGATGCGCAGCAGCGGGTTGGACGGGGTTTCCACCAGCACCAGCTTCGGCTGGGTGGCCAGCGCCTGCGCCAGCGCGCGCGGATCGGTCAGGTCGGCGGTGACCAGTTCGAAGTGGCCCTTCTTTGCCAGCGCATTGAACAGGCGCCAGCTGCCACCATAGGCATCGTGCGGCACCACCAGGGTATCGCCCGGTTGCAGCAGTGCGTTCAGCACCAGGTTGATCGCACCCATGCCGGTGGCGGTGATCACGCCACCCGCGCCGCCTTCCAGCTCGGCCAGCGCTTCACCCAGCAGGTCGCGGGTAGGGTTGCCACTGCGTGTGTAGTCGTACTGGCGCTTGTTGCCGAAGCCTGCGAAGCTGAAGTTCGACGACAGCACGATCGGCGGCGTGACCGCGCCATGCGCGGTGTCGCGATCGATGCCGGCACGGACGGCGGCAGTGGTGCGGCTACAGGACGGCTCGTTGGCGTGCAGGCTCATGCGGACTCTCCAGAGGTGCGGAAGGCGGTGGCCAGGATCGCGTCGATGCGATCGGCTTCTTTGAGGAAGGCGTCGTGGCCGTAGGGCGAACGCAGCACGCGCAGGCTGCCGCGCGGTCCCAGCCCCTCGACCAGGCCGACCAGGTCGGCCAGCGGCACCAGGCGGTCACCTTCCACGGCCACCACCACGGTCGGCGGCAGGATGGCGGCGGGGTCGACGCGGTGCAGGTCGATCGATTCGGACAGGCGAAGGTAGGCGGTCACCGGTGTGCGCGCCACGTACTGCGCGCCGGCGGCGTCGAGATAGTCTTCGGCGGCCACGCGCACGCGGCCGTTGATCACTTCCGGCGCGGCGTCGAAGCGCTCGCCGAACTCTTCCGGAGTGCGGTAGCTGAGCATGGCGAACTGCCGGGCCAGCGCCAGGCCATGGTCTTCACCGCACTGCAGCTGGCCCAGCGCGACGGCGCGGCGCTGCAGGGCGCGCCAGGCGGCGGCATACGGGTGCGGTCGGTGTGCACCGCTGGCCAGCACCAGCTGGCGCACGCGGGCACGATGACGGATCGCGAACTGCTGGCCGACCAGGGCGCCATACGAATAGCCGACGAAGGCCTTCAGCGTGCGGATGCCCAGATGATCCAGCAGCAGTGCCAGCGCATCGGCCTGGTCGGCGGTATCGATCGGCACGTCCAGCGCACCGTCGGCGCCGATGAAATCGAACGCCAGCACGCGCAGCTGCTGCGGATCCAGCGTGCGGCCACTGCCGACCAGCTCTTCGGCCCAGCCCTTCTCGCTGAACTGTGCGTTGGAGGCCACATGGCGATGCGCGGAGATGCCGCCGGCCAGCACCACCACCGGCGCGTTGGCCGGGCCGACCCACTCATAGCGCAGGCGCACCGGGCTGGGGCCGGCATGACGCATCGACAGCACCGCGGCGAACTCACCGCGCTCGGCATGCACACGGTCTTCGACCGGCACGCTGACGGGGACAAAGGGTTCGGGGCGAACGGCAGTACTGGCGGCGAAGCTCATGGCGGGATCCGGTTGGGGAATCGGCCATCGAGCCTTCGCGGGGCCCGCGTTCGAGATGCACGTGTGGTGCATGGTTCGAACCATCTTTCGGTGGACGCCACGGTCCCCGCAGGATTTGGCACCTACGCGGACGCTTGCGCATCCGCGGGCTGCCCCGGCTTCAAAGGGCCTGTCCCTCTGCCGGTCTCGATGGTGAGGCCACGATGCCAGCCCTTCCGGGCACTGTCAATCCCTTCATGCGGATAAAGCGATGAATATTTTCATCCCAGGTATGCGAGGGGCGTCGCGGTCGTTCCGTTCAGGATCCGGTACAGTCCCGGCGGTCCCTGCCGCTGGAACCGCCGATGCCACGCCTGCCCCTGACCTGCCTGCTGCTGCCCCTGCTGGCGAGTGCGACGGCCAGCGCCGGCGACTGGCGACAGGGCTGGGGACTGGTGCCTCCTCCTGCTTCTGCCGCCCGCGCAGGCGATTCCGAGGCTGCCGCACCGATGGCCCACCTGCGCCTGCAGCCGATCGGCGAGCAATGGCAGGCCCGCGTGGACAACACCCTGGCCGGCCCGTTGCAGGTCGAGCTGCGCGCGGCCCCCGGGCACCCGGTCGACGGCCTGCCGGTGCAGACGCTGATCCAGGGTGACGGCAGCCTGGTGGTCGGCCACCTGCCCGCGCCGGTCAACGGCCGGATGCTGGACCTGCGCCTGCAGTCGGTGCCGGGCAACCCTGCCGCACAGGCCGAGGACGTGGCCTATCGCCTGCCCTTCGATGATGCGCGCCCGCGCGTAGACCAGGCCCCGCAAGGCCGGTTCAGCCACGATGACGAAGAGAACCGCGACGCGGTCGACTTCGCGCTGCCTGAAGGCACGTTGGTGATGGCCGCACGCGAGGGCACGGTGATGCAGATCCAGGATGGCTTCCGTGGCAACGGCCAGGACCGCGAACGCGATGGCGCCCGTGCCAATTTCATCCGCGTGCTGCACAGCGACGGCAGCATGGCCCTGTACGGCCACCTGCAGGCGGGCGGCATGCGCGTGCGCCGTGGCCAGGCGGTGGGAGCCGGGCAACCCCTCGGCCTGTCCGGCAACAGTGGCTACAGCAGCGCCCCACACCTGCACTTCGTGGTACAGGTCAACCGCGGCATGGGCCTGCGCTCGGTGCCGGCGCGCATCTTCACCGAACAGGGCCAGCTGCAGTTCGCCCGCCAGGGCGAGGCCGACGGTGGCACCGGGCGCTGACCGGCCCCGGCCGGTATAATCGGGCGCTTATCTCTTTGAAAAGCGCCCCGGGCGGGCGCCACTGCCATGTCCGAAGTCGCCAACGAAGCGTCGCGTCGCCGCACCTTCGCCATCATCTCCCACCCTGACGCCGGCAAGACCACGCTGACCGAAAAGCTGCTGCTGTTCGGAGGCGCGATCCAGATGGCCGGTTCGGTCAAGGGCCGCAAGGCCGCCCGCCATGCAACGTCCGACTGGATGGCGCTGGAAAAGGAACGCGGCATCTCGGTCACCTCCTCGGTGATGCAGTTCCCCTACGAAGGCAAGATCGTCAACCTGCTCGACACCCCCGGCCATGCCGACTTCGGCGAGGACACCTACCGCGTGCTCACTGCGGTGGACTCGGCGCTGATGGTGATCGACGTGGCCAAGGGCGTGGAAGAGCGCACCATCAAGCTGATGGAAGTCTGCCGACTGCGCGACACCCCGATCATGACCTTCATCAACAAGCTCGACCGCGAGGGCAAGGACCCGATCGAGCTGCTGGATGAAGTGGAAACCGTGCTGGGCATCCAGTGCGCCCCGGTCACCTGGCCGATCGGCATGGGCCAGCGCCTGAAGGGCGTGGTGCATCTGCTCACCGGCGAAGTGCACCTGTATGAACCGGGCCGCAACTTCACCCGCCAGGACTCGACCATCTTCCCGTCCATCGATGCGCCCGGCCTGGCCGAGAAGATCGGTGCACAGATGCTGGCCGACCTGCGCGACGAACTGGAACTGGTGCAGGGCGCCAGCCACCCGTTCGACCTGGAGGCCTACCGCGCCGGTAAGCAGACCCCGGTGTTCTTCGGCTCGGGCGTGAACAACTTCGGCGTGCAGCCGCTGCTGGACTTCTTCGTCGAGCATGCGCCGTCGCCGCAGGCACGCTCCACCACCGGCCGCGAGATTGCCCCGGAAGAGAACAAGCTGACCGGCTTCGTGTTCAAGATCCAGGCCAACATGGATCCTCAGCACCGTGACCGCGTGGCGTTCATGCGCGTCTGCTCGGGCCGTTTCAGCGCCGGCATGAAGACCTTCCACGTGCGCACCGGCAAGGAAATGAAGCTGGCCAACGCGCTGACCTTCATGGCCAGCGACCGCGAGATCGCCGCCGAGGCGTGGCCAGGCGATGTGATCGGCATCCACAACCACGGGACCATCTCCATCGGCGATACCTTCACCGAAGGCGAAGCGGTCACCTTCACCGGTATTCCGAACTTCGCCCCGGAGCTGTTCCGCCGCGCACGCCTGCGCGATCCGCTCAAGCTCAAGCAGCTGCAGAAGGGCCTGGCCCAGCTGTCCGAAGAGGGCGCGACCCAGTTCTTCCGCCCGCTGACCAGCAACGACCTGATCCTGGGTGCGGTCGGTGTGCTGCAGTTCGACGTGGCCGCTTACCGCCTGAAGGACGAGTACGGCGTGGAAGCCACCTTCGAGCCGGTCAGCGTGACCACGGCGCGTTGGGTCCACTGCAGCAACGAGAAGAAGCTGGAAGAGTTCCGCGAGAAGAACGCGCTGAACCTGGCACTGGATGCGGCCGGACACCTGGTCTATCTCGCACCGACCCGGGTCAACCTGCAGTTGGCGCAGGAACGCTCGCCGGACGTGCGCTTCTCGGCCACCCGCGAAGCGGCGCATACGGCTTCGGTGGGCTGATGCCACGGGGTCGGATCCCTTTCCGCAGTAAAGGGCTCTGACCCCAGCACCCGTCGCCGGTTCATCCGTGCGACCCGGGGATTCATCCACGATACGGTGACCGGCGTGCACGGGCCGCCCATCGCGGCGATGATAGGGGGGCGCGGGTCCCCCTCCCCGCGAACGATGCCTACGCCATGTCCACGACTTCCGTTGCTTCGATCCGCGAAGAAATCGCCAGCGCCCTGACCCACGGCCTCGGTGCCGTGCTCGCCCTGGGCGCCGGTGCGGTACTGATCACGCTGGCCGCCATCTACGGCGATGGCTGGCAGCTGGCCGGCGCGATCGTATTCGGCATTGCGCTGCTGCTGCTGTACACCGCCTCCACCCTGTACCACGCCATCCAGCACCCGGTCGCCAAGGGCCGGCTGAAGGTGTTCGACCACTGCGCGATCTACGTATTGATCGCCGGCACCTATACCCCGTTCACCCTGATCGGCCTGCGTGGCCCGTGGGGCTGGGGCCTGTTCGCCGCGATCTGGACCCTGGCCCTGGCCGGGGTGGTGTTCAAGCTGTTCTACACCGGCCGCTTCAAGGCGCTTTCCACCGGCATCTACATCGCCATGGGCTGGTTGGTGATCGTGGCGATCAAGCCGATGCTGGCTTCGATCGACGGCTGGACGCTGGGCTGGCTGCTGGCCGGCGGCCTGTCGTACACGCTGGGCACCTACTTCTATCACCGCGAATCGATCCCCTATTCGCATGCGATCTGGCACCTGTTCGTGATCGGCGGCAGCGTCTGCCACTTCGTCGCGGTGACCATGCAGGTGCTGTAACGGCGCGCGGGTTGTGCACACCGCGCACATGGACGCTTCGCGCCCTGTCCACGATGAAGGGGCAACCATGGCGGCGTGAATGCTGCCGCTTCCCCTGCCACAACGCGCGCTTCCCGTTGGCGCCTCCGCAGACCTGGCCCGCGCGGCCGGCACTGGCTGACGGTCCTGGTCTTCGTGCTGGCGGTGATCCTGGTGGTGATCGCGCTGTGGGACTGGAACTGGTTCAAGGGTCCGGTCGAGCGCGCGGTGCAGGCACGCACCGGTCGTGCACTGCACATCGGCCACCTGGATGTCGACCTCGGTCGCACCAGCACCATCCGCGCCGATGCGATCACCTTCGCCAACGCCGGTTGGGCGAAGCAGCCGAACATGGCCACGGCCGACCGCGTCGAGATCGACGTGCGGGTGTGGCCCCTGCTGCGCGGCAGCGTGCAGCTGCCGGAAGTGCGCCTGACCCGACCGGACGTGCTGCTGGAAACCGCCCCGCGCAAGGGCGAGCCGGGCAACTGGGATTTCCTGGGTGACGGCAGCGGCGGAACAAGCCCGCAGCTGAAGCGGCTGCGCATCGACGACGGCCGGCTGCAGTTCCTCGACGCACTCGGCCGCACCGACATCCGCGTGGGCGTGCGCAGCGGCCAACCGAAACAGGCCGATGCCTCGCCGCCGCTGCTGGTGCAGGGCAAGGGCCACTGGCAAGGCAACCCGTTCACCCTGCAGGGCGGTACCGAATCACCGCTGGAACTGACCGACAGCGATCACCCGTTCCGCATCCACCTCGACGGCCGCGCCGGTGCCACCCACGCAGTAGCCCGCGGCACGCTGACCAATCCGTTCCAGCTGCGCGTGTTCGACCTGCAGTTCGCGCTCAGCGGCCAGGATCTGGCCGACCTCTACCCGCTGCTCGGCATCGCCATCCCGCCCTCACCGCCCTATGCGTTGGACGGACGCCTGAAGCGCGACCACAACGTCTGGCGTTACGACAGCTTCACCGGCAAGGTTGGCGACAGCGACCTGGGTGGCAACCTGCAGTTCGAGGTGGGACGCGACCGTCCACGACTGACCGCGACGCTGGAGTCCAAGCGTCTGGACTTCGATGACCTGGCCGGCTTCGTCGGCGCGCCACCGAAGACCGGCAGCGGTGAAACCGCCAATGCCGAACAAAAGGCGCAGGCCGCGCGTGTCGCCGCCAGCAGCCGGGTATTGCCCGACACGCCCTACAACCTGGGCAAGCTGCGCGCGATGGACGCCGACGTGCGCTGGAAGGCCCACCGTATCAACGCACCCTCGTTGCCGCTGGACGACATGGACGCGCACCTGCTGCTGGATGACGGCGTGCTGCGGCTGGACCCGCTGAACTTCGGCGTGGCCGGCGGCGATATCCGCAGCACGATCCGCATGGATGCACGCCAGCCGCAGATCCGCACCGCGCTGAAGGCATCCGTGCGCGGCGTGCAGCTGGGCCAGCTGTTCCCCGATGCGAAGCTGGCCGAGCAGGCCAAGGGCGGCATCGGCGGTGAAGTGGACCTGAGCGGACGTGGCAACTCGATCGCCGCGATGCTGGGCAGCAGCAGTGGCAAGGTCGGCCTGGCGATGGGTCGCGGCCACGTCGGCAACCTGGTGATGGAACTGGCCGGGCTGGACATCACCGAGTCGCTGAAATTCCTGGTGACCGGCGACAAGCAGATTCCGCTGCGCTGTGCCTTCGCCGACTTCGGCGTGCGCGACGGCCTGATGACCAGCCAGGCACTGGCGGTGGATACCACCGACACGATCCTCATCGGTGAAGGCACGGTCAGCCTGCACGACGAGACGCTGGATCTGCTGCTGAAGCCCCGCCCGAAGGACAAGAGCATCCTGGTGCTGCGCTCGCCGCTGCACATCACGGGCACGTTCAAGGACCCCTCGTTCCGTCCGGACTTCAAGGCGCTGGGCATTCGAGGCGCCGTGGCATTGGCGCTGGGCAGCATTGCCCCGCCGGCGGCATTGCTGGCAACGATCGAGCTGGGGCCGGGGAAGGATGCCGACTGCGGTGGGCAGTATGCGAAGTAGGGTTACAGCGTTGTTCGCGGCGCCTCTTTTTCCGCGCATAGAGCCGCAGCAAGGCGACAGGCAGGACACGCCGTAAATACGTCCCTGTATGTAGGCTCGGTCGGCGCATCCATGCGCCTCACGGTCCTGCCTGCCGCCTTGCTCCGGCTCCGGACAGTCTCCCGCGCGCGGAACGAGAGCGGAAATTCAAAGTCAAAAGAAAAAAGCACAGTCAAAAGCTGTTACCAACCAAGGTTGGCAGCTACCAAGGGCGAGGCACCGCGCATGTACGCACCGCGCTCGCAGAAATGTGTCCAGAGGCGGAGGGTGCGGCTGGGCAGGACCGTTGGCGCCATGGGCCCGAGGCATGCCTCGGGCGGGTTGGGCAGGACGCCCAACCCTGGTCTTGCCGTGTGCGCAGGACAGCGCACACGAGCAAGGCGCCATCGAGCCCCCATGGATGGGTTTACGGCGTGTCCTGCCCAGCCGCACCCTTCGCCTCCCAACGTATCAGGAAGGCGCTGCTCTCAGCTCTGGCTCTGGCTTCAAAAAGCGGGCCGGCGGGCCGCAGGCCCGCCAGCGATACCCTCACCCGGCGACGATGTACTGCTGCAGCTGATCCAGCTCGCGCCGCTGCGCATCGATCACCGACTTCACCAGGTCACCGATCGAGATCACCCCCAGCACCTGCGCGCCCTCCACCACCGGCAGGTGGCGGATGCGGTAGTCGGTCACCAGCTGCAGGCAGTGCTCCACCTGCTCACCCGGCGACACCGTCACCACCTGCGCCGTCATGATCTCCGCCACCGCCGTATCGCGTGAGGAGCGATCACGCAGCACGATCTTGCGCGCGTAATCGCGCTCGGACAGGATGCCGACCAACTTCGGCCCGTCCATCACCAGCACCGCACCGATGCCCTTTTCCGCCATCAACCGGATCGCATCGATCACCGCCGCATCCGGCGCGACCGCATGCACTTCAGGAGACTTGCCGTCCAACAGTTGCCGTACCGTGGTCATCCGCCTGCCCTCCGAGGGTGGGTTGCAGCGCCGAGTCTGCCACGGACGATGCTAGCCACGCGTCAACCAGGTACAACGGCCGCTGCTTGGACTCTTCGTACAGCCGCCCCAGGTACTCGCCGATCAGGCCCAGCGCGATCAGCTGCACGCCGCCCAGGAACAGGATCACCGCCATCATCGTCGGCCAGCCTGCTACCCGGTCGCCGTAAAGCGCGGCCTTGACGATCACCCACACGCCGAACACGAAGGCCACCGCCGCCGTTGCCAGCCCCAGGTAGGTCGCCGCCCGCAGCGGCACGGTGGAGAAGCCGGTAATGCCCTCCAGCGCGAAGTTCCACAGCCGCCACAAGCTGAACTTGCTGGTGCCGGCCACGCGCGCATGGCGGTGATAGGGCACCGCGATCCGCTTGAAACCCACCCAGCTGAAAAGCCCCTTCATGAAGCGGTGGCGCTCCCGCATCTCGCGGAGCGCACTCAGCGCGCGTGGCGACAGCAGGCGGAAATCCCCGGTGTCGGCCGGAATCGGCGTACGCGACAGGCGCCCCATCACCCGGTAGAACATCGCTGCCGTGGCACGCTTCACCCAGGCTTCGCCGTCGCGCGCCATGCGCGTGCCATAGACGTTGTCATGGCCCTCGCGCCAGCGCGCGACGAACTGCGGCACCAGTTCGGGCGGATCCTGGCCGTCGGCGTCGAGGATCATCGCCGCACCCTCGCGCACCAGGTCCAGGCCAGCGGTCAGTGCCGCTTCCTTGCCGAAATTGCGCGACAGCTTCAGTGCGGAAACCCGCGCATCGGACTGGGCCAGGCGGGCGATCACCTCCCAGGTGCCGTCATGGCTGCCGTCGTCCACGTACAGGATGTGGCCGTCGATGTCGGGCAGCGCATCGAGCACCGCGCACAACCGCGGATGCAGCAACGGCAATGCCAGGGCCTCGTTGTAGGCGGCGATGACGAAAGTAAGCCGTTCGCGGGTCATGCCCGGATTGTACGTTGCCGCCGCCCGCAGATCAGGCAGCGCGCGCTCACTCGTCCGACAGGTACGCGGCGCCACCCAGCTGCCACGCCTGGCGCTGGATCCAGGCGGCACGCCGCTGCACGTAAGGCCCGGGCGCGGCCGCGTTGTAGCGCCGGGGTGCCGGCAGCACCGCCGCCAACCGCGCGCTCTCGGCCGGGCTCAGCCGCGCCGCGTCCTTGCCCCAGAATTTCCGGGCCGCCGCCTGCGCGCCGTACACCCCGTCGCCGAACTCGGCGATGTTGGCGTACATCTCCAGGATACGCTCCTTCGGCCACAACGCTTCGATCAGCACCGTGTACCAGACTTCCAGGCCCTTGCGGATCCAGCTGCGGCCCTGCCACAGGAACAGGTTCTTGGCCACCTGCTGGCTGATCGTGCTGGCACCGCGCAGGCGCCCGCCCTTGGCATTGTGGTCGCGGGCCTTCTCAATGGCCTGCAGGTCGAAACCGTTGTGGTCGGGGAAGCGCTGGTCTTCGGCCGCCACCAGCGAGATCGGCAGGCTCGGCGCCATCTGGTCCAGGTCGCGCCACTGGTAATGCAGGCGATAGGACCAATCGGCCTCGCCCAGCGCCTCGCCATAGCGCCACAGCATCACCGTGGACACCGGCGGGTCGATGAACCGCAGCACCAGGACCTGCAGGCAGCTGAAAGCAGCCAGCAGCACCGGCAGCCACAGCAGCCGTTTCCAGCGCCAGCGCCTGCGGCGTGGGCCTTCTGCTACGGCTTCCACCTTGTGCTGCTCTCCCCCTGCCCCCATTACTGGTGCATCCTTCTTCTATCTGGTTGTCGGCGCATTATCCGGCAACCGCCCCCGTTTACGCGCGATGTGAGCCGATGACCGCCAACCCCGATTCCCTGATCCGCTTCCTGCTGCCCGACGCTGGCGTCCGTGGCGTCCACGTGCGCCTGCAGGCCACCTGGCAGGAAATCCTGTCCCACGCCGCGTACCCGGACACCGCTGCCGAACTGCTCGGCGAGGCCTGTGTTGCCTCGGCGCTGTTCACTGGCCATACCAAGATCGATGGGCGCCTGTCGATCCAGCTGCGCAGCAGCACCGCCCTGCGCACCCTGTTCGCCGAATGCACCGCCGCCGGCACCCTGCGCGGCATCGCCCAGCTCAGCGAGGGCGCCGATGCGCCGCGCGACCTGTCCAGCCTGGGTGATGACGCCCTGCTCGCGATCACCATCGAGAACCCGGGCCTGGACCCGCGCGAGCCGCAGCGCTACCAGAGCCTGGTCGCGCTGACCGCGCCGGAGCTGGACGAAGCCTTCGAGGACTACTTCCGCCAGTCCGAACAGCTGCCGACCCGCCTGCTGCTGGCCGCCGACCGCAACGGTGCCGCGGGCCTGCTGCTGCAGAAGCTGCCGGGCGACGAGGGCGACGAGGACGGCTGGGCACGTGCCAGCGCCCTGTTCGAGACCCTGGCCAAGGCCGAGCTGCTGGCCACCCCGGCCGAGCAGCTGCTGCACCGCCTGTTCCACGAAGAGAAGCCGGAACTGATGGGCGACAAGCCGCTGTCCTTCGCCTGCTCCTGTTCCCGCGAGCGGGTCGCATCGATGCTGCAGTCGCTGGGCGAGGACGAGGCCCGTGCCGCGGCGCTGGACACCGGCGCCGTCGAGGTCCGTTGCGAATTCTGCGGGCGGGAGTATCACTTTCCTTTGACGGAGTTCGGCATACTGTTCCACGGTGCCGAGGGGACTGTACCGGCGCCTGAACGGCTTCAGTAACGGCTTGTCTTGCATCTGGGGGGATCAAGGCTTGTTAAGAATTCATAAACACCCTACGATCAGGTTCCCGTTTCTGCGGGAACTTCCGTTGTCCGTCCCTGTCTGAACTGGTCCGATGCGTACCTTCCTGCGTCTACCGCTGGCCCTGATGATCGCCCTTGGCGCGATCACGGGCGTGCACGCGCAGAGCAAGGACACCCGGACCGTCCTGCCGGTGTGGAACAAGGGCAGCGGCAAGGTCGAGGCCCTGCTGTACCTGGAGCCCACCGGCGAACAGGCCGCCGGCGCCCGCTGGCACTTCGGCCGCAACTCGCTGGATGCGGCCTTCGGCCTGTCCTCCGGCGATTCGCTGGGCCTGCTCTGCAACAGCAGCAGCGGAACCAGCATGAGCGGCCTGGCCAGTCATTGCATGCTGGCCAGCCTCGGCGACGACGATGACCTCAACAGCCGCCGCTTCACCGGCACCGCCGCGCTGAACCGTGGCAACAACCGGCTGGGCATCACCGCTGGCACCGGCCGTGAAACCCTGCCGGCCTGGCTGGCCGGTCCAAACAAGACGCCGGCCCTGCGTGCCGAACAGAATGACCTGACGGTTTTCGCGCAGAAGAACATCGGTCGCGAAGGCTTCGTGTCCATTGCCGGCACCTACGCCAAGGCGCGCCTGGTGCCGCTGGCCGATGCTTCGCCGGCGATCGCTGATCGCTGGGACAGCAAGAGCCTGAGCATCGGCGCCGGCTACGGCAACTTCACCGGCAGCATCATCGGCCGCGTCATCGACGTGCCCGGCAAGCCCGGCAAATGGGAAGGGCTGGGTATTGGCCTGACCTGGCGCACGCCGTGGTCCGGCCAGTTGACGGTGGGCGCCGAAAACGTGATCAGCCGCGGCAAGAACCCGTTCTCGCCGCGCAACGAAAGCAACGACGACGGCACCGTGCCGTACGTGCGCTACGAGCAGGATCTGTAATCGGGCCATCAGCGCGCAGCATCACTGCAACCGACGCAGGGCGCCTCCGGGCGCCTTTCCTGTTTCTGCAGGTACCGCAGGCGGCGGAATACACCCGATTTGATACATTCCGAAACACAGCGAAATGTATCAAAAGAAACGAATATGATCACAAAACACGGTCGTGATCACGAAACGGTGCCAAGCAGGCCGTGCAAATCATTGAATCGCAACGATTCAGTGCGGTGTAAAGATAGTCAACACCCAAAATTAACGCAGCTTTAATTTTCCAAGGGGCGCCGTTACTATCGGTTCAGCCTCGCGTTTTTTGGAGCCACTTTTTTCGCTCCGCACGCAGGCAATCACCCAGCCAAGATTTCCTTGGAGAGAGAGAGCCAATGAATTTGAAGTCCAACACGCTGCGCGATGCAGTTGTCATCGCGCTGGTCGCCGGTGCCTCCATCGCGACCGCCCAGGCCCAGGAGGCCGCCTCAGGTGCGACCAACCTGGATCGCATCCAGGTCACCGGTTCGCGCATCCGCTCGGTCGACCTGGAAACGCAGCAGCCGGTCCTGACCCTGTCCCGCGAAACGATCCAGCAGACCGGCCGTACCAACGTTGCCGAAGTGCTGCAGCAGATCGCCACCAACGGTGCAGCCATCAACACCCAGTTCAACAACGGTGGCGACGGCTCGGCCGGTGTCGACCTGCGCAACCTGGGTTCCTCGCGCACCCTGGTGCTGGTCAACGGCCGTCGTTGGGTCCAGGCCCTGGACGGTACCGTCGATCTGAACACCATCCCGACCGCCATCGTCGAGCGCATTGAAGTGCTGAAGGACGGCGCCTCTTCGATCTACGGTTCGGACGCGATCGCCGGCGTGGTGAACATCATCACCCGCGACAACTTCAACGGTGGCGAAGCGCACGTCTACTACGGCCAGTTCAGCAAGGGTGACGGCGAGCGCCAGGCGCTGGACCTGACCCTGGGCAGCAGCAACGACCGCAGCAGCCTGGTGTTCGGCGCCAGCTACGTGAAGGAAAAACCCGTCATGGCCGGTGCGCGCAAGATCTCGCGCGATCCGGTGTACGGCCTGGGCGCTTCGCAGTACAGCAGCCAGACCTCTTCCGGCGGCCTGTGGGACCTGACCATCGATGGCGTCGGCACCGACAATTACGATGCATGGAGCGACCTGGCCGGCAGCGACGACCCGGCTACCGCTGCGCGTGCGGGGCTCAACCGCCGCGTGATCAATGCGGGTGCCGACGGCACCAATCTGGCCAACTTCCACAACTTCAGCTCGGCCGACTCGTACAACTACGCCAAGGACAACTACCTGCGCACGCCGCAGGAGCGCAAGTCGATCTACATCCAGGGTCGTTACGACCTGACCGATTCGATCTCCCTGCGCACCGACGCGCTGTACAACCAGCGCCTGTCGGCCCAGCAGCTGGCTGGTTACCCGCTGAGCGCGGGCAGCTACCTCGGTGGCAACCAGGGCCTGTCGGCCGACAGTTATTACAACCCGACCCGCCTGACCGACAATCCGCGCGAACTGAACTGGAACCGTCGTCTGGTCGAACAGGACCGTTACTACGAGCAGGACGTCAAGACCTTCCATTGGTATGGTGGCCTTGAAGGTTCGTTCGAAGTGGCCGGCCGCTACTTCAACTGGGATGCGGGTGCCGCCTACAACGTGTCCGACCAGGTCGACACCCAGGTTGGCGACGTGAACATGGGCAACCTGTACCAGGCCACCGGTGCGTCCTTCCTGGATACCGACGGCGTGGTCAAGTGCGGCGCACCGGGTGCTGTCATCGCAGGCTGCGTGCCGTTCAACCCGTTCACCAGCGCCGGCACCATGCCGCAGGACCAGCTCGACTACATCCTGTTCAACGCCAAGGACAAGTTCCAGAACAAGTCCAAGTCGTTCACCGCCAACCTGTCCGGCGACATCGTCGAACTGCCGGGCGGCATGATGGGCTTCGCCGCCGGTGTGGAACGCCGCAAGGAATCGGGCTACGACATGCCCGACGCGTTCGTGGCGGCCGGTCTGAGCTCGGGCAATGGCCGCAAGCCGACCTCCGGCGCCTACGACCTGACCGACGTCTACCTGGAACTGGCCGTGCCGCTGCTGAAGGACCTGCCGGGTGCCAAGTCGCTGGAACTGAGCGCCGCCACCCGTCGTTCGGACTACAGCAACTTCGGTTCGACCCTGAACAGCAAGTTCGGATTCAAGTGGAAGCCGATCGAAGACCTGATGGTCCGCGGCAACTGGGCCGAGGGCTTCCGTGCCCCGTCCATTTCCAACCTGTTCGGTGGTGCCGGTGAGGCCTACGACAGCTACGGCGATCCGTGCTCGATCGGCAGCCCGTACATCAGCAACGCCGCCGTTGCTGCCCGCTGTGCCGCAGCAGGCATTCCGGCCAGCTACCAGCAGCGCGAGGGCTACGGCGGCCAGACCGCATGGCCGTTCGAGTGGAAGTCGAACCAGGAGCTGAGCCCGGAAACCTCGACCTCCAAGAGCCTGGGCATCGTCTACAGCCCAAGCTTCGTGCGCGGCTTCGACGTGTCGCTGGACTGGTGGAAGATCAACATCAAGGACGTGATCAGCCGTCCGACCGCCGACTACATGCTCGAGCAGTGCTATGTGCAGGGCAACGCCGGCTGGTGCAACGTGCTGGGCAACTCGGGCCTGACCCGTAATGCACTCGGCCAGATCACCTACATGGCCCGCTACCTGCAGAACCTGGGTGAGCTGGAAGTGGAAGGTTACGACCTGACCATGCGTTACCAGCTGCCGGATACCCGCTATGGCTCGTTCTCGTTCGTGTGGGACAGCGTCTACATGAGCAACTACCGCCAGAAGGCCACCCCGGACTCGGATTGGGATCCGTCTGAAGTCGGCACCTACACCCGCGACACGCCGGTGTGGCGCATCCGCTCGAACCTGACCGCCAACTGGACCTACGGTGATTTCGGCGTGAGCTGGACGGTGCGTTACTTCTCGGGCCTGAACGAGAACTGCAAGTTCCCGGGCGTGGCTGAGCTGTGCAGCAATCCGGACAAGATCGGCCTGGAAGGCCGTGCGGATCCGGAAAACCACCTGGCCGCTACCACCTACCACGACCTGCAGGTGCGCTATAACCTGCCGTGGAACGGTACCGTCTCGGTCGGTCTGACCAACGTGTTCAACAAGGAACCGCCGGTGGCCACCCAGGCCTTCGCCAACTCCTTCGACTACCAGTACGACACCCCGGGGCGCTACATGTACATGGAGTACCGCCAGCGCTTCTGATGGAAGCACGGGTGTAAGCAGCAGAACTGCAAACGGGGCCCTTCGGGGCCCCGTTTCCGTTGTGCGGCCGGCAGCCAGGATCAGCGCAATGCAAAAACAAAAAGGCCGCAGCTGGGCTGCGGCCTTTTGCATGTTCCCGTGCGGCGGCCTCAACCGTTCGGAATCAGCGTCTCGATCAGGTGCTCGACGTAGGCTTCGAAATCCTCGCGCGCCTGCTTGGGTTGCTGCAACTGCAGCGACAACTGCAGGAAGCCGACATAGGCGGCGTAGGCGAGGCGTGCACGGTGGCGCGCATCGGTCGAGCTGAGCCCGGCCTGGCGGAACGAGGCGATCAGATAGTCGAGGCGGCGCTGCGACACCCGGTCGATCACCGGGCGCACCATCGGGTGGTCCAGCGCCTTCAGCAGCTCGCTGTAGATGATGTGCGGCTGCACTTCATGCGCGACCATCTGGAACAGCTGACGCAGGCGCACGCGCGGATCCGGCACATCCTCAAGGCTGCCGAACACCTGCTCCTGTTCGAACAGCTCCCAGCGTTCCAGGGCCGCCTGCAGCAAGGCATCCCGCGAAGGGAAGTGCCAGTAGAAGCTGCCCTTGGTCACGCCCAGGCGCCGCGCCAACGGTTCCACCGCGACGGCACCCACACCTTGTTCAGCAATCAGATCGAGAGCGGCCTGGGCCCAGTCTTCGGCACTCAGGCGGCTGTTGCGGCCGGCGCGCGGTTCGCCGGCGGAAGCGTCAGGTTGATTCATGCGCTGATTTAACCATACGCAGGGGTTCGTTGCAGTACGCGGTTACGGCCGAAACCGTCGCGCCCCCTGCCGACCGCCTGCCGCATTGCACCATACCGTACAGTATTGACTTCCCCTTCAAGCAATCCATACTATCAAGTATGGTTACGTCCCCTACTCCCGCTGCGTTCCATGATCTGCGCCTGGACGCCGCCCATGGCGCGCGCCTGGCCGCGACCGTCAGCGACCATGGCCGACGTGGCCGGGTGCTGTTCGCGCACGGCTTCGGCCAGACCCGCCACGCATGGAATGCCACTGCGCGCGCACTGAACGCCGCTGGGCTGCAGACCCTGGCGTACGACGCCCGCGGCCACGGCGATTCCGACTGGAATGCCGCCGAACTGCCCTATCACGGCGAACAGTTCGCTGATGACCTGATCGTGCTGGCCGGGGAACAGCCGCGTCCGCCGGTGCTGGTCGCAGCCTCGATGGGCGGCCTGTTCGGCCTGCTGGCCGAATCGCGCTGGCCGGGCCTGTTCTCGGCAATGGTGCTGGTGGACATCACCCCGCGCTGGGATACCGCCGGCGTCGAGCGCATCCTCGCCTTCATGACCGCCCATCCCGATGGCTTTGCCTCGCTGGCCCAGGCCGCCGATGTCATCTCCGCGTACATGCCGCACCGCCCGCGCAAGTCCGAGCAGTCGCTGCGTGCACTGCTGCACGAGGATGGCCACGGCCGCTGGCGCTGGCACTGGGATCCGCGCCTGGTGGCCGAACTGGCCCGCGACAGCGAGCAGCACCAGGACGCGCTGGCCGAGGCCGCACGGCAGGTGAAGTGCCCGCTGCTGCTGGTCAGTGGTGGCCGCAGCGATCTGGTCACCCCGCAGACCGTCGCCGAATTCCTGGCATTGGCGCCGCACGCGCGCCACGTACAGTTGCCGCAGGCCACGCACATGGTCGCAGGCGATGACAACGACGCCTTTACCGCTACTGTGTTGGACTATCTGGACGTGTTGCCCGCAGCGGATGCTGCAGCTTCGTCCGCCACAAACGAGCACGTCACCGGAGCACGCTCATGAGCATCGTTCTTCCCTTCCTCGCCCTGCTGCTGGCAGGCGCGTTCGTCGCCTACCACCGCATGCGCCTGCTGACCTGGACGCTGATCAGCCTGGCCCTGCTGGCCGTCTGCTGGTTCGTGCCCTACGTCAACCAGACCGCCACGATCGTTGCGGCCGCCGTGCTGGCGGTCATCGCCGTGCCGCTGCTGCTGCCGTTCATCCGCAAGCCGCTGCTGACCGGTCCGATGATGAAGGTGTTCCGCAAGGTGCTGCCGCCGCTGTCGCAGACCGAGCGCATCGCGCTGGAAACCGGCTCGGTCGGTTTCGAAGGCGAGCTGTTCACCGGTGACCCGGACTGGAACATCCTGCTGAATTACCCCAAGCCGCAGCTGACCGCTGAAGAGCAGGCCTTCCTCGATGGCCCGGTCGAAGAGCTGTGCGCGATGGTCAACGACTGGGAAATCACCCACGTCCATGCCGACCTGCCGCCGGAGCTGTGGGCCTTCATCAAGAAGAACAAGTTCTTCGGCATGATCATCCCGAAGGAATACGGCGGCCTCGGCTTCTCCGCGCTGGCCCACCACAAGGTCATCCAGAAGCTGGCCTCGGTGTCCTCGGTGGTCAGCTCCACCGTCGGCGTGCCGAACTCGCTGGGCCCGGGTGAACTGCTGGTGCACTACGGCACCCAGGAACAGAAGGACCAGTACCTGCCGCGCCTGGCCGATGGCCGCGAAGTGCCGTGCTTCGGCCTGACCGGTCCGTTCGCCGGTTCCGACGCCACCTCCATTCCGGACTACGGCATCGTCTGCAAGGGCGAGTGGCACGGCGAGCAGGTGCTCGGCGTCAAGCTGACCTTCGACAAGCGCTACATCACCCTGGCCCCGGTCGCTTCGCTGATCGGCCTGGCCTTCCGCATGTACGATCCGGACGGCCTGATCGGCGATACCCGCGACATCGGCATCACCCTGGGCCTGCTGCCGCGTGACACTGCCGGCGTTGAGATCGGCCGTCGCCACTTCCCGCTGAACTCGACGTTCCAGAACGGCCCGATCCGCGGCAAGGACGTGTTCATTCCGCTGACCCAGCTGATCGGTGGCGCAGCCATGGCCGGCAAGGGCTGGAACATGCTCAACGAGTGCCTGGCCGTGGGCCGTTCGATCACCCTGCCCTCCACCGCCAGCGGCGGTGCCAAGGCCGGTGCTGCCGTGACCGGCGCCTACGCACGCATCCGCAAGCAGTTCGGCCTGTCGGTCGGCCGCTTCGAAGGCGTGGAAGAAGCGCTGGCCCGCATCGGCGGCAAGGCCTACAAGATCAGCGCGCTGTCGCAGGCCACCGCTGCAGCGGTCGACCGTGGCGACGTGCCGTCGGTGCCCTCGGCGATCGCCAAGTACCACTGCACCAGCATGAGCCGCGAAGTGATCTCGGACATGATGGACGTGATCGGCGGCAAGGGCATCATCCTGGGGCCGCGCAACTTCGCTGGCCGCAGCTGGCAGGCCGCGCCGATCGCGATCACCGTGGAAGGCGCCAACATCATGACCCGCAGCCTGCTGATCTTCGGCCAGGGTGCGATCCTCTGCCACCCGTGGGTGCTGAAGGAAATGAAGGCCGCGCAGGATCCGGACACCCGTGCCGGCCTGCAGGACTTCGACCGCAGCCTGTTCGGCCACATCCGCTATGGCATCTCCAATGCGGTGCGTTCGTTCTGGTTCGGCCTGACCGGTGCGCGCTTCGGTGCCGCCCCGGGCGACGCCTACACCCGCCGCTACTTCCGCAAGCTGGACCGCTACTCGGCCAACCTGGCGCTGATGGCCGACATCTCGATGATGACCCTCGGCGGCAAGCTGAAGTTCAAGGAATCGCTGTCCGGGCGCCTGGGCGACGTGCTGAGCCATGTCTACATGACCAGCGCCATGCTCAAGCGCTACCACGACGAAGGCGCACCGCAGGCCGACCAGCCGCTGCTGGCCTGGGCGTTCCATGACAGCGTGCACAAGATCGAAGAGTCGCTGTCGGCGGCGCTGCGCAACTTCCCGATCCGTCCGATCGGCTGGCTGATGTGGGCGCTGATCTTCCCGCTGGGCCGTCGTGCCGAAGCCCCGGGCGACCGCCTGAGCCGCCGCGTCGCCGCCCTGCTGATGGCGCCGAACGAAGCCCGCGACCGCCTGGCCAGTGGCGTGTTCCTGACCCCGTGCGAGAACAACCCGGGTGGCCGCATCAACAGCTACCTGAGCAAGGCGATCATGGCCGAGCCGGTGGAGCGCAAGTTCCTGAAGGCGCTGAAGAGCAAGGGCATCGAAGCGCTGGACTTCAAGGCGCAGCTGGACGAGGCCGTGGCTGAAGGCGTGATCACCCAGGACGAGCGCAGCCTGCTGGAAGAGCTGCGCACGCTGACCCTGGACACCATCACCGTGGACGACTTCGACACCCACGAACTGCGCGCGGCCAGCTACTACGACCGCCAGCACAAGGACCCGCATTCGCAGGCGGCCTGATCGCCCGCGACACGCGTTGCCTTCGACGGCGGGCCTCGGCCCGCCGTCGTTCTATCCGCCGACCGGAAACCGATCATGTCCACGCCCCTGCTTTCGCTTTATCACCGCCTGCAGCGCTGGCCCGCTGGCCCCTGGCTGTTCTCGCGCGCGGTGTGTTTCAAGGCGCCCTACTTCGCCAGCATCGCGCCACGCATCACCCGCCTGGAACACGGCCGCTGCGAAGGCACGCTGGCCGACCGCCGCAAGGTGCGCAACCACATCGGCACGGTGCACGCGATCGCGATGTGCAACCTGGCCGAGCTGACCGCCGGGCTGATGGTGGATGCATCGCTGCCGAAGGGCATGCGCTGGATTCCGAAGGGGATGCAGGTGCAGTACCTGGCGAAGGCACGTGGCACGCTGCAGGCGGTGGCGTTGCCGGCACAACCGATTGTCGTCGCGGCCGAGGGCTATGCGCTGCCGGTGACGGTGAGCGTGCGCGACCGCGCGGAGACGGAAGTGTTCAGCGCGGTCATCGACATGTGGATGTCGCCGGCGAAGTAAGTTCCCGCGAACGGCGCAGCCCCTCGTGGGTGGACGGCGAAAGCGGTTTATCGGTTGGGCCGGAGGGGTGGGGCCATGCGGGGACGCCGCAAGTACCCCTCCGGGGCCCGGCCCAGCCGCTGGCGGCTGTGCGTTCGGTCGCTTGCGAAGCAATGCTTCGCAAGCAAAGCGCCCTCACCCCTGTAGGCTTAGCCGCGCCATCCATGGCGCGGATACCCCGCCCGGCCCCACCCCTCCGACCTCTGACAGATCTCTGTGGCGTCCACCCACGCAAGAGAAAAAAGAAGAGCAAAAGCAAAAGCAAAAGCGGCCCACCGGCCGCTTTTTCATGCGCGCAGAACCCACGAGCGCAGCGATCCGCTGTTGCTGTTGCTCTTCTTTTTCTTCTCCGTGGGCTGGCCGCACGCGGAACCTGTCAGGGGTGTGGCGGGTGGGCCGTGCAGGGGCGTTGGCGCCATGGATGGCGCCATCGAGCTTAAAGGGACGTACTTGCAGCGTCCCCTGCACGGCCCATCCGCCACACCCAACCCATGACCCGCATTCCGCGACCACCCACGAGGGGCTGCGCCGTTGGCTGGAAACTACGCCACCGCGCGAAGAACCAGCGCCAGGATCGCCGGCAGCGCCTGGATCATGAAAATGCGGCGGCTTACGCTGTACGCGCCGTAACACCCGGCCACCACCACGCACGCCAGCGAGAACGTCACCAGCACCGGCTGGTCGATCACCAGTCCCACCACGATGCCCGCCGCCAGGAAGCCGTTGTACAGCCCTTGGTTGGCCGCCAGCACGCGCGTGATCTCGGCCTTCTCCGCTGTGTTGCGGAACGTCTTCAGGCCCAGCGGGCGGGTCCACAGGAACATCTCCAGCACCAGGAAATAGACGTGCAGCAGTGCGACCAGCAAGGTCAGGGCGAGTGCGATCCAGTACATGGGCGGTTCCTTGGACGGGGAAGAAGAATGGGGTCAGATCCCTTTCCCCGCGGGAAAGGGATCTGACCCCGGAAAATCAGCGGTCGCGTGGCAGTTTCTTTTCTTCGCGCAGCACGCCAAACGCGGCGGCGGTCATGCACGCGGCCACCAGCATGCCGCCGATGAACACTACGTGCGAGCCGAACAATGACAGGCCCTTGTGCACCCAGGCAAAGCTCAGGTCCGCACCGCGGTAGACCACGGTGTCGATCGCCGCACCGGCCTTGTAGCGCCACTGGCGGTCCACGCGGGTGTAGATCGTCTCGCGTGCCGGCTTGGCCAGGGCGAACTCGCTGGCGCGGGTCATCACCTGCACCACCGCCACCAGCAAGGGCATCGGCGAAGCGGCCAGCACCGAGAAGCCGATCAGGATCGCGAAGCCGGGAATCAGCAGCGCCGGTGCAATGCCATGGCGCGACAGCAGCCAGCGGGTCAGCCCCAGCTGCATCAACAGCGCCAGCGCGTTCACGGCCAGGTCGATGCGCGAGAAGAACGCGGTGGCGGCGCCTGCATCATTGAATGAGGCACGCACGATCGTGGCCTGCTGGTTGTACAGGAGGGTGCCAATGCCCACACCGAACAGCACCATGATCGCCAGCCAGCGCAGCAGGGGTTCGCGAACGATCAGCTTGAGGCCATCGAGCACACTACCGCCCATCGGCTTTTCTCCCGACATCAGCCGCTGCTCACGCTCGCGCAGCACCGCCCAGTGCCGCAGGCGCCAGATGCAGAACAGGCAGACCATCAGGAATCCGGTGGATACCAGCATCAGGTTGGCAATACCCACCCGCTGCACCAGCACGCTGGTGATGAACGGACCGAGGAAGGCACCGATCGTGCCCGCTGCGCCGATGTAGCCGTAATAGGCCCGTGCCTGCGCATTGGAGAACACATCGGCCATGAAGCTCCAGAACACGGCCACCGCGAACAGGTTGAAGACGCTGATCCAGAAGAAGAACGCCATGCCTCGCCCCGGCACGTCGCTATCAAACAACGCGTAGAAACCCAGCAGGGTGACGATGAAGAAGCCGTACACCGCCGGCAGGAACACCCGCCGCGGGAAGCGGCTGACCAACCAGCCATAGACCGGCTGCAGCACCAGCATGATCACGAACACGCAGGTGAACAGGAACTGCAGCACGAAGTCCTTCAGTGCGATGCCATGGCTTCCGAACCAGGCGATCAGCAGCGGTGGGAACACCGTCTCCAGGTCGGCCGATGCGGCCATTGCCTCGCGCACCGGGCGCAGCACGTAGTAGCCGCTGAGCAGGCAGAAGAAATACAGGAACGACCACCACAGCGCCGGTGACTCGCGCAGTGCCGCCATCAGCCCACGCAGCGGCCCCTTGCCCTTCACCGCGCTCACGCGGTGTCCCTCGCCAGAAGACGGCGGTTGGACAGCGGCATGGCAGGCTCCGGGGGCGGTGAAGCGCGTACGTTATCCAATGCACTGCAACATCGCCAGCAGGTGGCCGTCTGAAGGCTGCAACGCAGTGTCATGACCGGGCCCGGATGACACGTTCCGACACACGCTTCCGGAGCGTCAAAATTCCAACTTTTTCAACGAGATGCGCATTCATCTTCGCTTTGTTTGTGCATAGAGGAAAAGCGGCGCTAGAATCGCCATAAGCAGTCGCGCACGGGTCCAACCGATGAAAAAGAACAGCCTGCGTCGTCCGATCCGTTCGGCGGCCACCGGTTTGCTGGGCATGTTGATGCCTGTTGCCTTGTCCACCACCGCGCAGACCCCGCCGCCGTTGCCGCCGATGCCGGCCAACATCGAGTCCGCTGCCGCCACCGCCGTTGCCCACACCCAGCCCGCGGCCTACCGCACCGGCCTGGTACCGCAGGTGCAGGCGCCGGCTGCCGGCTTCAACGTCGCCAACATCGAGTCGATGGCGCAGCAGCTCACCTATGGCGAGCGCGTGCCGGGCATGGCGGTGGCGATCGTGCAGGGCGGCCGCATTCTCAGCGCGCGCGGCTATGGCGTTACCGACGTCAACAATCCGCTGCCGGTCGATGCGCACACCGTGTTCCGCCTGGCGTCGCTGTCCAAGGCCTTCGCCGGCACCATGGCCGGCCTGCTGGTCAACGACGGCACCCTGCGCTGGGACAGCAAGGTCACCGACTACGTACCGGGCTTCCGCCTGAACTCGCCCGAAGCCACCGACCGCCTGACGGTGGCCGATGTGCTCAGCCACCGCGTCGGCCTGCCCTACAACGCCTACGACCGCGACATCGAAGGCAACGCCGAGTACTACTCGCTGACCCAGAAGCTGGCCAACACCAGCCTGAAATGCCTGCCGGGCGACTGCTACGCCTACCAGAACGTGGCCTTCAGCCTGATCGGCGACGTTGTCTACGCCGCTTCCGGCAGCTTCTACGAGCAGTCGGTCGAGCGCCGCATCTTCAAGCCGCTGGGCATGAACGACGCCAGCCTCGGCCTGGCTGGCATCCAGGCCAGCTCGCGCTGGGCGCGTCCGCACGTGCGCAGCCGCAACGGTTGGGTGTCGCTGACGCCGAAGCCGACCTACTACCGCGTCGCCCCGGCGGCCGGCGTCAATGCCAGCGCCAGCGACATGGCGCAGTGGCTGCTCGCCCACACCGGGCACCGCCCTGACGTGCTGCCGGCGCCGCTGCTGGCCACCCTGCACTCCAGCCTGATCAACACTCCCGGCGAGATGCGTTCGGGCTGGCGCCGCGAGCGCCTGCACTCGGCCGGCTACGCACTGGGCTGGCGCACCTTCGACTACGCCGGCCACGACGTGGTGTTCCATGCCGGTGCCGTGCAGGGCTACCGCGGCCTGGTGGCACTGGTGCCGGAACGCGATCTCGGCATCGCCATCCTGTGGAACGGCGAAAGCGGCCTGCCCAGCGGCCTGCTGCCGACCGTGCTCGATTCCGCGCTCGGCCTGCCGGCGCAGCGCTGGCTGGATGTGGACACCGACTTCGGCAGCGACAACCTGATGGCCGAAGGCGCAACCCCGGCGCAGCAGGACAAGCGCAAGGGCAAGGGTGCCTCGAGCAACCGCGCGGTGGCGTCCCCGCGCTGATCAGGCGGGCTCGACCGTAAGCATGAAGGGCGGCCCATGGGCCGCCCTTTTTGTTGTTGTGTAGAGCCGAGCCGTGCTCGGCTGAGCGGAATTCTGGCGCAAGGCAGCCGAGCATGGGCTCGGCTCTACAGCTCCGCAGGGCTAGTGCGCGAAGTAGTGCATGCCGCCGTCCACCGGAATCACCGCACCGGTGATGTAGCCGGCCAGCGGCGAAGCCAGGAAGGCCACCAGCGGCGCCACTTCATCCGGCTCGCCGAAGCGCCCGATCGGAATGTTGCGCGCAATGAATTCGCGCCGGCTGTCCTCGGTGGGATGCAGGCGATCAAGAATCTGCGGGCTGTTGATCCGTCCTGGCGCGATTGCGTTCACCGTGATGCCCTGCCCGGCCACCTCGGACGACAGACCCTTGCTCCACAGATGCAGTGCCGCCTTGGCCGCCGTGGCCGCGTTCACTGCGCGCGGCTCCATCGAGCCACTGAAGTTGATCACCCGCCCCCATCCCTGCGCCTGCATCGCCGGCAGCAGTGCCTGGGTCAGCCGTCGTGCGGCAGAGAAGTTCAGCGCCATTGCCTCCTCCCAGATCATGTCGGCGGCATCGACGGTTGTTGGCCGCGAGCCACCAGCTGCGTTGACCAGGACGTCCACCCGCTGCAACGCTGCCAGCGCGGCGTCGGCGATGCGGCGCACGTCCCCGGCGTCGGTGACATCGCCCAGCAGGATGATCGGCGCGGGTGCGCCCGTCGCTTCGATCTCTGCCGCCAGCGCCTGCAGCGGTGGCTGCCGCCGTGACGAGAGGGCGACACGCACGCCCTGTGCGGCCAGTTGCCTGGCGACAGCGGCACCGATGCCGCTGCCCGCCCCGGTGACCAGTGCAGTACGTCCCTCAAGTTTCAGATCCATGGTGCTCTCCTGTCAGCACGGCCGGTGCCTCCGGCCCGTGCGATGCATGCTGTTTGATCACCCCTGATTGATAAACTCCGCACAGGTTCCAGCATTCAACACCTGGGGTGTCAGATGAACCTGCTGGAAAGCATGCAGGTCTACGTGCTGATCGTGGACAAGGGCAGTCTCAGCGCTGCGGCAGCAGCACTGGACATCTCCGCGACGATGGCCGGCAAACACCTGCGTGCATTGGAGGCGCGGCTCGGCATGCAGTTGCTCAGTCGTACCACCCGGCGCCAGCACATGACGCCGTTCGGCGAGGACTACTACGCCCGCTGCCGGGAGATCCTGCGGCTGGTGGAGGAAACCGATGCGCAGGCCCAGCACCAGCACCTGGCACCGGCAGGCACGCTGCGCATCAGCGCACCGGTGATCTTCGGCACGCATGCGCTGGTACCGGCATTGGCCGATTACATGGCGCGCCATCCCGACGTGCGTGTCGACGCGGAGCTGACCGACCGCGTCGTCGACCTCGCCGAGGAAGGTTTCGAAGCCGCCCTGCGAATCGGCACGTTGGCCGACAGCAGCGCGCTGGTCGCACGTGCGCTGACGCCGTATCGATTGATGATGTGCGCCTCGCCCGGATACCTCGCCCGGCACGGTACGCCTTCCGACCTGCAGGCACTTTCCCGGCATCAATGCCTGTCCTTCGAACCCAGCGCGTTGGCGCAGTGGTTGCGCGCCGATGCTGGCGGGCTCGACCATGTGCCCTCGGGTCGCCTGCGGATCAACAACGGCGAAGCGCTGCGCTCAGCGGCGTTGCGTGACATGGGCATCGTCCTGCAGTCGGCGCTGCTCCTGGCCGAGGACGTCGGTGCCGGGCGTCTGGTGCAGCTGTTCCCGGAGCACGGCCAGGCTGGGCGGCCGATGCACGTGGTCTACGCCCATGACCGCTATCGCTCGACCCGCCTGCGCAGCTTCATCGATTTCCTGGTTGAGCGCTTTCCACCGGTGCCGCACCGCTAGCGTCAATCATCAGAAAGGCCGTCGAGCATGGCTCGACGCCAGAAATCACCCCATAAAAAAACCCCCTCCCCGCTGGGCAGCCAGGGAAGGGGGTTTCAGGATGCGGCTATCGGGAAGTACTTAGATCAGCGGCGCCGGGGTTGCCGGCAGAGCGACCGGAGCGGCCTTCTTCTTGCGGGCGGCCGGCTTGCGCTTGGCAACCTTCTTCGCTGCCTTCTTCGGGGCAGCCTTCTTGGTGGCCTTCTTCGCGGTCTTCTTGACTGCCTTCTTGGCGGTCTTCTTGACGGCCTTCTTGGCAGTGGCCTTCTTGGCGACCTTCTTTGCCGGCTTGCGGGCCGTTGCCTTCTTGGCAGTCTTCTTGGTGGCCTTCTTGGCTACCTTCTTGGCGGCCTTCTTCGCGGTCTTCTTGACGGCCTTCTTGGCAGTGGACTTCTTGGCTACCTTCTTTGCCGCCTTCTTCACTGCCTTCTTCGCAGTGGTCTTCTTGGCGACCTTCTTCGCAGCCTTCTTCACTGCCTTCTTGGCGGTCGCCTTCTTCGCGACCTTCTTCACTGCCTTCTTGGCAGCGGCCTTCTTCGCGACCTTCTTCACCGCTTTCTTGGCGGCGGGCTTCTTCTTCGCAGCTTTCTTGGTTGCCATGGGATGGCTCCTCGTCAGTGATAGGGAGTTGAAACGCCCAGGTGGATCAAACCCGCGGATGCTGCGTGCGGGGACCGCCGGCGCGTCAGGCGCGCCGTTACGGATACGGCAATGCCCGCCTCGATCGGCGGAGCGGGCATCGGAACGGAAGGTGCCTTGCATTTCTCCGGGGGAAGCGGGGCCATGTCCACCGTCATCTGGGTCGCGGTGGTCTTGAAGGGGCTGCTTCGCATCGGACGATTGATTCTGCGCACTCGGTTGGGCAGGCAAGGTCTGCTGAGGCGAAACCTAATCACGGTTTTTTTTACTGTCAACAACCCCCGCGAAAAATTTTCACATCCGCGCCATCCACGGTGGTGCCCGCACGGTCGCCACGCTCCGCGTTCGACGACCAGCAAAGCGCCACGCACGCACGTTGCCTGCAACAACAACAACGCACGCGTTGAACAAAAAGCACTTGAAATAAGCACTCCGCGCAGATGCATGCATGTTGGCAGCCACTGCATGCACGCATCGCCAGCAGCGGTCGCCGCCCGCACCAACGCCAGCACAACGGCACCGCAACGGGGGGCGGAAAGTTTTCACATCCGGACGCGCCGGCGCGGGGTGGAAACGCGGATTTGCGCAAAACTGCGCACATTCCTCGGTACCGTTCGCGGGTCTGCTGATGCCGCGTCGAGGGCGCGCAGCAAACCCTGCGTCATGAGTCCAACGTACTCGCCAAAACAAAAACGGCCACCCGATGGTGGCCGTTGCAGAACCCGGAAACGACGACTCAGTGGTCGTCGTTCTCCAGGGCTTCGGCGTACGCGTCCGGATCCAGCAGCTCGTTGACCTCTTCGGCGTTGGTCAGTTCGACCACGAACATCCAGCCTTCGCCGTAGGCATCTTCGTTGATGGTTTCCGGCTTGTCGGACAGGGCCGAGTTGACCTCGACAACCTTGCCGCTGACCGGGCTGTAGACGTCCGAGGCGGCCTTCACCGACTCGACGACGGCGATCTGTTCGCCGGCCTTGGCGTCGGCGCCGACTTCCGGCAGTTCGACGTAGACCAGGTCACCCAGCAGGCCCTGGGCGTGGTCGGAAATACCGACGGTGACGCGGCCATTGCCTTCGACACGGGCCCACTCATGGGACTTGAGGAACTTGAGGTCGCCGGGGATCTCGCTCATGGGACTGCTCCAGAGATATGCAGGGGTGGAAAAAACGGGGCTAGTGTAACCAACCGGCCGTCACTGCTGTCAGTGACGACCGGCATGTTCGGATCAGGCGTCGGCGAGCACGCCGGGCTGGGCCTGGCCTTCGCGCACGAACGGGAACTTGACCACGCGCACCGGCACCTGCCGGCCGCGGATGTCGACGGTGACTTCGCCGAGTTCACCGGCCGGTACGCGGGCGAAAGCGATGCCCTTGGCCAGGGTCGGCGAGAAGGTGCCGGACAGGATCTCGCCCTGGCCGCCCGCGGTGGTCACCGCCTGGCCGTGGCGCAGCACGCCCTTCTCGTCCATCACCAGGCCGATCATCTGGCGCGCGGTGCCGGCGGCTTTCTGCACTTCCAGCACGTCGCGGCCGATGAAGTCGCGGCCTTCGTCCAGCGACACGGTCCAGGCCAGCGCCGCTTCGTACGGGCTGATCTCTTCGTCCATGTCCTGGCCGTACAGGTTCATGCCGGCTTCCAGGCGCAGGGTGTCGCGCGCACCGAGGCCGGCCGGCTTCACGCCCGCTGCCAGCAGGCGGTTCCAGAACGCGACCACGGCATCCTGCGGCAGCAGGATCTCGAAACCGTCCTCGCCGGTGTAGCCGGTGCGGGCAACGAACAGCTCGATGCCGTCGTCGGACTGCACCTGCAGGGCAGCGAAGCGGCCCAGCTTGGTCAGCGCCTCGCGCTCGGATTCGCGGGCCAGGCCGATCACGATGTCGCGCGCCTGCGGGCCCTGCACGGCCAGGATGGCCAGGTCCGGGCGCTGCTCGACGCTGACGCCGAACGGCGCGGCCTGCTCACGCAGCCAGGCCAGGTCCTTTTCGCGGGTGGAGGCGTTGACCACCATGCGGAAGAAATCGTCGCCCAGGTAGTAGACGATCAGGTCGTCGATGACGCCGCCGCGCGGATTCAGCATGCACGAGTACAGCGCCTTGCCCGGCACCTTCAGCTTGTCGATCGAGTTGGCCAGCAGGCGGCGCAGGAACGGCTTGACCTGGTCACCGCGCAGGTCGACCACGGTCATGTGGCTGACGTCGAACACACCCGCCTCGCGACGCACCAGGTGGTGCTCGTCCAGCTGCGAGCCGTAGTGGATGGGCATGTCCCAACCCCCGAAATCGACCATCTTGGCGCCGAGGGCGCGGTGGGTATCGTTGAGCAGCGTCTTCTGGGTCATGACCGGGTCCGGCAGCAGAGGAAACAAGAATCCCCATTATCCCAGATCGGTCGGCCGCAGGCGTGCCGCAGCGCAGCGCCGGCGCTGTAGAGCCGAGCCCATGCCCGGCTGCTTTTCGTGGGGGAGCCGAGCGTGGGCTCGGCTCTACAGGGGGCGGCCTGCGTCCTCGACCACCAGCACCGTGCCCTGCACCGCCACCACCCGCACCAGGCTGCCGGCCTGCAGTTCCGGGCCGCTGACCAGCCAGTACGCATCATCGATGCTGACCCGGCCCAGCCCATCGACGATGCCCTGCTGCAAGGGCACCACCCGGCCGACCAGCTGCTCGGCACGGCGGTTGAGCAAGGGCGCATCGCTGGGCCGCGCCCTTGCCTTGCCCCAGCGCCGATAGCACTGGATCGCGACCACGCTCAGCACGACGAAGGCAACGACCTGCCACAGCAATGGAATGCCGCTGAACACCGCCACCAGCACGAACACCGCCGCCGCGCCGATGCCGATCCACAGCATGAACGCACCCGGCGCCAGCGCCTCGGCGGCGAACAGCAGCAGTGCCAGCGCGCCCCAGCCTACGACCTCCCAGCGCATGTCAGCCTCCGATCGGCGGCGGTCGCTTGCCCGCGGCCTTGTTGTTCTGGTCGCCCAGTGCCTGCTTGGCCAGTTCGGCCACGCCGGCGATCGAACCGATCACACCGCTGGCCTCCATCGGCATCAGCACCAGCTTCTGGTTCGGCGAACTGGCCAGCTCCTTGAATGCTTCCACATACTTCTGGGCCACGAAGTAGTTGATCGCCTGCACGTCGCCTTCGGCAATTGCCGCCGACACCATCTGGGTTGCCTTGGCTTCGGCCTCGGCCAGGCGCTCGCGGGCCTCGGCATCGCGGAACGCAGCCTCGCGGCGGCCTTCGGCTTCCAGCACGGTGGCCTGCTTCTCGCCATCGGCGCGCAGGATTTCCGACTGCCGCGAGCCTTCGGCTTCCAGGATCTGCGCGCGCTTCTCGCGTTCGGCCTTCATCTGCCGCGCCATCGCATCCAGCAGGTCGCGCGGCGGCTGGATATCACGGATCTCGATGCGGTTGACCTTCACGCCCCACGGGTTGGTGGCATGGTCGACCACGCTCAGCAGCTGGGCGTTGATCACCTCGCGCTGGCTGAGCGATTCGTCCAGGTCCATCGAGCCGATCACGGTACGGATATTGGTCTGCACCAGGGCGATCATCGCCACTTCCAGGTTGGCCACCTCATAGGCCGCCTTGGCAGCATCCAGGACCTGGAAGAACACCACGCCATCCACGCGCACGGCGGCATTGTCCTTGGTGATCACTTCCTGGCTGGGTACATCCAGCACCTGTTCCATCATGTTCACCTTGCGTCCCACCCCGTACACGATCGGGATCAGGAAGTGCAGGCCGGGGGTCATGGTGTGCGTGTAGCGCCCGAAGCGCTCGACGGTCCATTCGTACCCCTGCGGCACCATCCGCACCGCCTTGAACAGGATCACCACGGCCACGAAGGCCAGTACCACGGTAAAGAACATGGTCGGGAACATCGCGCTTTCCTTATCTATGTCGCCCAGTCCCCAGCATAGCGCGTGAAGCCGGCAGGTACAGCGACGCTACCAGGGCACCCGCCCGCGCAGGATGTCGGTGAACATCACCCAGTCGCCCATGAACGAGTACAGGGGATGCTGGAAGGTCGCCGGACGGTTCTTCTCGAAAAAGAGATGACCGACCCAGGCGAAGCCGTAACCGCAGAACAGGGCGGCAAGCACGAGGATGGGTTGCCCGCGCAGGATCGCCGCCGCAACCAGCAGCAGCGCCCCGCAGCTGCCGACGAAGTGCAGCCGGCGCGACACCGGATGACGGTGCTCGCTGAGGTAGAACGGATAGAACTCGCGGAAGCTGGCGAAGCTGGACATGCGCGTGCTCCGGGGCCATGGTCGGGCCCATCATGCGCCTTTCGGGGGGCGCTGCGCTGCCTTGCAGCACCGAGCCATGCTCGGCTTGCGCGTGCCAGCGTGGTCGGAAGCAAGCGCAGCCGAGCGTGGGCTCGGCTCTACAGAACCGCCAAGCCCGGCCCTACACCGATGAGGTGCGCGGCCCGAACATGATCACTGCCATGCCGGCCAGGCACAGCGCCGCACCCAGCATGTCCCAGCGGCTGGGCCGGATGCCATCGACCAGCCACAACCAGAACAGCGCGGTGCCGATGTAAACGCCACCGTAGGCGGCATAGACGCGGCCACTGGCGGTGGGATGCAGGGTCAGCAGCCAGGCGAACAGCGCCAGGCTGGCGGCCGCCGGCAGCAGCAACCCGATGCTGCCGCCCTTGCGCAGCCACAGCCACGGCAGGTAGCAGCCGACGATCTCGGCCAGCGCGGTCAGCAGGAACAGGCCGAGTGTCTTCACGCCTTCTCCGCTGCCTTGGCGTGCTGCCACAGCGCTTCCTGCGCCTCCAGGTCCATCGCGGCCAACGCCTCACCCTGCGCGTCGGCCTGCGCTTCCATCGCACGGAAGCGGCGTTCGAACTTGTGGTTGGCACCGCGCAGCGCCGCGCCCAGGTCGATGTCGGCATGGCGGGCCAGGTTGGCGCAGACGAACAGCAGGTCACCCAGCTCCTCCTGCAGGCGCGCCTTGTTGCCGGCGATGTCGCCGCGCTCGAACTCCTCGCGCAGCTCCTGCAGTTCCTCGGCTGCCTTGTCCAGCACCGGCAGCGGGCCCGGCCAGTCGAACCCGACCTTGGCCGCGCGCGACTGCAGCTTCACCGCCCGCTGCCATTCAGGCAGGCCACGCGAGATGCCGGCCAGCGCGGAGGTGTCCTGCTCGCCCTTGGCGGCACGCTCGGCGCGCTTGATCGCCTCCCAGTTGCGCATCACCCCGTCGGCATCATCGACGCTGACCTCGGCGAACACGTGCGGGTGGCGGCGTTGCATCTTGTCGCTGATCGCGCGGGCCACGTCTGCGAAGGCGAAGCTGCCCTGCTCTTCGGCCATGCGCGCATGGAACACCACCTGCAGCAACAGGTCGCCCAGTTCGTCGCACAGGTCGTCGAGGTCGCCGCGGTCGATCGCATCGGCCACCTCGTAGGCTTCCTCGATGGTGTACGGCGCGATGGTCGCGAAGTTCTGCTCCAGATCCCACGGGCAGCCGCCCTGCGGGTCGCGCAGGCGCGCCATGATCGCCAGCAGGCGCTCCAGTTCGCTGCTTGCGGCACTGCCGGTGATGGGGGTGTCGTGCGCGCTCATGCGGCCTCCAGGGTCAATCGGACAACCAGTCGCGCCACGGCAGGCTGGTGTCGCCGAGGGCAATGAAATCGCCGTTCAACAGGGTTTCGCGGCGGTTGTAGCGGAACGGCTTGCCGGTCGCGGCAGACAGCACCGCGCCGCCGGCGGCATGCAGCACGCACTGGCCGGCGGCGGTATCCCATTCGGAGGTCGGGCCCAAGCGCGGGTAGACATCCAGGCCGCCTTCGGCGATCCGGCAGAACTTCAATGACGAGCCCTGCGCGATGGTCTCGATGCGGCCCATGCGCGCCAGCAGCGCCTCGGTTTCCGGCGAGCGGTGCGAGCGGCTGGCAGCGACGCGCAGCGGGGCGGTGGCCGGCGTACGGGTGCGCAGCACGGTGTCGTGCAGGCCCTGCCGTCGATAGGCCAGCTCGCCACGCATGGCATGCCAGACGATGCCGGTGACGGGTGCCAACACTACGCCGAAGGCCGGTGCGCCCTGGTAGATCAAGGCAATGTTGACGCTGAACTCGCCATTGCGCTTGACGAACTCGCGGGTGCCGTCGAGCGGATCGACCAGCCAGTAGGCGCCCCAGTGACGGCGCTGCTCCCACGGCACTTGCACCGATTCCTCGGACAGGATCGGCAGGTCCGGGGTCAGCTGTTGCAGACCCTGTTCGATGACCTGGTTGGCGGCCAGGTCGGCGGCCGTGACCGGGCTGTTGTCACCCTTGATCTGCACCTCGAAGCCATCGGCATAGACCTGCATGATGGCCTGTCCGGCTTCCTGGGCGATGGCGATGGCGGTCTCGCGCAGGTCCGTGGTCAGTTTGATCATCGCGTTCCCTGCAGCCACTGGCGAGCAATGAACAGCGCCGCCAGCGAGCGTCCCTCGGAGAAGTCCTCGCGCAGCATCAGCTGGTCCAGGTCGGCCAGCTTCCACGGCACCACTTCCAGTTCCTCCGGCTCATCGCCGGCCAGCTTTTCCGGGTACAGATCGCGTGCCACCACCAGCCACGACTGATGGCTCATGTAGGTGGGGGCCAGGGTCATCGCACGCAGCACGTCGATCCGGCGCGCGCCATAACCGGCCTCTTCCTTCAGTTCGCGGTCGGCGGCCTGCTCGGGGCTCTCGCCGGCGTCGATCCGGCCCTTCACCAGGCCCAGTTCGTAACGGTGCATGCCGGCGGCGTATTCACGTACCAGCAGCACGGTCTCGTCGTCGAGCATCGGTACCACCACCACCGCGCCATGGCCACGGCTGACCAGACGTTCGAAGCGGCGGCGTTCGCCGTTGGAGAACTCCAGGTCCAGGTGCTGGCGCTGGAAGGGGCCGTTTTCCTCATCGGTGATCCGATGGATGATCGGCAAGCGACGGCCGGCACGGTCATCGTTCATGCGGAATCTCCGCGGCGGCCGGCGCCAGCGCCGGGGCCGATAGAATGTGCAGGCAGCAACATGTTCATGAGCCCGAAATGCTAGCAGACCCAACCCCCTCCCCGCTGGCCCAGCACTGGCGGCAACGCGACCTGCAGGTGCTGTGGCACCCGTGCACGCAGATGCGCGAGCACCCGCACACCTTGCCGCTGGTACCGATCGCCCGTGGTGAAGGCGCATGGCTGATCGACCACGACGGCAACCGCTACCTGGACGCCGTCAGCAGCTGGTGGACCAACCTGTTCGGCCATGCCGAGCCGCGCATCGGCGGCGCCATCGCGGCGCAGGCCGGGCAGCTGGAACAGGTGATGCTGGCGGGCTTCGGCCACGAGCCGGCGATCACCCTGGCCGAGCGCCTGCTGGCGCTGGCGCCACGCCAGCCCGGCCGCGCGCCGTTGGCCAAGGTGTTCTACGCCGACAACGGCTCGGCCGGCGTGGAAGTCGCGCTGAAGATGGCCTTCCAGTATTTCCAGAACCGTGGCGAACCCCGGCGCACCCGCTTCGTCGCGCTGGAGAACGGCTACCACGGCGAGACCCTGGGTGCGCTGGCGATGGCGGACATCCCGTTGTACCGCCGCGTCTACGCACCGCTGCTGGCCGAGAGCCTGTTCGCACCCTCGCCCGATGCCTACCTGGCCGAGCCGGGCCAGAGTGCGGCTGATCGTGCACGCCAGGCCGCCGATGGCCTGGCGACCCTGTTCGACCAGCATCCGGGCGAGATCTGCGCGGTGATCCTGGAACCGCGCCTTCAGTGCGCCGGTGGCATGCGCATGCACGACCCGGTGTACCTGCAGCGGGTGCGCGAGCTGTGTGACGCACACGGCGCATTCATGATCGCCGACGAGATCGCCACCGGCTTCGGCCGTACCGGCACGCTGTTCGCCTGCGAGCAGGCTGGCGTGATGCCGGACCTGATGTGCCTGTCCAAGGGTCTGACCGGCGGCTTCCTGCCGCTGGCCGCCGTACTGGCCACGCAGGCACTGTACGACGCCTTCCTTGACGATTCGCGCGAGCGCGCCTTCCTGCATTCGCACAGCTACACCGGCAATCCGCTGGCCTGTGCGGCTGCGCTGGCGACGCTGGACATCTTCCGTGACGACGATGTGATCGCCCGCAACCGTGGCATCGCCTCGGTGATGGGCACGCTGGCAGCGCCATTCAGCGACCATCCGCATGTGGCCGATGTGCGCCAGGCCGGCATGGTGGTGGCCTTCGAGCTGTCGCGTGGTGGCAACAAGCGCACCCCGTTCGACCCGGCGCTGCGACTGGGCCTACACGCCTACAAGGCCGCGCTGAAGCGTGGCGTGGTACTGCGCCCGCTGGGCGACGTGCTGTATTGGATGCCACCTTACTGCGTGGATGACGAACAACTGGAGCTGCTGGCACATACCACGCTGGCAGCCATCGACGAGGCGATTGCATGCGCGTGACCCGCTGCCCCATCGACCTGGCGCTGCACAGCGGCCAGACCGTGACCCTGCCGGAAGAGACCGCCAACCATCTGGTGCGGGTGATGCGCCTGCGCGAAGGCGATACCTGCGTGCTGTTCAACGGCGACGGCAACGACTACAGCGCCACGCTGACCGTAGCCGGCAAGCGTGAGGTACAGGTGCGCATCGCCGCCGTGCAGGTTGTGGGCAACGAATCGCCGCTGGCGATCACCCTGCTGCAGGGCATCGCGCGCGGCGAGAAGATGGACCTGATCCTGCAGAAGGCCACCGAACTGGGCGTGGCCGCGATCATTCCGGTCAACGCCGAGCGAACCGAAGTGAAGCTGGATGCCGCGCGCGCGGAGAAACGCGTGGCGCACTGGAACAACGTGGTGACCTCGGCCTGCGGCCAGTCCGGTCGCGCGCGCATTCCGCAGGTGGGATCGCCGTTGTCACTGGCGCAGGCAGCGGCGGTACTGCCGGCCGACACGTTGCGGCTGACGCTGGACCCGCTCGGTGCCCATCGCCTGTCGACGCTGGACGCGGCGCCGGCAGGCGGCATCGTGATCGCGATCGGCTCGGAAGGCGGCTGGTCGCCGCGCGACCGTGATCAGCTGGCGGCAGCAGGCTTCCAGGGCCTGCAACTCGGCCCGCGCATCCTGCGTACGGAGACGGCAGGCCTGGCTGCAATCGCGGCGTTGCAGGCGCGGTTGGGAGATCTGGGATAAGGCTGATTCGTGGTGGTGCCGGCCGCTGGCCGGCACTACCGCGACGAGCGCGTCCAGGGCAGCAGCCGAGCCTAGGCTCGGCTCTACAGGGCCCGCGCCAGATTGCAGTTTCCTTGTAGAGCCGAGCCATGCTCGGCTCGGTGCCGGTCGGCAGCCGGCACTACCGTTTGGTAGATCAGGCCGCCAGCGAATCCAGTGCGGCTTCCAGCGCGTCCAGGTTCGGCAGCAGCGCGCTCTGCTCACCCAGCAGCACGCGCATGTGCACGATCTGCGGCAGGGTTTCCTCGGAGGCATCAGCCAGCAGGCCATCGCGCGGCACCGAGATCAACTGCGGGAAGTTCTGCGTCAGCAGCGCGTAGTACGGGCGCTGCGCGTTGCCGCTGAGCGCCTTCAGCACCACCACCTTGTTGTGACCGCCTGCCGCTTCCTCACCCAGTCCGGACAGGCGCGCGAACGACACCAACGGCACCTGCCAGCCATGCCAGCCGATCTCGCCGACCAGCCAGCGCGGCGCATCGGCGACCGGCTGCACCGGCACGCGCGACATCATTTCGGCCACGGTGGCATTGGGCAGCAGCACGCGCTCGTTGCCGGCCTGGATCAGGACGCCGCGGATTTCGTCATTGCTGGCATAGCTCATGGTGCGTCTCCGTTGTCGTCCTGCTCGCCCCAGCGCGCGGCGATGGCCTGCGCCAGGTCCTGCGGTTCGCCGGCCACCATGCCGGCAGCCACCACGGCCGTCGCCGCGGCGGGGTCGTAGCAGCCTTCCCCGACCTGGCCGGCCACCCAGGCACCGGCCGCCGCAAGGTCCAGTGCCGGCCCGACATGGGCCAGGTCGGCGCCGCTGAGCAGCACCAGTGCCGTGTGTTCGGCAGGCAGCGCGGCAAGCGAGATGCCCTGTGCATCGGTGAGGAAATGCAGGCCATCGCTGGCCACGCTGACGCCGATGTCGTCGGCCAGCACATGTACCTCGCCGGGAACCGCACGCTGGCCGGCTTCGGCCAGCTGCACCGGCAGCGGCGACACGCGGGCCATCTGCTTGACCAGGTTGCCGTAGCGGCCGCCATCCAGGCGCATGTGCACCAGCACCGGCACGCTCAGCGACGACGGCAGCGCACCGAGCAGGCGACGCAGCGCATCCGGGCCACCAATACCTGCCAACACCAGCAGCGATCCTGCGCGTGCACCGGCAGGCGCGGCGGCATCCAGATCGACCAGGCTCAGGTGATCGGTATCGAACGACGGCAGCGGTGCTTCCATCGCCGCGATATGGGCGGCGGGCGCCGGCGCATCGGCAGCGTCCTCGACCAGCGACCACGCGGTGTGATCGAAAGAGACCGGCGGTGCCGGAGCGGTTTCGGGCGGCATGGGCCGCGGCGCGGCCTCCAGCGGCTCGGGCACGACCGGCTGCAGTGCGGCCAACGCCTGCTCCAGGGCAATCGGTTCGTGCAGCTGCGCCGGCGGCGCGTACAGGCCGTCCGCCGGCACCTCGTCAGCCCAGCTCAATGCCTGGTCCAGATGCGGCCGCAGCGCTTCTTCCTGCGGGGCCGGCGGTGGTGCCGGGTGCCCCGGTTCCAGCTGCAGGGCGGGTTCGTCTTCGGCACCCGGCGGCAGCACCTGCTGGTGACCATGCAGCTTGGCGGCCAGATGACGGCCCCAGCGCTGCGCCTCCCAGCCATCACGGCGGGCCGCCAGTTCGGCTTCGTCGAAGACCAGGGTCAGGCCTGGCGCGGACAGCACGGTCTCAAGCCGTTCCAGCGCGTCTTCGATGGCCGCCTCCAGCGCGATCACCACGATCTGCGGCTGGGCGTCCTGCAGCAGCTGCGGCTCCAGCCCGTTCGGGTCATCTTCCAGCACCAGCTGCACATCTGCATGCGACAGCGCTTCGCGCAGTCGCTCGCGCGCTGCACCGGGGCGGGCCAGCAGGGCGACGGCCGGGGCCGGATGGGTTTCACTCACGGACACGGGCGATCCCCAGCAGGTCGTACACGTTACGCATCAGGTCCAGTTCCTGGTACGGCTTGCCCAGGTAACGCTGGACACCGATCTCGAAGGCGCGCTGGCGGTGCTTGTCGCCGCTGCGCGAAGTAATCATCACGATCGGCACATCCTTGTAGCGCGGGTCGGCACGCATTGCGGTGGCCAGCTCGTAGCCATCCATGCGCGGCATCTCGATATCCAGCAGCATCAGATCCGGTACGCGCTCTTCCAGACGCTCAAGTGCTTCCACGCCATCGCGGGCGACACTGACCTCGAAGTTGTGGCGTTCGAGGATGCGGCCGGTGACCTTGCGCATGGTCAGCGAGTCGTCGACCACCATCACCAGCGGCACCTGGCGCTCCTGGCGCGGCGTGCTGGCCAGCACCGGCAGTGTCGGGTTGGCCAGGAAGCGACGCACCAGCGGTGCCACGTCCAGGATCACCACCACGCGGCCATCGCCGGTGATGGTCGCACCATAGATGCCCGGCACCGAGGCGATCTGCAGGCCGACCGGCTTGACCACGATTTCGCGGTTGCCCAGCACCTGGTCGATCGCCACGGCGGCGCGCAGGTCACCGGCGCGGACCAGCAGCAGCGGCACCTGGTCCTGGCCATCGGCACGGGCGGGCGCCTGCCCGACCAGACTGCCGAGGTCGTACAGCGGATAGTCCTCGCCACTGTAGCGATAGCTGCTGTCGGCGGCTTCGAAACGTTCGCGCGACAGGCGGCCGATACCACTGACCGAGGCCACCGGCACCGCGAACGTGGTTTCGCCGATCTGCACGAACACCGCCTGGGTGACGGCCAGCGTCTGCGGCAGGCGCAGGGTGAAGCGCACGCCCTGGCCACGCACCGACTGGATGTCGACCGAACCACCGAGCTGGCGCACTTCGTTGCGCACCACGTCCATGCCCACGCCGCGGCCGGCCAGCTGGCTGACCTGGTCGGCGGTGGAGAAACCGGAGGCGAAGATCAGGTTGTCCAGTTCCTGCTCGCCCGGCTGTGCATCGGCCGCCAGCAGGCCACGGTCGATGGCGCGGCGACGGATCGCTTCGCGGTCCAGGCCGGCACCGTCGTCGGCCACTTCCAGCACGATTTCCGAGCCTTCGCGGTGCAGGCGGATGGCAATCTCGCCTTCCTCCGGCTTGCCGGCGGCACGGCGCTGTTCCGGCGCTTCCAGGCCATGAGCCACCGAGTTGCGCAGCATGTGTTCCAGCGGCGCGACCATGCGGTCGAGCACATTGCGGTCCAGTTCCCCGTGAGTGCCTTCCAGGGTCAGGTGCACCTGCTTCCCGGTATCCATGCCGGATTGGCGGACCACGCGGCGCAGGCGGGGCACCAGGCCATCGAACGGCACCATGCGCGCGCGCATCAGGCCGTCCTGCAGTTCCGAGCTGACGCGCGACTGCTGCTGCAGCAGGGAGTCGTACTGGCGCGACAGATCGTCCAGCACGCCCTGCAGGCCGCCAAGGTCGGCGGCGGACTCGTTCAGCGCGCGGCTGAGCTGCTGCAGGGTGGAGAAACGGTCCAGCTCCAGCGGGTCGAACTTCTGGTCAGCCTGGTCCTGCTCGCGCTGGTAGCGGGCGACAATCTGCGCTTCGGTTTCCAGGTCGAGGCGGCGCAGCTGGTCGCGCAGTCGCGCATTGGTGCGCTCCAGTTCGCCCATCGCGCCGCGGAATGCGCCGAGCTGCTGTTCCAGGCGCGAGCGGTAGATCGCCACTTCACCGGCATGGTTGACCAGGCGATCCAGCAGGTCGGCGCGCACGCGCACCTGCTCCTGCTGCGGACGGGCGAGCGGGTCTTCTTCGACCGCACCTTCGGCCGGCAACGGCGCCGACAACGGTGCGTCGGCCACGGCGAGCGGCGGCGGCGCGGCGGCCTGCACCGGCGCCACGTCAGCCGCGCCGGTCGCCGCCCTGGCTGCAACCGCGATATCGGTGGCGGTGCGTACCTCGAAGGCCTCCACCAGATCCTGCGCCGGTTCAACCACGCGGTGCGCACCGGTGCGCGTCAGCAGCTGGTGCAGGCGATCGAAACCGCGCTCCAGCAGCTGCACATCGCGGCGTTCGATTTCGGTGCGCCCGGCGGCCACCGCTTCCAGCAGCGATTCGATGCTGTGGCCCAGATCGCCGATGGCGTTGATGCCGGCCATGCGTGCGCCACCCTTCAGGGTATGCAGGTCACGCTGCAGGCCGGCAAGTACTTCGCGATCCTGCGGCGCATCGCGCAGCTCGCTGATCAGGCCATCGCAGTGGTCGAGCAGGTCCTTGCCTTCCTCGACGAAGATGTCGACCAGCTCGCGGTCGTACACGCTGAAGTCGAGCGCATCGGCACCGTCCGCGCTGTCTTCCAGAGCGCCGGCTTCATCGTGGGTCGGCGCGTTGGCGGCGGCTTCGGGCTCGATGGGCGCTGCATCGGCATGCGCCGTGCCCTGCCCCGGTGCGTCTTCGAGTTCGAAGAAGCGCATCGGCTCATTGGAGGCCTGCGGCGCGTCCGCAGCGATCTCCTCATCCACCGTCGCCGGGGACGGCTGGCCAGCGCTCTCTCCTTCGCCGACCGCCGCCTCCCCGCCGACGTCCGCATCCATGGCGAAGGCTTCCGCCTCGCCCGGCGCGAGTTCGCTGGCCTGCAGGCCGAGCACGGGCCATTGCCCGTCGTCGGCCGGGGCCTGCTCTTCGTCGATCACGTGCAGGCCGGCCTCGAGCGCGGCTGCCAGCGTGACCGGTTCTGCAAAGCCCGGCGCAGCCATTTCATCCTGCAGGCTCGACAGCCCGCTGTCGAGTGGCAGTGCAGCAGCGTCGTCGAAGACGTTGCCGTCGGCATCGTCCAGGTCCAAGGGCTGCAGCGTATTCAGGTCGATCGCGTCAAACTCCGCGGATACCGGCATCTCATCCGCGTCGCGGTCGTCCACCGGCAGCGCGCTGGCATCGAGGTACGGCGACAGGTCGTCAGCCACGGTCAGATCGGCGCTGTCGAGCACCGCGCTCGACGGCTCAGCAGCACCGTCGTCCGCTGCGACACCCGGCGCGCGCTCGTCCGGCTGGATCGATTCAACCGATCCGGTATCCGGCGTCGAGGGTTCGCCCTCGCCCGGCACCAACGGCCATCCGGCATCGAAGTAGCGCGAAAGATCATCGCTGGCGGTCAGCTCACCCACATCACGCCCGGCGTCGGTCGCCTCCGGTACCCGGACCTCGGCCGCGCGCAGCTCTGGCTCCGGCTCCGGCCCAATAAATCCGGTCACTGCATCGTCGGGTGCCGGTGACAGGGCATCGGTTGCGTCGGGCGCAGCGTCGAACGCGGGTTCGGCTTCCAGCGCCAGATCCTCTTCGTCCTCTTCCAGCCCGACCATCGGCCAGCGCGCTTCCGGCAGTTCCCCGGCCAGCGCCTGCAGGCGCTGAACCAGTGCTTCCTGCGGCGCGATCCGCGGCTGCTCGGCCTGCAGTGCTTCCATGGTCGCGGTGATCGCCTGCGCGGTCGCGTCCAGTGCAGCCACGCCCTCGTCACCAGGCACCACATCGGCGGCCAGCGCACGCTTGATGTAGGACTCGGCACCGCCGGTGACCGCGGTGATTTCCGGCACTTCGGTCATCGCGAAGGCGCCGTTCATGGTGTGCACCGCGCGCAGCAGCGCATCGCTCACCGGCTGCGGCGCCTGCTGCGCCGAGCGCAGCCAGTCCTGCAGGGTCGCCTGGTGGACTTCCACTTCAGCTTCCAGGATCTCGCGCAGCACGCTGTCGATGTTGGCCGGCGTGCCCGGCAGCTCGGGCGCAGCGTGATCTTCGGCCTGCACCGATGCGACGGCTTCGGCTTCGAGGATGCGGCTGATCTCGTCCTCGCCGTCGGCTTCGACCAGCGGGGCGGCGGGGGCGGCCGCAGCGGGCAACGGTACGTAATAGGTTTCCTCACCCGCACCGACGCGATCAGCAATGGCCTGCATCGCCTGCAGGTCCACGCTGATCCGCTGGCCATGGCGCAGTGCGGCGTTCAGCTGCGGCAGCGCGGCATGCGCGTTGTCGACCATGGCCAGCACCGCCGGTGTCGCCGGGCGGCTGCCGTCGAGCACGCGATTGAGCATGCCCTCGATCTTCCACGCAAACTCACCCAGGGTGCGTGCACCGACCAGTCGGCCACTGCCCTTGAGCGTGTGGAAGATACGGCGGATCGGCCGCAGCCGGTCCATGTTGTCCGACTGCATGCGCCATGCCGGCAGCAGCGTTCCGAGGTTGGCCAGTTCGTCGTCGAACTCTTCCAGGAACACCTCGCGGATGTCCTCGTCGATGTTCTCGGCATCGTCGTCGAACCCCGCCTCGAAGCCTGCTTCTGCACCGTCCGCGTCGCCCACGGCGACCGGCGCTTCCGCATCGGCCGGCGTCGCGGTTGCCTGCGGATTGAAGTCCGCGGCGGCCGCGCTCAGCTCGGCAAAGAACTGCGCGTCGGCTTCGCTGAAATCAATCGGCGCGATGGTGTCGATGTCGATCACCGATACTGCCGCTGCCGGCGCATCGGCAAGCGGTACGGGCATGTCCAGCGCCGCATCCACTGCGGGGGTGTCCGCTTCTGCAGCCACCGGCGCGTCATCCACCGCCGCCGGCGCGGTGGCATGATCGAGCTCCAGCGCGGGATGCAGCGCGGCGGCGTCCAGCGACAACGTTTCCATCGCATGCAGCGACAGCACGTCGTCGGCATTGTCCAGCGCATCGGCGTCGAAACGAAACACGACGTCGTCGTTTGCAGAAACCGCATCATGTTCGGCGGCCACGGGGTCGAACACCGGCGCGGCATCCGTCCCGGTATCGATGGCCAGCGTCGCGTCGACGGCGTCCCCGACGTCGAGGCCGGTTGTCGCATCGGACTGCACTGGCAGAGTTGCCTCCGACAGCGTCCACTGTGTGGCGGCCCCCTGCCCTGCATCGAGCTGTTCGAAACTGACCGGATCGAAGCTGGCAAACGTCGGACTGCGCTCATCGTCCGCTGGATCGAGCGGATCGGCCTCCGGATGGAACGATGCCAGATCCCATTGCGGGACCTCGGGTGCAGGTGCACTGGAAGCGGCAAAGACCAGCGGTGCATCCGACTCGTCACGCAGCGACAGCGGCGCGGAGGCGACGGATCCCAGCCCACCGAACACCAATCTGTTGTCCGCCGCTGCCGGCGAAGGCGTGGCCGGTGGCGGATCGAAGGTGAAGTCCGGCAGCGGTACCGGCACATCGCCGGGTGCCGGCGCGGCCGGCCGTACCGCGATCTCGATGGGCTCCGGCTGCAGTGCCTCGACCTGCAGCACGACCGGCTCGCGCTCGATCGACGGCGGCGCAGACGCGGCCGGCTCGGCGGCATCGCGGTCCGGCAGCGGCCAGTAGCGCAGCGCCTCAAGGCTGCTGCGCGTGATTTCAAGGATGTCCTCGCGCCCAGGACGGCGGTCGCGCAGGGCTTCCAGGTAGTACTCCAGGCTGGCCATGGCATCGGCCAGGGTGTCCAGCTGGCGGCCACTGGGCACGCGCTGGCGGCCGATCAGCTCGGCCTCGATGTACTGCTGCACGCCGCGCAGGTAATCGGCCGCGGTGCCCAGGTCGAGCATGCGCAGCGCACCGGCAACGTCACCCAGCAGGCGCGGCACGTCCTGCAGCTCGGCATGGTTCCAGCTGGTTTCGATGAAGGCGACGAAGTGCTCGCGTGCCGCAGCGAAGTTGGCGATGGCTTCATGGGCCAGCACCTCTACCGTGCGCCGGTTCTCCACGGCGCTCGGATCGTCCTCGCCACTGCCGCCAGCGCCCAGATGGGCCACCTGGTCATCCAGCGAGGCATCCACGTAGAGCAGCGCACCGGCGATATCCAGCAGCAGGTTCTCGTCGATCTGCTGGCGGCCTTCGACCACGCCACGCAGCGCGTCGCGCTGCTGCACGACCACGCCACGGGCCACGCCCAGGCCCATCATGCCCAGCGTATCGGCCACCGCCCCCAGTTCGTTGGCCTGGGTCTGCAGCTGTTCCGGGGCACCGCCGGTACGCAGGTGCAGGTCCAGCGCATCCTTGATGCGCAGCAGTTCTTCCTTCACCGCACTGCCCACGGTATCGAGCAGCTCGCGGTTGCGCCCGCTCAGGCTGCCACGCGCGTGGTCCAGCTCGGCCTCGGTGGCGGTGACGCTGTCCGGCGCGAAGGCCAGCAGCACGCTGTCATGCACGCCTTCCTCGCCACGCGCGGCGCGGATCTCGTTGAGCAGCGGCATCAGCACGATCGGAATGTCGCGATGACCGTTCTGCAGGCGCTCCAGGTAGTCGGGCAGCAGCACGCTGCCGCGCATCAGGGTCGCGCACGCTTCATCGCGATCGGACACGCGTCCGCCGCCAATGGCGTTGGCCAGCTGCTCCAGTTCTTCGGCCACCATCGCCGGGGCATACAGTTCAACCATGCGCAGGGTGCCCTGCACCTGGTGCAGGTAGCCGGCGCAGATGCGCATGCGGCTGGCGTCGGTCGGGTCTTCCGCGTAGTACTCGACCTCGTTGCGCACCTGGCGCAGGGTCTCGTCCAGCTCGGGCTTGACCCAGCCCAGCGCTGCGTGGCTCATCGCATCGCGCAGACTGTTCATGGACGCGCTCCGTTCGCCGCCGCGCGGAGGCCGCGCGAGTTCTGACGTGGGGAATGGAAATGCTTCATCGAGGGGTTCCTTGCTCGCCGCCTGCCCGCGTCACGCCGGCAGCTTGAAGTCGGCGACCGAACGGCGCAGGTCCGCCGCCAGCTGCGCGAGGTGGCCGATCGATTCGGCGGTCTGCCCGGCACCCTGCGAGGTCTGGCCGGTGATCTGCCGGATCACGCCCATGGTACGGGTGATGTCCGAGGCGGCGGCCGACTGCTGCTGGGCGGCGATGGAGATGTTCTTGATGAGGGTGTTCAGTGCATTGGACACGCGCTCGATTTCGGTCAGCGCGGTGCCGGCGTCCTCGGCCAGGCGTGCACCGGACACCACTTCGGCGGTGGTCTGTTCCATCGAGGTGACCGCTTCGTTGGTATCGGCCTGAATCGCCTGCACCAGGTTTTCGATGCGTCGGGTCGCGCCGGAGGTACGTTCCGCCAGTCGCTGCACTTCGTCGGCCACGACCGCGAAGCCGCGGCCCGCTTCACCGGCCGAAGCCGCCTGCACCGCCGCGTTCAACGCCAGGATGTTGGTCTGCTCGGAAATGTCGTTGATCAGTTCCACGATCGAGCCGATTTCCTGCGACGACTCGCCCAGGCGCTTGATGCGCTTGGAGGTCTCCTGGATCTGGTCGCGGATCTGGTCCATGCCCTGGATGGTCTCGCGCACCACGCCTGCACCCTCGGCGGCGATCACCACCGAGCGCTGTGCCACGTCGGCCGACTCGGCCGAGTTGCGCGACACCTGTTCGATGCTCGCCGCGATTTCGCCGATGCGGTCCGAAGCCGAAGTGATCTGGTTGGCCTGGTGGCCCGCCGCCTCTGCCAGCTGCATGGCGGTGGCCTGGGTTTCCTGGGTGGACACCGCAACCTTGGCCGAGGTGTCGTTGATGGTGGTCACCAGGTGGCGCAGCTCGTCGACCGCGTAATTGATTGCGTCGGCGATGGCGCCGGTCATGTCCTCGGTCACCGAGGCCTTCACCGTCAGGTCACCTTCACCGAGCGAGGAAATTTCGTCCAGCAGCCGCATGATCGCCTGCTGGTTGCGGCTGTTGAATTCCACCTGGGTCTGGTAACGCAGTTCCTGCTCGCGCGAGCGGCTGCGCACGTTGGTGGAGACGAAGCCGATGATCGCGATCAGCGACAGCGCACCAGAGACCACGCCGATCCAGAAGTTCGGGAACAGGCGGGTATCGGACACCGAGCCGAACGAGGAGAACGCTTCGAACAGCTTGCGGCTGTCGTCAAGCATGTGCGCCGACCCCTGGCCCAGCGCGGTGGCGGCCGACTGCGCGGCGAACAGCTGGCGCGAGCTGGCCAGGATCGCATCGGCGTCCTGCTTCATCGCCTGCCACTTCTGCTGGGACTGTTCCAGCGCAGCAATGGCGGCGGCGCCGCGCACGGCGGTGATGCCCAGTTCCTCGTTGCCGTTGCGCAGGCCGTCGAGCACCTGCGAGAACACGGTGATGTCGCGCGCCAGCGCATCGCCGGCAGTCGCTGCGGCACTGCCACCGGCACGCATCTCGGTCACGCGGCGCGCCATCGAACCGGCTACCACGACCTGCTGCAGTGCGCTGTACACCTGCGCCGACGGTGCGCCGGAGGCGGACATCGCGCGCACCAACTCGTTCAGCTGGGCCTGCAGGCCCGGCACCGCGCCGCTGAAGTTGTTGGCGTTGCCGGCCAGCGCCAGCACCGCCGGCTCGCTGGCGACCAGCTGGCCGGCCTGCTTGCCCAGCGGCGCCCAGGTTTCAGCCAGCGTGGTGATCGCGCCGGACACGCCCGGTTCCTTGCCGTAGCGCCCCTGCAGGATCGATACGTTCTGTTCGATCGCGTTGCGGGTCGCCTTGAAAGCGGTGAACGCCTGCGCGTTGCCGCCGACGGCATCACGGCCCTGGTTGGCCAGCTGCTGCGACAGCACCTGGAGGTCGGCGGCCTTGGAGCCGGCATCGGCCAAGCGGCTGCCCTGCCAGGTGGCGACGCCGGTGTTGACGCCGAACAGGATCATCGATGCCAGCAGCAGGAACAGCCAGAGGTTGCTGCCGCCCAGCCGCAGCTTGCCGGATTTGGTGGCGTCCGAAGCAGTACTCATCGTTCAACCTCGATCTTCAATGCAGGGGGCGATGCCCGGCCTCAGGCCGCGGCTTGCCGGAATTCAGGGGTGCGCGACAGCAGCGAGAGCGAGAACACGCCCCAGTCATGGCCGTCGGCATGGAAGGCGCGGTCAACGAAATGGCCGTAGCGCCCTTCGGCAAGCATGCCGGCTTCGATCTGCTGGTCCAGTTCGAAACTGCGCTGGCCGAACAGCTCATCGATGGTCAGCGCGACGTCGCCGCCGGCCTGGCGCATGATCAGCACGCGCTGGCCTTCCTGCTGCACGGTACGCGTGCCTTCCAGGAAGTACTTCAGGTCGACCACCGGGAACAGGTTGCCGCGCAGGTTGCCCACGCCCAGCAGCCACGGCTGAGCGCACGGCACCGGGGTGACCGGCGGCATCGGCACGATTTCCACCACTTCGCGGAAATCGGACACCAGCCGACGCTGCCCGACGCGGTAACCCACGCCACGCCAGAGGTCCTGCGCGAACTGCCGCTCGGGCAGCTGCACCGCGTGGGCCAGGCTGCGCCGCTCGTAGGCTTCGAGGATGTCGAAGGGCGAGCGCATCAGGCCACCAGCTCGTTGATCCGCGCGATCAGTTCATCCTCGCGCGGCGGCTTGACGATGTAATCGGCCGCGCCCTGGCGCAGGCCCCAGGCCTTGTCGGTTTCCATCGCCTTGGTGCTGACGATGATCACCGGGATGTGCTTGATCGCTGCGTCACGGGCCATCGCCCGGGTCGCCTGGAAGCCGCTCATGCCGGGCAGGACCACGTCCATCAGCACCAGCTGCGGCACCTGGTCGCGCACCAGCTGCAGTCCATCCTCGGCGTTGTCCGCTTCCAGCACCTCGTGGCCGGCACGGCGCAGCCACTGGGTGAACACCGCGCGGTCGGTCGGTGAATCCTCGATCAGAACGATACGAGCCATTGTGCCTTTCCCCCCTGGTCAGGCGTTGACGTATGTGCGGATGGCACCCAGCAGTTCTTCACGCGTGAAAGGCTTCGTCAGGTATTGCTCCGAGCCGACGATGCGTCCCCGCGCCTTGTCGAACAGGCCATCCTTGGACGAGAGCATGATGACCGGGGTCGCCTTGAACAGCTGGTTGCCCTTGATCAGCGCGCAGGTCTGGTACCCGTCCAGGCGCGGCATCATGATGTCGACGAAGATGATCTGCGGTTGCTGGTCTGCGATCTTCGCAAGCGCTTCGAAGCCGTCGGTGGCGGTGACCACCTCGCAGCCTTCGCGCTTGAGCAGCGTTTCCGCAGTCCTGCGGATGGTCTTCGAATCATCGATGACCATCACCCGGAGTCCTGCGAGTTCCCCGCCCGCAGTCGTGTTTTCAGTCATTGCCTATCCCCAAGCGCACGGCCCGATCTCAGGCGGGGGCCGCTACGAAAGCGTATCTATATCGCACTTTCCGCGCCCGCTTCAAGGCCGCCCCATGGCGCAGGGCATGGCACCCTCCTGAACGTGACGGGTTTCGCAATGAGTGCGCGGGCGCCGGGCGGACGCAGCGTTGCAGTACGGCGGGGAGGCGCGCGACCGGCGTTGCCGCTACCATCAACGCCTTGCCTGACAGGTGCGCCCATGCCGTTGAACGTCATCGTGGTGATGGACCCCATCGCCCACATCAAGATCGCCAAGGACACCACCTTCGCCATGCTGCTGGAAGCCCAGCGCCGCGGCCATGCCCTGCACTATGTGCGCCCGGGCGGCCTGGCCCTGGAGGGCGGCGTGGCGGTGGCCCAGACCGCACCATTGCAGGTGCGCGACGACCCGGCCGGCTGGTATGAGCTGGGCGCATTCAGCCGCACCGAATTCGGCCCCGGCCAGATCGTACTGATGCGCAAGGACCCACCGGTCGACGCCGAGTACATCTATGACACCCAGGTGCTGGATGTGGCCGCAGCGGCCGGCGCCTGCGTGGTCAACAACCCGCAGGGGCTGCGCGACTACAACGAGAAGCTGGCCGCGCTGCTGTTCCCGCAGTGCTGCCCGCCCACCCTGGTCAGCCGCGACGCCAAGGCGTTGAAGGCCTTCGCCCTTGAGCATGGCCAGGCCGTGCTGAAGCCGCTGGACGGCATGGGCGGGCGCTCGATCTTCCGCAGCGGCCAGGGCAACCCGAACCTGAACGTGATCCTGGAAACGCTGACCGACGGCGGCCGCAAGCTGGCCCTGGCACAGAAGTTCATCCCCGACATCACCGCCGGCGACAAGCGCATCCTGCTGGTGGACGGCGAACCGGTGGACTACTGCCTGGCCCGCATTCCGCAGGGCGACGAGTTCCGCGGCAACCTCGCCGCCGGCGGCCGCGGCGAAGGCCGCCCGCTGAGCGAGCGCGACCGCTGGATCGCCGCCCAGGTTGGCCCGGAGATGAAGCGCCGCGGCATGCGCTTCGTCGGCCTGGACGTGATCGGCGATTACCTGACCGAGGTCAACGTGACCAGCCCGACCTGCGTGCGCGAACTGGACGCGCAGTATGGCCTGAACATTGCCGGCACCCTGTTCGACGCGCTCGAGGCCGGCCTGCGCTGATGGAAGCCGCACCTGCCGTCCTGCCCCCGGCGCCGCGCGAAGCGCAACGGCTGGGGGCGACCATCGCGCTGTCGGTACTGGTCCACGCCCTACTGATCCTGGGCGTGGGCTTTGCGGTGAAAGGCGATGCGCCGCTGGTGCCGACGCTGGAGGTGATCTTCAGCCAGACCCGCACCGCGCTGACGCCGAAGCAGGCTGATTTTCTTGCCGCCGCCAGCCAGGAAGGCGGTGGCGAGGATGACCGCGCGCAGCGCCCGCGCGACAACCAGGCCGGCATCGTGCCGCAGGCGCAGTCCGGGCTGAGCCCGGTTCCGCAGCAACAGCAATCGGCCGCGCCGGTTCCGCCGCCGCAGGCACGGGTGGTCAGCAGCCGCAACGGCCAGGACACGGTGGCACAGGCGCAGGCTCAGCCCACCCCGGAACGCCCCGAGCCGGACGCACCGTTGACCGCACGCGAGCAGCGCGACGTGGAGATGGCGCGGCTGGCGGCTGAAGTGCACCTGCGTTCGGCGCAGTACGCCAAGCGTCCGAACCGCAAGTTCGTGTCGGCCAGCACGCGCGAATATGCCTATGCCAATTACCTGCGCGCCTGGGTGGACCGTGCCGAGAAGGTGGGCAACCTGAACTATCCGGACGAGGCGCGGCAGCGCCGCCTCGGTGGCCAGGTGGTGATCAGCGTGGGAGTGCGCCGCGATGGCAGCGTGGAGAGCAGCCGGATCCTGCGTTCGAGCGGGACGCCGTTGCTGGATGAGGCGGCGCTGCGGGTGGTGAAACTGGCGCAGCCGTTCCCGCCGTTGCCGAAGACCGAAGACGAGATCGACATCCTGCAGGTGACCCGCACCTGGGTGTTCCTGCCGGGCGGCACCCTGCACGACGACCGGTAGGGGTTCGTTGCCCGGGCCTGCGGCCCGGGACCCGCTGCAAAGCCAGAGCAACGGCAACAGCCAAAGCAGCGGTCGGGATGTTGGGCTTGGCGGGGCGGTGTGGGCTTGCAGGACACGCCGTAAACCCCCCTCTGGGGTCCGGCCCAGCCGCTGGCGGCTGGGCCGGACCCCAGAGGGGGACTTGCAGCGCCCCCTGCGCAGCCCACCCGCTCGGACAACCTCACGAATCCGCGATCAACGCCCCGCCACGAGGGGCTCAGCCGTTGGCCTTCGCCTTCGCCTCACGCGCGGCCTGCTGCTCGGCCAGGGTCAGTGCCACGTTGTCACGCAGGTACGCGGGCTCGACCTTCTCCGGCGCAATCGCCTCGCCACGCGCGAACGCCGGCACCGCGAGTGCCAGCACGTCCGACGCCCGCGGCAATGCCGTGGCATCGAATCCACGAAGGCCGCTGCCCAGCTGCGCCACCAGCGCGCCGTCGGCCGCACCGAAGCCGGTGCCCACGCCATAGGCCGACAAACCTTCCGGCAACGCCACTGCATCCGGTGCGCACACACGCTCGCCGTCGCGCGCGACCGGCAGGCCGTCAACACGCTCGAAGCGCGCAACGTACAACTCCCCCATCCGTGCGTCGATCGCCGACAGGATCTGCGTTTCTTCTGCCGGTGCCCGCAGCGCCAGCACCTGCAGCGTCGATACCGGCAGCAGCGGACGGTCCAGCGCCAGTGCGATGCCCTGCGCGATGGCGATCGCCAGGCGCACGCCCGTGAACGCACCAGGGCCGCGGCTGAGCGCGATGCCGTCCAGCTGGCGGCGGCTGATGCCGGCTTCGGCCAGCAGCGCCTCGGCCCACGGCAGGCTCAGTTCGGCATGCCGGCGCGGGGCGATCTCGAAGCGTTCCAGCACCTGCCCATCGACATGCAGGGCAACGGAACAGGCTTCGGTGGCGGTTTCAAAGGCGAGCAGTTTCATCGGATCAGGTCAGAACAGGGGGAACGTGGCACCGGGCGCCGGTTCCGGGCCCGCCGGCGGGGCGGTGGCTGGAACGGCATCATCGGCCACGGGCGCCCATTGTGGCGTAAAGAAGGCCTGCACATCGGCCAGGCTGCGGGTGCGGCGGAACGGCGGCAGTGAATCGAGGAAGACCCGGCCGTAACCCCGATTGAGCAGGCGCGGGTCGCACAGCACCAGCACACCACGGTCGCTCTCGCTGCGGATCAGGCGGCCGACCCCCTGCTTCAACGCGATCACCGCCTGTGGCAGCTGCTCGTCGCGGAACGGGTTGCCGCCCTGGCTGCGGATCGCCTCCAGACGCGCCTCGTACACCGGGTCGTCCGGGGCGGCAAAGGGCAGCTTGTCGATCATCACCACGCTCAGCGCTTCGCCGACCACGTCCACGCCCTCGCGGAAACTGGCCGAGCCCAGCAGTACGCCATTGCCCGATTCGCGGAAGCGCTGCAGCAGCGTCGCGCGCGGTGCCTCACCCTGCACGAACAACGGCCATGGCCCATCGCGCAGTGCCTCGGCAGCCTCACGCAGGGCGCGATGCGAAGCGAACAGCAGGAACGCCCTGCCCTGCGATGCCTGCAGCACCGGGCGCAGGCTCTGGATCAGCGCGGTCCCGAAACCACGCGCGGCCGGATCAGGCAGGCCTTCGGGCAGATAGCACAACGCCTGCTCCGGCCAGTTGAACGGGCTGGGTTGGACCAGCGTATGCGGATCATCCAGGCCCAGGCGCGTAGCGATGTGATCGAAGCCCCCGCCAACGGTCAGCGTCGCCGAGGTGAAGATCCATGCTGCCCGGCTGCGCTCGCGGTGTTCGCGCAGCGGGCCGGACACATCCATGGGCGTGCGTTGGCAACGGAACCCGCGTGGTGTCAGCTCATACCAGAGCACATCGGCAGCACCTGCCGCTTCTGCAGGATCGGTATCGAAATCCAGTGTGGGCTCGTCTTCCCCCAGCCAGCGGCTGAGCCGCGAAACGGCCTCGCGCGCACGCGCATGGCAGGCATCGAGGCCGGCAGCCGCCTCGCGCAGCGGCTGCAGCGCCTGCTCCAGGGTCACCAACCCCGCCATCACCGCATCGAATCCGTCCCGCACCTGTGGCATCGCCAGCGCTCGCCATTGCGTGCCACGCGGGGGCAGCCCTTCCATCGCCGCGCGCAGCGCCAGCAGCGACTGCTGCAGCTGGTCGACCGGTTCCTGCAGCGCCGACTGCGCGCCGCCTACGCCGCGCGCTTCGGCCAGGCAGTCGCGACCCAGTTCCTGCCACGGGCGCATGCCGAAACCTTCGCCGAAGAACTGCGCAGCCAACTCGGGCAGCTGATGCGCTTCGTCGATGACGAAGGCCTGCGCCCCCGGCAGCAACTCGCCAAAGCCATCCTGCTTCAGTGCCAGGTCGGCCAGCAGCAGGTGATGGTTGACCACCACCACGTCTGCCGCCTGCGCGCGCTGCCGCGCACGCACCACGAAGCAGTCTTCCCAGAACGGGCAGTCGGTGCCCAGACAGTTGTCGACAGTGGAGGTGACCATCGGCAGCAGCGGTGAATCATCGGCCAGGCCGTCCAGTTCGGCGATGTCACCGAATTCCGAACGACCGGACCAGGCCAGGATGCGCTGGAACTGCGCGGCCTGTTCCGGGCTGGAAAAACGCGGCTCGCCGCGTGCCTGCTGCAGGCGGTAGCGGCACAGGTAATTCGCCCGCCCCTTCAGCAGCGCGCTGCGCAGGCCGACACCGAGCGCCTGGCGCACGCGCGGCAGATCACGGTGGTAGAGCTGGTCCTGCAGCGCGCGGGTGCCGGTGGAGATGATGGTACGCAGGCCGGACAGCAGGACGGGCACCAGATAGGCGAAGGTCTTGCCGGTGCCGGTACCGGCCTCGGCCAGCAACAGATCGCGCTGCTGCAGCGCGTCGGCGATGGCCTCGGTCAGGCGCAGCTGTGCGGGACGCGGGTTGAAGGCATCCAGGTGCGAGGCGAGCGCGCCGCCGTCGCTGAGGGCTTCGCGGCTGGCATGAACGAGGTCGGACATCAGAGGGAAAGGATACCCGGCCGGGCGCTGCCCGGCACCCGTTTCAAGCCAGAGCACCCGCAAAAGCAAAAGCAACAGCAACAGCAACAGCTTGGTTCATGGCTCTGGGTTTCTACGTGCTGGGCGGGTCGGGAGGGGCAGGCAGGACACGCCGTAAACCCATCCCTGGGGGCTCGATGGCGCCATCCATGGCGCCAACGGTCCTGCCTGCCCCTCCCGCCCCACCCTCGACAGTTTCCCAGTGACGGATGCGCGCGCGGCGCAGCGTCGAGCTTGCTCAACTGCCATTTCAGAAGCGGTTGGTGGAACGGGGAAGGAAAAGGAAAGTGGCAAGTGCGCGCAGCGCGCGCCCCGCTTTTGATCTTCTTTTTCTTTTCCGTGGCTGGACGCACACGAAAACTGTCAGAGGCCGGGCGGGGTGGGTTCGCGGGGGTCACTTCAGGGACGGGTTCACGGCGTCCCCCGCGAACCCACCCCGCCCGGCCAAGCGCGGCTTTTGCTTCTGGCTTCAGCGACCCACCCACAGTCACGAGGGGCTGCGCCGTTGGCCGAAAACTCAGTACCGCTTGATCCCCGGCACGGTGCAGCCTTCAATCTGCGCATGCGCCGACACCGCATTCTCCTTCTCACTCCGCGCCAGGCGCGACTGCTCGATCGTCGCCCAGTGCCGGCGGCACAGCGGCCCCGTCTTCGAGCCGAGGTCGACCGCCTTGCGTGCGAACGTCTCTGCCTGCGCCCACTGCCCCTGCAGCAGCGCCAGCTCGGCACGTTCCTGAAGCACCGCCGGATCACCGGCCACGATCTCCAGCGCATGGTCCAGGCTGCTGGCAGCACCCGCCAGATCGCCGGCCTGGCGCTGCGCCTGCGCGGTCACGCGCAGATCTTCCACCTGCGAGTCACGCAACGGCTGCACCGACAACTCCTTGTCGTCCGGGCCAGCGGCCGCGTCCACGGCGGCCAGGCGCTGCGCCGGCGTGGTGGTATCGACCGGCTTGACCACCGGCGGCGCGCTGGTCACGCAGGCGGCCAGGGCCAGGCTGAGGCCGGTCAGGGCCAAGGGCTGCAGCAGGGATCGCATGTTCATCGGCATCATCGGCTTGGGGGAGGAGTGGCGGCGGCAGGTTCGGCGGGTGTATCCGGTTTGCGGTCCAGGCCGAACCAGCTGCGCCAGCCACCGCCTTCACCTTCGGCACCGCCCTGCCCGTCCGGCGGCACCGCCGGCGCGCACGGCGCATACGCTGGCGCGTAACCGACCACGAACGGGAAGCGGCGGGCGCCCGGGCAGCCTTCATCGGTCGTGTTGAGGCCGGTGGGCGCCACCGACTGCCAGTCCAGCCCCTTGTTGCTGACACGCAACGGTGCGCTTGGCAGGCGCTGGAAGATGCCCGACCAGACCCGCATCGCACCGGTGGCGCCGTACAGGCCGGCCTGCTCGTTCTGGTCGTTGCCGATCCAGATCACTGCCAGGTGATCACCGGTGTAACCGGCATACCAGCTGTCACGGCCATCGTTGGTGGTGCCGGTCTTGCCAGCGGGCTGCAGGCGACCCAGGCCATCAGCATTCAAACGCTGGGCAGTACCGCTGGCGACCACCTGCTGCAGGCCGACGCTGATCAGGTTGGCGGCAATCGAATCGCCCTCCTGCGCCGGTGCCGGGGTCTTGTCATAACGCTTGAGCAGCTTGCCCTGCGGATCAAGCACGCCACGCACCGCATGCAACGGCTGGATCTCACCACCGGATGCCAGGAACTGGTACAGCTGCGCCATCGCATACGGGCTCTGGTCGGTCGACCCGAGGATCACCGCCGGATTCGCTTCGGCCTTGATGCCGGCCAGCACATGGATCAGCTGGGTCACCCGCTCCGGGCCGACCTGCATGCCCACGCGCACCGTGGCCTGGTTGTAGGAATGGGCCAGCGCGTCGATCAGGCGCACCGTGCCATGGCTGCGGTTGTCCGCATTGCCCGGGCTCCAGTTGCGGCCACGGCCGAGCTGCACGGTCACCGGTGAATCGTCGACCCAGCTGGCCAGCGAGTAGCGGTCCGGCTGCGCCAGCGCGAGCAGGTACACGAATGGCTTCAGCAGCGAGCCGACCGGCCGCTGTGCCTCGATCGCGCGGTTGAAGCCCACCTCGGAAACTTCACGGCTGCCGATCACCGCCAGCACGTCACCGTTGTGCACGTCGGTCAGCACCATGCCGGCCTGCAGTTCAGGGCGACGCTTGCTTTCCAGCGACTTGATGGTGCGGGTCACCGCGCCTTCGGCATAGGCCTGCGCGGACGGCGACATACCGGTCATCACGCTCAGGCCCGCGCCCTGCAGCGCCGATTCCGGATAGTCATGGCCAAGCTGGCGTCGGACGAGGTCCACATAGGCCGGGAAGCGGTTGGCTGCGACCAGGCCCGGGGTCTTCGGTACGCCCAGCGGTGCCTTCAGCGCACGCTGGTACTCGGCATCGTCGATCAGCGTAGCCTCGTGCAGCTTGCCCAGCACGAAGTTGCGGCGGTCCAGCGCCCGTTCCGGGTTCCGTCGCGGGTCGTAGAAGGACGGCCCCTTGACCAGGCCGATCAGCAGCGCGATCTGCTCGGTTTCCAGCGACTGCAGGTCACGGCCGAACCAGAACTCGGCCCCGGAGGACATGCCGTGGATCGCCTGGCTGCCGCGCTGGCCCAGGTACACCTGGTTGAGATAGGCCTCGAAGATGGTGCGCTTGTCGTAGCGCGCTTCCATGATCAGCGCGTACAGCACTTCGTTGAACTTGCGGGTGATCGTCTGCTCCTTGCCGATCCCGAGCAGGCCGCTGCGGGCCAGCTGCTGGGTCAGCGTGGAGGCGCCCTGGCGGCTCTGGCCACCGGAGCGGATCGTCACCCACACCGCGCGCGCAATGCCGGACAGGTCGATGCCGTGGTGGCGATTGAAGTCCTTGTCCTCCACCGCCTGCAGGCCGGTCACCAGCAGGTCCGGCGCCTCATCCATGCGGATCAGGCGGCGTTCTTCCTGCTTCTGGCCGTACAGGGTGGCGATGCGGGCCGGGTCCAGCCGCGCGGCCTTCAGCGCCTTGCGGTCGCCGGCGTCGCGCAGCGAGCCGACCGCTCCATCGGACAACGACAACTCAAGCCGGCGCGGGGCAACCCGGCCATCCACATCGTTGTAGCCACGGCTGGAAATGACGAAGCGCCCGCCGTTCACCGCGTAGGTGCCCGGCTCCTTGCCCTGCCCGTCATCGCGGTAGGCGGATGCGGCGAGCTCGGTCTTCAGGGTCGCCGCGTCCATCGCCTTGCCGGGCGTGAGCACCAGCGGGCGTGCGTACACGCGGGTCGGGATCTGCCAGCGAAGTTCGCCGAAGCGCTGGGTCACCTGTTGGTTCAGGTACAGCGTATAGGGGATCAGGAAACCCAATCCCAACGCGACCACAGCCATGCTCCAGGTGATCAGCCGGCGCCGCCACAGCGGGCCGTTGTCCTGCTGGTCGTCGTCGTCGAAATCGTCGATGTCGTCGGAATCGTAGCGTCGGGGCACGGGAATGCGAGAATGTAGAGTCTGGCGAGTCTACCCCAGCCACCGTGGCTGGCGAATTCTCCCGGGTTCCCCTGCTTAAGCTGGAGTTGCAACCGGATGGCGATGTCCCTGGCCGAGATCCGATACCTGATCAACCGCCTCACGGGCCTGGCCCGCCGGAGCCTGGCCAGCCTGCGTACCCGCGGCTGGCGGGCCACGTGGCAACGCATCCGGGTGCACACCCAGCGCGCGGTGCCTGCCCCGCGCGCCCCGCTGTACCTTCCGGCGGCGCAGGCGTTCGCGCCGTTCAGCGTGCCCTTCAGCGAATCGCCGGTGGCGAGCATCATCATCCCGGTCTACAACCACGCCGATCACACCCTGGCCTGCCTGCGTGCCCTGGCGGCGCATCCGCCGGCGACCGCCTGCGAGATCCTGGTGGTGGATGATGGCAGCAGCGACGCCACCGTGCAGTGGATGCCGCAGATCGCCGGCCTGCGCTACGAAGTGCGCGAACGCAACGGCGGCTTCATCGAAGCCTGCAACGATGGTGTGTCGCGCGCACGCGGCCGCTACGTGGTGTTGCTCAACAACGATACGGTGCCGCAGCCAGGCTGGCTGGACGCGCTGCTGGAGACGTTCGACACAGTGCCGGAAGCGGGCCTGGTCGGCAGCCAGCTGCTCTACCCCGATGGCCGCCTGCAGGAATCGGGCGGGGTGATCTTCGCCGACGGCAGCGGCTGGAGCTATGGCCGCTTCGAGGCCGCCGACGACCCGCGCTATGCCAGCCTGCGCGATGTCGACTACTGCTCCGGTGCGGCGCTGATGCTGCCGCGTGCCCTGTGGCAGCAGCTGGGCGGCTTCGATACCCGCTACACACCGGCCTACTACGAAGATACCGACCTGGCCTTCAGCGTGCGTGCGTTGGGCCGCCGCGTGGTGGTGCAGCCTGCCAGCCGGGTGATCCACGATGAAGGCACCAGCAACGGCACCGATACCGGCAGCGGGGTGAAGGCCTACCAGGTGCGCAACCAGGGCATCTTCGCCGCAAAATGGGCCACCGAGCTGGCCCGCCATCCGGCCGTGGGTGAAGTGCCCTCGCCCGCCCTGCTGTGCCGCAGCCGCCGCCAGGTGCTGATCCTGGACGAGGAAGTGCCGCGCCCGGAGCGTGATTCCGCCTCGCTGCGCCAGGTCAACCTGATCCGCCTGCTGCTGCAGGGCGGTGCCCACGTGGTGTTCGTGCCGACCCGGCGCGAGCACGGCGGCGCGGCCACCGAGGCCCTGCAGCGCATGGGCGTGGAAGTCTGGTACGCGCCGTTCCTGGAGGGCGTGGCCGGCTGGCTGCGCAGCCACGGTGCGCGCTTCGATGTCGCCCTGCTGGTGCGGCACCACGTCGCCAACGAATGCCTGCCCCTGCTCAAGCGCTACGCGCCGCAGGCACGCACCGTGTTCGATACGGTGGACCTGCATTACCTGCGCGAGCGCCGCGGCGCCGAAGTGGCCGGCGACGCCAGCCTGCTGCGCGCGGCAGATCGCACCCGCAGCAGCGAACTGGCGGTGATGGAGCAGTGCGATGTCACCGTGCTGGTCAGTGCCGCCGAGCGCGAACAGCTGCAGGCCGATGCACCGCGTGTACGGGTGGAGCTGATTTCCAACCTGCATGAAGTGGCCGGTGCCGGCGCACCGTATGCACAGCGCCACGACCTGGTCTTCGTCGGCGGCTTCCGCCACCCGCCGAACCTGGACGCCATGGAATGGTTCATCGGCGACGTTTTCGCCGGCATCCGCGCGCAGCTGCCGCAGGTGCGCCTGCACTGCATCGGCGCGGCCGCGCCGGACAGCCTGCTGGCACTGGCCGCCGGCCAGCCCGGGGTGGAGATGCATGGCTTCGTCGAGGACATCGTGCCGTACATGGACGGTGCGCGCATCGCCATCGCGCCGCTGCGCTTCGGCGCCGGGGTGAAGGGCAAGATCAACCTGAGCATGGCCCACGGCCAGCCGGTGGTCGGCACGACCTGTGCGGTGGAGGGCATGCACCTGCAGCCTGGCCAGGACGTGCTGGTGGCCGATGACGCCGCCGCGTTCGCGGCCGCCGTGGTGCGCCTGTACCAGGATCCGCAGCTATGGCAGCAGCTGTCCGATGCCGGCCTGGCCAACGTCGCCCTGCACTTCTCGCTGGATGCGGCGCGGGCCACGGTGCAGCGGGTGTTCTTCGACTAATCCAGCCGCCCGCCGGCCTGTCGCAGGCGCTGCTCGAACGCGGCCAGCTCCTGCAGGTCCGGTTGCAGCTGGCGCACCTGGGCCACGGCCGCCTCGGCGAAGGCCACGTCACCGCGGCCCAGCCGCTCGCTGCCGATGGCCAGCCAGCGCTGCGCCAGCCGCACCCGCGACGAGGGCAGGCCCGGTGCGGTCGGCGCCAACGTCTGCCAGGCCTGCAGACAGGCGCCGGCGGCCTGCACCCGGTTCTGCCGCAGGTTGTCATCGAAGCACTGCCGGCTGGCCGGCAACAGGCGCGACGCTGCCGCCCTGACCCGTGCATCACGCGGGGCCAGCGCCTGTGCCTCGCGCAGCGCGTCGAAGGCGCTGTGGCCGGGCGGGCTGATCCATCGTCCTTCGCGCTCGGCGCGGTCGATCTGGCGCAGGCGGTCGCGCAGCTGCCGTTCGCGCTGGGCCACGCTCACTGCCGGATGCTGCTGGGCCTGCTGCATCTGCTGGGCGCGCTGGATGCGCTGGGCCGCCTGTTGAATCGCTGCCGCAGATGCGCCCAGCGCGCCCGCCCGTGCGCGATCGGCTTCGGCCGCCTCGAACTCGAAATCAGCCGCATGGCGCTGGCTGCGCGCGAGCAGCGCCTGCGCAGTCTGCTCGCGACCGCGCAAGGCACTGGAATCATCGGGGGCCGCCGCCAGCACCGCCTCGAATGCTTCCGAGGCGGCCTCCAGCTTCTGCTGTTTCAGCGCACGCTGGCCCTGCCGCAGGCGCTGGTCAACCGCGCGCGCCAGTGCCTCCTGGCTGGCCGGCAGATCGGTGTGCCCGGCATCGAACTGGCGCGCACGCTGCAGCAGGGCGGCGGTCTGTGCCAGCTCGCCGCGCGCGGCCATCTCTCGTGCACGCTGCAGCAGATCGCTCAGGGCATCCTCGCGCCCTTCCAGCGCCGGCAGGTTGTCTGGCTGCAGGCCCAGGATGCGCTGGAACAGCGGCAAGGCACTGCTGTCACCCTCATCGAGGCGACCCGCGGCGAAGGCATTGCGTGCCTGCGCCAGCAAGATACCGATGCCCGCCCCGGCACTGCGCCGGGCCTGCAGCTGGCGCGCCACGGCATCGGCATCGCCCTGCGGTACCTGCAGGTCGCGGGCCAGGGCCAACGCCTGTGCACTCCCGTCGAGGTCGTCGTTCTGCAGTCTGTCGCGTGCCTGCTGCAGCGCCGCCGCCGCCGTGCGTGCCAGGCCCTCCCGGGCCTGCGGACGATCCCCGTCCAGCGCGAGTACCGCCTGGTAGCGCTCGCGTGCACCACTGCCATCGGCTTCGCTCAGCCGGCCCGCCGCCAATGCGCGATCGCCTTCCGCCAGCAGTTGTTCAATCTGCGGCTCATCCCAGAACCAGTCGGCCAGCGGCTTGCGCAGCAGCACCAGCAGCACGAACACCGCCACCGCCGCGACCAGCGCCCAGCGCCAGACCCGGCGCGCATGGCGGGCCTGCAGCCACCACCAACGGCCTTCACGGCGGACGCGGTCCAGCGCTGGATGTTCAGCGCCATGCAGGCGATGCGGGGGCTCGCGTTCCATGCGTGCAGGGTAGCCGGGGCAGCGTGAAGCTCAGCCGAGGCGACGCGCCTCGCTCACGCCCGGCAGCGCGTCCAGCTTGCCCAGCAGGGTCGACAGCTGGCCATAGTCGCTCACCTTCAGGCGCAGGCGCAGATGGGCGCGACCGCTGTTGCGCACGTTGTCACTGTGGATGTCGAGCACGTAGGCGTCTTCCTGGGCAATCAGGTTGGTGATGTCCTTCAGCAGCCAGCGGCGGTCGACCGCCGTGACCACCACGTCCACTTCGTAGCCACCACCGGCCTGGCCCCACTCCACCGGCAGGATCCGCTGCGGGCTGGTGGCCGCCAGCCGGGCCAGCGCGGCACAGTCTGCACGATGCACGGTGACACCGCGGCTACGGGTCAGATAGCCGACGATCGGTTCGCCGGCCACCGGTTGGCAGCAGCGCGCCAGCTGCACCAGCAGGTTGCCCACGCCCTGCACGGTGAACTTGGACTTGCCCAGGTTCTCGCGGCGCGCGGTCGGGCGCGGCAGGGTCGGCGCGGGGGCCGGCTGGCTGGCCGCACGTTCCGCTTCCAGCAGGGTACGGCTGACCTGGTTGGGGCCGGTATCGCCCAGCGCTACCTGGATGTAAAGATCATCGACGCTGTCGGCGTGGAACTTCTTCGCCGCCACCGCCAGGTCCGAATGCTGCAGGCCCAGGCGCTTCAGTTCGCGCTCGAGCAGTTCACGGCCGGCCTGCACGTTGCGTGCGCGGTCCAGCTTGTGGAACCAGCTGCGCACCTTCTCGCGCGAGCGGTTGCTGGCCAGGAAGCCGTTGGCCGGCATCAGCCAGTCGCGGCGCGGGTCGGCCTCCTTGCCGGTCAGGATCTCGACCCGGTCGCCGCTGCGCAGGCGGTAGGTCAGCGGCACGATGCGGCCGTTGACCTTGGCGCCACGGCAACGGTGGCCGACCATCGTGTGCACCTGGTAGGCGAAATCGAGCGGGGTGGCGCCCTGCGGCAGGTCCAGCACCTCGTCCTTCGGGCTCAGCGCATAGACCCGGTCCTCGGTCAGCTCGGCATCGAGCGCCCCGGCCAGCTCGTTGCCCTGCCCGTCCTGGGCCTGCTCCAGCAGCTGGCGCATCCAGGTGATCTTGCGGTCGAAGGACTTTTCCGCGCCTTTGCCGCCTTCCTTGTACTTCCAGTGCGCGGCCACGCCCAGCTCGGCCTGCGAATGCATTTCGTGGGTACGGATCTGCACTTCGATGGTGCGGCCTTCCGGGCCGACCACGGCGGTGTGCAGCGAGCGGTAGTCGTTCGCCTTGGGCCGGGCGATGTAATCGTCGAACTCGCTGGGCACCGGTGCCCACAGCGCATGCACCACACCCAGCGCGGCGTAGCAGGCCGCGACGTCGTCCACCATCACGCGAACCGCGCGGATGTCGTACAGCTGGTCGAACGCCAGCCGCTTCTTCTGCATCTTCCGCCAGATGCTGTAGATGTGCTTCGGGCGGCCACTCACCTCGGCCTTGATGCCCTGTGCGACCAGTTCGCGCGACAGCACCTTCTTGACGTTCTCGACGTAGCGCTCGCGCGCGATACGGGTTTCGTCCACCTCACGGGCAATGCGCCGGTAAGTCTCCGGTTCCAGGTGACGGAAGGCCAGGTCCTCCAGCTCCCACTTCAGCTGCCAGATGCCCAGGCGGTTGGCCAACGGTGCGTGGATGTCACGGGTCAGCTGCGCCAGCGCGCGACGCTGCTCGTCGTCCAGTTTGTCGGCTGCGCGCATCCGCGCCAGTTGCCGCGCCAGCAGGATCGGCACCACGCGCAGGTCGCGGATGATCGCCAGCAGCAGCCGGCGCAGGCCTTCGCTGTTGCGTCCGGCCTCACGACCGGCATGCAGGGCCCACACCGGGTCGGCGGCGTCCTGGCCATCGAGCAGGCCGAGCACCGCCGCCTTGTGGTTGCCCAACGGCAGCTGGTCCAGGCTTGCGCGCAGGCCGGGCAGGTCGAACAGCAGCGCGGCGACCACGGCACCTTCGTCGGCCGAGAGCATCGACAGGGCATCAAGGGTGTCACCCAGCACCGACCAGGTGGCGCGCATCTGCTGATCGCACTCCGGCGCTTCCCAGTGCTCGCGCAGGGCCTGGCGCAGCGGAGCAGGCAGCACGGCTGCCGAAGGACGGTTCAACAAGGCATCCAGGCCGGGGACGGAAGCGCGGTTCACAGCATCGAGCAGGCAAGACAGAGGTTCCTACACTAGCGCCGGCGTCGTTCAGGGACAATCACCACGGCCACCATCACCCGGCATGAAGACATGCCGCTACACTCGCCGGCAAACCCTGGAGAGTCCCGCCATGCCCTCGATCGCCCCGCATTTCCGCCCACGGCTGCTGGCCTGCGCCGCGCTGCTGCTGTCCCTGTCGACGCCTGCGCTGGCACAGCGCGTGGTCGGCGGTGACCTGCAACAGCAGATGTCGCCCACCGAATTCAAGGCGGCCGGTCTGGACAAGCTGAGCGCACAGGAACTGGCCACGCTCAACCGCTGGCTGCAGGGCAAGGTCGAAGCGGCAACCACCGAGGCGGTGGCAGCAGTGCGCGAACAGGCGCGCGAGGAAGGCCGCCAGGAAGTGATCGTGAAGAACCGCGGCTTCTTCGACTTCGGCAGCAACGAGCCGATCACCGGCGTGCTGCAGGGCGAATTCCGCGGCTTCAGCAAGGGCCGCGTCTACGTGCTGGACAACGGCCAGGAGTGGGAACAGACCGACGCCACCAGTGTCGTCGGCGTGCGCAAGCAGTCGCCCAGGGTCAGCATCAAGCCCGGCGTGATGGGCGTCTGGTACATGAAGGTCGACGGCGTCAACACCCAGCCGAAGGTTCAGCGTACCAAGTAGTAGATCCACGCCACGCGTGGATGACATTCCACCGCACCCCGCCGGTCATCGTTCCGGCGGGGTCGGGCCGGGATTACGAGGCCTGGCGCAGTGCCGTCACCCGCTGCGCCAGCTTCTTGGCCGAGATGCCGGTGCGTGCTCCCAGCTCCTGCGCGAACAGCGATACCCGCAGTTCTTCCAGATCCCAGCGCAGGGCCTGCCATTGCGGGCGATCGCGCAGCCCCTGCTGCTCGCCCACCTCCAGCGCCTCCAGGAACGGATGCAGTTCCAGCATGCGCGCCTGATCACGCGGCGGATCACGCTTGGCACGCTCGGTGCGCAGGATCATCGCCTTCAGGTAGCGCGGATACTGCGCCAGCGCATCTGCCGGCGTATCGCGCAGGAAGCCGGGATGGATCAGGCCGGCCAGCTGCGCTTCCATGTCGTCCAGGTTGCCGCGCGCCCAGCCCATCAACGGCGCTTCCAGCATCGGCTTCAGTTCCGCTACCAGTGCCAGGATGGTTTCGGCCAGCTTCAGCCGCGACATGGCCTCACCGAACAGGGCCTTGGCGGCATGCTCGCGGCGTTGCTCGAACGCCGCCGCATCGCGGATGTCGTCCAGGCCTTCGGCCAGCACCGCGTTCATCGCTGCATCGACCAGGTCCCCGCGCAGGCGTTCCTGCGATTCGATCGCGGCATACAGCAGACCGGTCTTGGCACCCACTGGCAGCTGCTTGCGTGCCTGCTTGACCTTCTCGGCCAGGGCGATTTCCAACAGGCGACGCACGCCCAGCGGGTGCGCCTCCTGTGCCTGCTGGCGGTCGGCGAAGATGCGCAACGCCACGCTGTCGCCCTCGTCCAGCAGCGCCGGGTAGGCCGGAACGCCGGCTTCACCGGGCACCTGCAGCGGAATCGGCGTGGCCGGGAACGTGCGCAGGCCATCGGCCGCCATCTCGCGCCCGGCACGCGCCGCGAAGGCATCACCGGCACGGCCACCAAACCTTGCGCGCAGCGCGTCCAGGTCACGCGAGGTGGCCAGCACCTTGCCCTGCTCGTCGCGCAGGCGAAGGTTCATGTGCAGGTGCGGTTCGATCGAGCCGGGTTCGAAATCGAGCGCGGTCACCGTGGCGCCGGTCGCGCGTGACAGGAAACGCGCCAGTTCGCCGGTGATGGCGTCGGCGCTGGGCTGCGGGAACGCCTCGTAGAATGCGCGGCCGAAATCCGGCGCCGGCACGTAGTTGCGGCGCATCGCCTTGGGCAGGCTGCGGATCAGTGCCGAGGCCTTGTCGGCCACGAAGCCCGGCGCCAGCCAGCCCAGCTGCACCGGATCCAGTGCATTGAGCAGGTGCAGCGGCACGTCCAGGGTCACGCCGTCATCGTCGGCACCCGGCTCGAAGCGGTAGTGCAACGGCAAGCGCGCCTGGCCCAGCGCCAGGTACTTCGGGTAGCGCTCCTGCTCGCTGCCCTCGCCGGGCAGCAGGTCTGCCAGCGACCAGTGCAGGGTCTTGCGCTGTTCCGGCGCCAGTCCCTTCCACCAGGTATCCAGGCCCGCGGCCGAATGGATCTGCGGCGGTACGCGGTCCAGGTACCAGCGTGCCTGCCAGTCCTCGTCGGCAACGATTCCGGCGCGGCGCAGCTTGGCCTCTTCCTCGCGCGCGACTTCCAGCAGCTTCTGGTTGTCGGCCACGAAGCTGGCGCGGGTGTTGATCTCCCCGGTCACCAGCGCCTGGCGCACGAAGATGTCGTGCGCTTCAACGGGTTCGATGCGGCCGTAGTGCACCGGCTTCTTCGGCGCCAGCACCAGGCCGAACAGGCTGATCTGCTCGGACGCCAGCACCTGGCCCTGTGCGCGCGACCAGTGCGGATCGAAATGCTTGCGCAGCAACAGGTGCGGCAGCTCGGCGATCACCCAGTCCGGTTCGATGGCGGCCAGGGTCATGCCCCACACCTTCTGCGTATCCAGCAGGTTGGCCACCAGCAGCCACGGCGGCGGCCGCTTGGACAGCGCCGAACCTGGAAATGGCAGGAAGCGACGCTGGCGCGGTGCCTGGAAATCGCCCTTTTCGGTGCGGTGGCCGATCTGCGTCGGCAGGCCCGCCACCAGCGCCCGGTGCAGGGTCTGGTAGGCGGCGGCGCGCACGCGTTCGCTGAAGCCGCCTCCGGCGGGCGCCTGTTCCTTCTGCGCGCGCACCGCCACCGGTGCGGGGGCCGCGTCCGCTTTGCCTTCGCGGGCCAGGCGTGCAGCACGGTGCAACTGGCCGCGGGTGGCCTTTACTGCGGCCGCGTCATCACGCGCCGGGGCCGGCGCACTGCTGCCGGCCAGCAAGGGTGCCATCGACGCATCGACAGCCTCTTCCTTCCAGCCCAGTTCCTCGCACAACAGGCGCAGCTGGCGATGCAGTTCGCGCCATTCGCGCATGCGCAGGAAGCCGAGGAAGTGGCGACCACACCAATCACGCAGCTTGGACTGGGTCAGGTCCTCGTGGGCCTGCCGGTAGGCATCCCACAGGCGCAGCACGCCGACGAATTCGGAGCGGCCATCGGCAAACTGCGCATGCGCGCTGTCGGCCGCACCGCGCGCCTCCGGCGGGCGTTCGCGCGGATCCTGGATGCCCAGGAACGAGGCGATCACCAGCATCGGCCGCAGGCAGCCAGCGGCCTGCGCGGCCACCAGCATGCGCGCCAGCTTCACGTCCACCGGCAAGCGCGCCATCTGCTTGCCGATAGTGGTCATGCGCCGCTCGGCGTCGATCGCGCCCAGCTCGGTCAGCTGCTGCCAGCCATCGGCAACGGCGCGTTCGTCCGGTGCTTCCAGGAACGGGAAGTCCTCGATGCGGCCCAGGCCCAGCTGCAGCATGCGCAGGATCACCCCGGCCAGGCTGGAGCGGCGGATTTCCGGATCGGTGAACTCCGGCCGCGCCTGGAAATCCGCCTCGGCGTACAGGCGGTAGCAGATGCCTTCGGCGATACGGCCGCAGCGTCCCTTGCGCTGGTTGGCGCTGGCCTGCGAGATCGGCTCGATGTGCAGGCGGTCCAGCTTGTTGCGCGGGCTGTAGCGCTTGACGCGGGCGAAACCGGGATCGACCACGTAGCGGATGCGCGGCACCGTCAGCGAGGTCTCGGCCACGTTGGTGGCCAGCACGATGCGTCGGTTCGGACCGGGATTGAACACCCGGTCCTGGTCCTGGTTGGACAGGCGCGCGTACAGCGGCAGCACCTCGGTGTTGCGGTACTTGCGCCGTTCCAGCGACTGGTGCGCATCGCGGATCTCGCGCTCGCCCGGCAGGAAGATCAGCACGTCGCCGCGTGCGTCCAAGCGGGTGATCTCGTCGACAGCCGACACGATGGCATCGTTGACGGTGCGTTCGCCTTGGTCTTCGCCCTCGCCTTCCAGCGCGCGGTAGCGCACTTCCACCGGGTAGGTACGGCCTTCGACGCTGATCACCGGCGCATCGTCGAAATGCTGGGCGAAGCGGTCGGTGTCGATGGTTGCCGAAGTGACGATCAACTTCAGGTCCGGGCGCTTGCGCAGCAGCTGCTTCAGGTAGCCCAGCAGGAAATCGATGTTGAGGCTGCGTTCGTGCGCCTCGTCGACGATGATCGTGTCGTAGTTCGACAGCCAGCGGTCGCTGGCGGTCTCCGCCAGCAGGATGCCGTCGGTCATGAACTTGATGCGGCTGTCGTCGCTGACCTTGTCGTTGAAGCGCACCTGGTAGCCCACCAGCTGGCCCAGTTCGCTGTGCAGTTCCTGCGCCACGCGGCTGGCCACTGCGCGTGCGGCAATCCGTCGCGGCTGGGTGCAGCCGATCATGCCGGCCTGGCCACGACCGGCGGCCAGGCACAGTTTCGGCAGCTGTGTGGTCTTGCCCGAGCCGGTTTCACCAGCGATCACCACCACCTGGTGGTTGCGGATCAGATCGATGATCGCGTCGGCTTCACGCGCAATCGGCAGCTGCGGGTCCAGAGTAATGGACGGCTGCTGCTGCGCCCGCGCCTGCCGGCGCTGCACCGACGCCTGCAAGGCCTGCTCGAAGGTGGCGGCCAGCGCCGCATCCTGCGGCTTGGACTGGCACCGCGAGAGCATCCCCAGCAAACGGCCCCGGTCGCGGCTCATGGCGCCGTCGATGGCGGCGCGCTGTTGGCGCAGGCGGGGCGATGGATTTTTATCGATAGAGTTCATCAATCGGTTCGTTCAAAACTTTGAAAGCGACCAGTCATCACGACCGGTTTATTGTGAAGGCCAACGATTCCACAAGGAGGAACCCCATGGCGAAGACCAAGAGCACGACCAAGGCCAAGACCGGCAAGCAGAAGCTTGCAGCGGCGGCACCGTCGGCGCCGAACATCGATATCGGGATCACCCAGGGCGACCGCAAGAAGATCGCCGACGGTCTGTCGCGCTTCCAGGCTGATGCGTTCACGCTCTACCTGAAGACGCACAACTTCCACTGGAATGTGACCGGGTCGATGTTCAACTCGCTGCACACCATGTTCGAGACGCAGTACACCGAGCAGTGGGCGGCACTGGACGACGTGGCCGAGCGCATCCGCGCGCTGGGCTTCAATGCCCCGGGCTCCTACCGGGAATTCGCTGCGCTGACCTCGATCGTCGAGGAACCGGGCCTGACCGACAGTGCGGACTGGCGTGAAATGGTACGCCAGTTGGTGGTCGCCAACGAAGCGGTCTGCCGTACGGCACGTGAAGTGCTGGATGTGGCGGCCAAGGGCGACGACGCCCCGACCGAGGACCTGATGACCCAGCGGCTGCAGACGCACGAGAAGTACGCCTGGATGCTGCGTTCCCTGCTCCAGTAAGGGTTGGGGGTGTTCGGCAGGGCTGCGCCCTGCACCCGCAGAGGCCTTGAAGCCAAGGCCAGAGCCAGAGCGAAAGCTGGTTTCCTGTGGGGTGGCAGGGTGGGTCCGGTGACAGGGACGCCGTAAACCCGTCCTTGTGGGCTTGGCCGCGGCATCCGTGCCGCGGACACCCCTGCCACCGGACCCACCCCGCCTTCGACAGGTCCCCGCGATCTGCCGGCAAGGCCATTGGGGTCAGATCCGTTTTCCGCAGGAAAACGGATCTGACCCCATTTCGCTTGTCGATATCTGACAGATTTCATCCACGCATGGCGTGGATGGCCCCACCGTCATCGGGAAACTGTCGAAGGCGGGGCGGTGTCGGATTGCGGGGTGTCAGCCGCATGGATGCGGCTGCCAAGCCACCATGGACGGGTTCACGGCGTCCCCGCAATCCGACAGCGCCCCGCCAAACCACGAGTCACCCCAGAGCCGGCTGTTGCCTTTGACGTTGCACTGGCTTGTAGCAGGTGCAGGGCGCAGCCCTGCCGACTCCCCCGCCGGGGTAAACTAAGCGGATGGCTTCCCGTCCCGCGCACGACCTGCTCCAACGCGTCTTTGGTTACGACGATTTCCGTGGTCCCCAGCAGGACATCGTGGAGCATGTGGCTGCCGGTCACGATGCCCTGGTGCTGATGCCCACCGGCGGCGGCAAGTCGCTGTGCTACCAGGTGCCGGCCCTGCTGCGTGACGGTTGTGGCATCGTCATCTCGCCGCTGATCGCGCTGATGCAGGATCAGGTCGAAGCCCTGCGCCAGCTCGGCGTCCGCGCTGAATATCTGAACTCCACCCTGGATGCCGAGACCGCCGGTCGCGTCGAGCGCGAGCTGCTGGCCGGCGAACTGGACATGCTCTATGTCGCCCCCGAGCGACTGCTGACCGGCCGCTTCCTGTCGCTGCTGTCGCGCAGTCAGATTGCCCTGTTCGCCATCGACGAAGCGCACTGCGTGTCGCAGTGGGGCCATGATTTCCGCCCGGAGTACCGGCAGCTGACCGTGTTGCACGAGCGCTGGCCGCAGATTCCACGCATCGCGCTGACCGCCACCGCCGACCCGCCGACCCAGCGCGAGATCGCCGAACGCCTCGATCTGCAGGAAGCGCGCCACTTCGTCAGCTCGTTCGACCGCCCCAACATCCGCTACACCGTGGTGCAGAAGGACAATGCCCGCAAGCAGCTGACCGATTTCCTGCGCGGCCACCGTGGCGAGGCCGGCATCGTCTATTGCATGTCGCGGCGCAAGGTCGAGGAGACCGCCGAATTCCTCTGCGGCCAGGGCTTCAATGCCCTGCCCTACCACGCCGGCCTGCCGCCGGAAGTGCGCGCGAACAACCAGCGCCGCTTCCTGCGTGAGGACGGCATCGTGATGTGCGCCACCATCGCCTTCGGCATGGGCATCGACAAGCCGGACGTGCGCTTCGTGGCGCATACCGATCTGCCCAAGTCGATGGAAGGCTACTATCAGGAAACCGGCCGCGCCGGCCGTGATGGCGAAGCCGCTGAAGCATGGCTGTGCTACGGCCTGGGCGACGTGGTCCTGCTCAAACAAATGATCGAGCAGTCCGAGGCCGGCGAAGAACGCAAGCAGCTGGAGCGGGGCAAGCTCGACCACCTGCTGGGCTACTGCGAATCCATGCAGTGCCGCCGCCAGGTGCTGCTGGCCGGTTTCGGCGAGACCTATCCCCAACCCTGCGGCAACTGCGACAACTGCCTGACGCCGCCAGCCTCGTGGGACGCGACCATTCCGGCGCAGAAGGCACTGAGCTGCGTCTACCGCAGCGGCCAGCGCTTCGGCGTCGGTCACCTGATCGACGTCCTGCGTGGCAGCGAGAACGAGAAGGTGAAGCAGCAGGGCCATGACAAGCTCAGTACCTATGCCATCGGCCGCGACCTGGATGCGCGCACCTGGCGCAGCGTGTTCCGCCAGCTGGTCGCCGCCAGCCTGCTGGAAGTGGACAGCGAGGGCCACGGTGGCCTGCGCCTGACCGATGCCAGCCGCGAGGTGCTGACCGGCCGCCGCCAGATCAGCATGCGCCGCGACCCGGCCAGCAGCACCAGCGGGCGCGAGCGCAGTGCGCAGCGCACCGGGTTGTCGGTGCTGCCGCAGGATCTGGCCCTGTTCAACGCCCTGCGTGGCCTGCGTGCCGAACTGGCGCGCGAACAGAATGTGCCGGCCTTCGTGATCTTCCACGACAGCACCCTGCGCAACATCGCCGAACAACGCCCGACCAGCCTGGACGAACTAGCCCGGGTCGGCGGCATCGGCGGCACCAAGCTGAGCCGCTACGGCCCACGCCTGGTGGAGATCGTGCGCGAAGAGGGGTAGCGCCGGGCCATGCCCGGCGGCCCGCTGATCGGCCGCGCTGCGCGCTCGCCGGGCGTGGCCCCAACGGCGCGCGGGCGCCCCCTGTAGAGCCGAGCCCACGCTCGGCTGCTTCTACGCGAGCGGCAGCCGAGCGTGGGCTCGGCTCTACATTGATGCCGCTCCAACCTTGAACACGCCATTCAGCAAGAAGTGCATCCGCGCCCACTTGCGGCTAAATTGACGCCATGTCCCTCGCCTCGACCCTGCTCCGTGTCGTGCTCATGCTCAGCCTGTTGCTCAACGGGCTGAACGCGGCCATGGCCAGCGGTCATGAGGAAATGGGGCGGATGGCCCATGCGATGGCCGCCACGATTGGAGGCGGCGATGCCGACTGCCACCACCACGCCGCCATGCAGGCCGGCGAGGCCCCGCAGGCCAAGGCCCCCGCCCACGACGCCCACTGCCAGATCAAGGACTGCGTGCGCAGTTGCGCGCAGCACCCGCTGCTGGCGGTGCAGCCATTGCCGTACCTGACGGGTCCAGGCCTGTCGCTGGCACCGCAGCCGATGCCGGCCAATGGCCGCCCGGCGCCGGCGCTGCCACCCATCTCACGCCCTCCCATCGGCTGATTCCACACGCACCGTGCGCCCTGCGCACCACAGCCGGCCGCCTGCCGGCGTCTTTCCGTGTCTGGAGTCTCCACCATGAATACCCGCACTCCCCCCGGCCCGGGCGCCCTGCCCATGCCGTCGCGCCGCCTGTTCGTACAAGGCCTGTCCGCCGGTGGCGTGGTCGCCGGCATCACCGCCGTCGGCGTGCCGCAGCGCGCGCTTGCCGCGGCCACTGCCACCCCACGCCTGGCCGGCGCCCCTGCCGTACTCAGCGATACCCGTCTGGAACTGTCCATCGGCGAATCGCTGGCCAACTTCACCGGCCGTACCCGCCCGGCGATCACCGTCAACGGATCGCTGCCGGCACCGATCCTGCGCTGGCGCGAAGGCCAGACCGTGGATCTGTTCGTGCGCAACACGCTCGATCGCCACCCGACCTCGATCCATTGGCACGGCATCCTGCTGCCGGCCAACATGGACGGCGTGCCCGGGCTGAGCTTCAACGGCATCGGCCCCGGCGAGACCTACCACTACCACTTCGACCTCAAGCAGTCGGGCACCTACTGGTACCACAGCCACTCGATGTTCCAGGAGCAGGCCGGCCTGTACGGCGCGCTCATCATCGACCCGGCCGAACCGGCGCCGTACCACCACGACCGCGAGCACGTGATCATGCTCTCGGACTGGACCGACATGGACCCGGGCGCGCTGTTCCGGCGCATGAAGAAGCTCGCCGAGCACGACAACTACTACAAGCGCACCCTGCCCGACTTCCTGCGTGACGTGAAGCGCGAGGGCTGGTCGGCCGCGCTGTCGGACCGTGGCATGTGGGGCCGGATGCGGATGACGCCGACCGACATCTCCGACATCAACGCGCACACCTACACCTACCTGATGAACGGCACCGCCCCGGCCGGCAACTGGACCGGGCTGTTCCGCAGCGGCGAAAAGGTGCTGCTGCGCTTCATCAACGGCGCCTCGATGACCTACTTCGATGTGCGCATCCCCGGCCTGAAGATGACCGTGGTGGCCGCCGATGGCCAGTACATCCATCCGGTCAGCATCGACGAGTTCCGCATCGCCCCGGCCGAAACCTACGATGTACTGGTGGAGCCGACCGGGCAGGACGCGTTCACCATCTTCTGCCAGGACATGGGCCGCACCGGCTTTGCCGCCGGCACGCTGGCGGTACGCCACGGCCTGCAGGCGCCGATTCCCGCGCGCGACCCGCGCCCGCTGTTGACGATGAGCGACATGGGGCATGACATGGGCGCGGGCGGCCATGGCGGGCACGACATGTCCACGATGATGGGCACGGACCACGGCAGCATGCATCACAGCGCACATGGCGGCGGCACAACCGCCAGCAAGGCACCGAAACATCCGGCCAGCGAGCGCAGCAACCCGCTGGTGGACATGCAGAGCTCGGCCACCGACCCCAAGCTGGACGACCCCGGCATCGGCCTGCGCGACAACGGCCGGCAGGTGCTGACCTACGGCGCGATGCGAAGCCTGTTCGAAGACCCGGATGGCCGCGAGCCGAGCCGCGAGATCGAGTTGCACCTGACCGGCCACATGGAGAAATTCTCCTGGTCGTTCGACGGCATCCCGTTCGCCAGCGCCGAGCCGCTCCGGCTGAACTACGGCGAGCGCATGCGCATCGTGCTGGTCAACGACACGATGATGCAGCACCCGATCCACCTGCACGGCGTGTGGAGCGATCTGGAAAACGCGCAAGGTGAGTTCAAGGTCCGCAAGCACACCATCGACATGCCGCCGGGCACCCGCCGCAGCTACCGCGTGCGCGCCGATGCACTCGGTCGCTGGGCTTACCACTGCCATCTGCTGTACCACATGGAAGCGGGCATGATGCGCGAAGTGAGGATCGAAGAATGAGCCGCTCACTGCTTTCCCCCAGCCTGCTGGCCCTGGGCCTGGCCGCCGCGTTGCCGGTGTTCGCGCAGTCGCACGCGGGCCATGACATGCGCGCCATGAACGCGCCTGAGAAGGCCACGAAGTCCGCGAAGACGCCTGCCGAACCGGTCGATCATTCGAAGATGGACCACTCGACCATGGATCACTCGAAGATGGACCACGCCGCAATGCAGCCAGCGACGATGGACCATTCCACGATGGATCACTCCAGCATGGACCACGCGGCGATGGGTCACGGCACGCCCGCACCCACCGAGCCGCGCGAGCCGATCCCGGTCCCGACCGACGCCGACCGCGCTGCCGCCTTCCCCCCGATCGCGCATGGCGCGATGGAACACGCGCCGGAGATCAACAGCCTGCTGCTGATCGACCGCCTCGAACACTGGGATGGCAAGAGCAGCAACGGCCAGGCCTGGGAAGCCACCGGCTGGATCGGCGGCAACATCAATCGCCTGTGGCTGCGCACCGATGGTGAGCGCAGCCGTGGCCGCACCGAGTCGTCATCGCTGGAGGCCCTGTACGGCCGTAGCGTGTCGCCGTGGTGGGACGTGCTGGTCGGCGTGCGCCAGGACTTCCGCCCCGCCGACTCGCGCACCTGGGCGGCAATCGGCATCCAGGGCCTGGCGCCGTACAAGTTCGAAAGTTCGGCCACGCTGTACATGGGCTCCGGTGGCCAGGTGCTGGCCAAGGCCGAAGTCGAGTACGACGTGCTGCTGACCAACCGCCTGATCCTGCAGCCGCTGCTGGAAGCCACCGTCGCGGCCAAGGATGAACCGGAGTACGGCATCGGCCGCGGCCTGAACAAGTTCGAGGCCGGGCTGCGCCTGCGCTACGAGTTCAGCCGCCGCTTCGCGCCATACATCGGCATCAGCCACGAACGCAGTTTCGGCGACACCGCCGACTATGCTGGCGACCACGCACGCGACACGCGTTGGATGGCCGGCGTGCGGATGTGGTTCTGAGCAGCGGATCGTGAGCAACTGCCAGCCCCGGCAGCCGCCGGGGCCGGCTAGACTGCGCCTCGTTCCATTGCAGGCCCCGCCATGTCGCTGCAGATCCGCCGCGCCACCCTCGCCGACGTCGACGCGTTGTCGGCCATCGCCATCGCCACCTACAACGAAACCTGGGGTGACTCGTATCCGGCGCAGGAGCTGCAGGATTTCCTGCAGGCGCACTACAGCAGCGAACCGCAGCGCGCCGAGCTGTCCGACCCCCGCAGTGCGGTCTGGCTGCTGATGGATGGTGACGCCGTGGTCGGCTATCTGGCCGCCGGTGCGAACACCCTGCCGCACACGGATGCATGCGAGGGCGACATCGAACTGAAGCGGTTCTATATCCTGGCCGACTATCAGAACGGTGGCCACGGCGCACGCCTGATGGATGCGTTCATGGAGTGGCTGGACCAGCCGCAGCGCCGCACCCTGTGGGTGGGCGTATGGGAAGAAAACTTCGGCGCGCAGCGCTTCTACGCGCGCTATGGCTGCAGCAAGGTTGGCGAGTACGACTTCATCGTCGGCGATACCCACGACCGCGAGTTCATTCTGCGCCGGCCGTGATCATGCCGCGCCTGTAGCGTCGAGCATGGCTCGACGCTACAAAGAGCGAAGCGGCTAGAAGTCGAACAGCTCCGACAGGAAGCTGTCCTTCTTCTTTTTCTTGTAGCCGTGGCCGTACTGCTGGCCACGGCTGTCTTCGTAGCGCTGGCCCAGATGGCGGGTGTCACGGTGCATCACCGGCGGCGGCGGCGCGGCAGCCGGCTGTGCCTGCACAGGTGCAGGCGGCGGCACCGCTGCACCGGCACCGGCGCGCTCGATGATCTTGTCCAGCTCGCCACGATCCAGCCACACGCCGCGGCAGCTCGGGCAGTAATCGATCTCGATGCCATGGCGCTCGGCCATCTGCAGGGTCTGGGTCTTGCACACGGGGCACAGCATCGGCATTGCTCCTCTCGGTCCGGTTTCGACTCTACCTGCACTGCGATGACTGTGCGGCAACACATGACCGATGGCACAGGGACTTCCGGCGCGTGCCAGCGTCCCTCGCCACCATCCACACTGCGCGCTGGTTCCGCAGGGAGTGCGCGCATGACCATTCTTTCCCGCCTGCCCAACGCCGTGCGAGGGGTGCTGGTGCTGCTCGGCGTCGGCGTTGGCCTGAATCTGCGCGATATCGCGGCGGCCGCCGGCACGCCCATTCCCGCCTTGCCCATTGCCTATGGCGGCAGCCTGCTCGACAACGCACTGGCCGCACTCGTGGCGCTGCTGCTGGCCGCGCTGATGCGTCCACGCGGGACGGGCCTGATGGCCAGCCTGGGACTGCGCGGCAACGGCTGGCGTGGCCCAATGTGGGTACTGCTGGCCAGCCTGCCGTGCTGGCTGGGCCTGGCGCTGCTGGGCACGCCCAACACCGCACTGACCCCCCTGGATGCAACGATGCTCGCCGTGCTGTTCCCGCTGGCCGAGGAAGTGCTGTTCCGCGGCCTCGGCTTCGTGCTGCTGGTGAAACTCATGCGCGGGCCATGGCCCCTGCTCGCGCTGCCGCAGGCGCTGCTGTTCGGCTGGGTGCACTGGCTGGGTTTTGGCGGCTTCGACGGTGGCGGGACCGCCCTGTTCGTCGGCGCGGTGATTGCCCTGGGCGGTTTCATCTTCGCCTGGCTGGATCACCTGGACGGCGACACCCTGTGGTGTGGCCTGGTCCTGCATGTATCGATGAACCTGGCCTGGAATGTGTTCAGCCTCGATGACGCCGTCGCGCTCGGCTGGCAAGCCACCAGCCTGCGCATCGGCACCGCGCTGCTGGCCGTGGCAGTGCTGGCCTGGCAGGTACGCCCGCGACGCCCACGCCCGCTGTAACGCCCGCTTAGCCTGGCGTGCACGCCGGGATCACCCCCGGCTTGCGCATACTTGCGCGCCTTTTCATTGCTGCTTTCCGGAGCTGTAGCGTCATGTTGCTGTCCAAGCGCCACGTTGAACCCCGCGTCCTGCTGATCGAGGATGCCGAGGAAACCCGCGAGCTGAGCCGTCTTGCGCTGGAAAGCCAGGCCTGCCACGTGGTGGGCGTGAGCTCTGCCGAAGCAGCATTGGGCCTGCTGGCCGCTGGTGAGCGTTTTGACCTGCTGTTCACCGACGTCAACCTGGGTGCGATCAGCGGTATTGAAGCGGCCAACCAAGTGCGCGGACTGTACCCGCACCTGCCGATCCTGGTGACCTCGGGCATGGACCAGCACCAGGTGTTGCCGCAGCTGCGCGACGGCATCCATTTCCTGCCCAAGCCCTACAACATGAGCGAGCTGCTCGACGCCATCCGGCTGTGCTTCCGGCATGCCGATGTCGGCGTATTGACCGGGCCGGATGCGCAGGCAGCCTGATGCACTCATCCACGCATGGCGTGGATGGAATCCTCCATCAACCGCTGCTGTACGGCCCGGTACCCGGGAACACCTTCAGCAGCGCGCGGGTGATCATGTCCGGGTAAACGGTGAAGTGGTCCTCGTCATCGATCACCATGCTCTCCACCTTCAAGGATCGCCCACTGTTGCGCAGCTGCTCGGCGAATTCGGCGTTGTGGCGCAGCATATCGTTGCGGGTGAAATAGCGCGGCTCCGGCTTGACCGTTTCAAAGCTGCCCACCGACAGCACCACCGTGGTCGGCTGCGTCGGCGCCTTGGCCTCGGCCTGCATGCGCGGCACCCGATGACCGTCAAACCACAGCGACGGACTGGACAGGATGTAGGTGCGGAACATGTCCGGGCGCGTGGTCAGCACATAGGCGCCGAACAGGCCGCCATAGGAATGCCCCGCATAGGCACGCCGCGCCGGATCAGTGCGGTAGCGCGCATCGATCACCGGCAGCACCCGCTCGGCGAGGAAATCGCGGTAGTGCGCCGCGCCGCCGTAGCTGACGTCATCGCTGTAGTCACGCGGATCGGTACGCGCCGGGTCGCTGGGCGTGTAATCACGCGAGCGGCTCTGCTTGGACGTCAGGCCCTCCTGCGGAGGCAGCCCGACCAGGATGAAATCCTCGAGGTTGACGCCCTTCTGGCCCACCATGTTGCGCACGCTGCGCACCAGCGGGAAGCTGTAAAGCGCGTCGGTCACGTACAGCACCGGATAGCGCTTTTCCGGATGTGCGGCGTAGTCGGCCGGCAACGCCACCCAGACCGGGTAATCGCGGCCGACCGGATCGTGCACGCGCAGCGCTTCGGTATCCGGCAGTACCACGCCCGGCACGGCGGCGGCCGGGCGCTCCTTCGCTTCACTGTGCGCTGCCGGCGGTGCCACCGACATCGCACAGCCACTCACGGCCAGGCAGACCGCCACACTCCATCCATGCACACGCTGCATCCGTTCGCTCTCCCGTTGCGGGCGGCGCACGCAGGTGGCGCCGCTACCGCATCCTCACACGCCGCGTTGCCGTACGCCAAGCCACTCTCAGGGCGAGGCCGGCGGCGGTGCCGGGAACAGCGTCCGCAGCGCCTGCAGCGCGGCCGGGTGATAGATCGTGGCGTGAGTTTCCTCCGGCAGCGGCAGGTACTTCACCAGCGGCGACGGCGACGCCTGTTGCAGCAGCGTGGCCAACTGCGCGGCGGACGCAGCCAGCTCCGGCTGCCCACTGCTGGCCAGGAACACGCGCGGCTGTGCGCGCGTCACCGCCGGCAGCTGCTTGGCCGCGCCCGCCAGCATGGTACCCCGGTTCCACCACAGGCTGGGGTCCAGCGCGATGTAGCTGTCGAACAGCGTCGGCTCCTGCAGCAGCGTTTCGACCACGAACAAGCCAGCCAGCGACTCGCCGATCAACGCGCGCTCGTCGGTAGTCGGGTAGCGCTGGCGCACCTGCGGCATCAGTTCATCGCGCAGGAAGGTGCGGTAGGCCGCCGAGCCACCAATGCGCGGCGCGATCTTCTGGTCCTGCGGATCGCTGCTGGGGCCGGTCATGTCGCGGCGGCGCTCGGTGTTCTCGATGCCGACCAGCAGGAACGGACGCATGCTGCCGTTGCCGCTCAGCACCTGCACCAGCCCGGCCACATGCAGGAAGTCCTCGCCGATGCCGCCGTCGGGCATGTAGAGCACCGGCAGCGGTGCTTTCGGGTCCAGGCCCCACGGCTGCGGGCGGTAGACATTGATGCGGCGGGTCTCGCCCAGCGTTTTCGATTCGATGGTGAAGGTTTCGCCGATGACCAGCGGCGTGGCCGGCGTTGTCTGCGCGGACGGCGGCGGTTCGGCAGCCATCAACGGCGTAGCGGACGCGGCGGACAACAACAGCGACAGCATGATCAAGCGCATGGGAAAACCCATCCTGGGAAAGATGCCGAGGATACCGCCCTGCCGCAGGCATTGGCGGCTTCGGCACGCCCAACACCCCTGCGAAATGCGTAGATCCACGCCAAGCGCGGATGGATCACTGTAGAGCCGAGCCCGCGCTCGGCTAGGCCTTGGTGCAAACCGCAGCCGAGCATGGCTCGGCTCTACAACACCTTGGCCGTCGCAGATGCACCGCTCTTTTAGCGCATGAACCGCTGTTCCGAGCCACCACGGCTGAAGAGAGTGGAGCTCATTTCCCACGTATCACATCACGAAGTACTCACCGTCGCCAGTAAATTCCGACATTCTCCAACGCGATTGACCAAGCGCATGAGCACATGCGTCGCGCCCTGTCGCTTGCTGCATCGGCGCAGCCTGCGCCACCATCGTCGCGCGCCTGGGTTCCGCATTGTTCTTCGGAAAATCCTCATTGAGTTCCAAGCGCAGGCGTAAACACCATGCAGCGCCGCCGACAACAGGTGGCAGCGGGCCTGCAAGCCCGTGATGACTGTAGGCATGTTGTTTGCGCTCACCCGTCGGCACTGTCACTGGACCATGCCGGCGGGTGATCCGTCGGCCTTCATGGCGGGCGCTGCGTGGGGGCCTTCTGGCCCGCCGGTTAACTGCTTACCGTCATCCCGGCTTGCAGCCACGCATCGCCCGCCACCCGCCCTGCGCGGTGGCACGCCCACTCCAGAGCCGAGGAAGCCGAGATGACCGACCGTCCGCCCTATGCTTCATACGCCGCCAGCACGAACGATGACGACGACAACCCTTCACCCGAACTGAGCACGTTTCTGGGCTGCCTCAGACGCATCCGCGCGGGCGAAGGCGCCGATGGCTTGCCCTGGCCTGAAACGAACGTTTCCTCAGGGCGCGGGGTTGCCCTGTCGCGGGTGGAACGGGCCGCCATCGGCATGCTGACCGTGGCGGAAATGCTGCACGCCGCCGACCGCTGCCGGGCAATGGCCACGCCGGACCGGCATCTGGATGCCGGCGTTGTTGAAGGGCTGTTCTTCGCCTGCCGCGGGCTGGCGGAACTGGTGTGCCGGGATGTCCGGCCGGAGTAAGTGCACCGGCAGTAGCGCCAGCCCCAGTGGATTGCCCGGGATATGTACAAATTTATGTACACATTGGTACACTGATGCCGTTGCTGCCAAGCCAGCAACGCGAGGTCAACAGGTATGCGCATGGAAGCGATCCTGAATGTGAAGTTCTACCGCTCATCCGCGGCCGATGAGCCGGTCCGGGTCTGGCTGAAGGAGGAGGTTTCCGCCGACGCCCGCAAAGCTATCGGCGGAGACATCAAGACCGTTCAGCTGGGTTGGCCCTTGGGTATGCCACTGGTGCGAAAGATGGATGACCGGTTGTGGGAGATTCGAAGTTCAATCCCTGAGGGCATCGCACGCGTCATGTTCACGACCGTACAGCGGGACATGGTGCTGTTGCACGGGTTCGTGAAGAAGTCACAGAAGACGCCCACGTCAGACCTGGAACTGGCCAGGAAGCGCCGGGATGAGGTAATCAGATGAGCAAGAACAAACACGTTGGATCAAGCTTTGATGACTTCCTTGAGTCTGAAGGCCTGCTGCAGGAGTCGGCATCATTGGCGGTCAAGCGCGTGATTGCCTGGCAGGTGGCCGAGGCGATGAAGGCCGTCAACATCAGCAAGGCAACATTGGCCAAGCGCATGCATACCAGTCGCTCACAGCTGGATCGAGTATTGGATGAAGCCGATACCGGTCTCACGCTCGATACGCTCAGCCGGACGGCTACGGCGTTGGGTTATCGAATCAAAGTGGATCTGGTGGCGCCCAAGGCCGCAGGGCCCTCGACGCGAAAGAAGAAGAGCGCCGGGCCAAAGAACCACGTGGCGTGAATGCTGAGCCCCTGCGGTTCATCCGGTTGCGTTGCATTGCGCAGCAACCGGTGTTCTGCGGAGCAAAAAAAAAGCGCCCAATGGGCGCTGGTGTCCTTGAGTGCAATGGTGGGCCGTGAAGGATTCGAACCTTCGACCAAAAGATTAAAAGAACACTGCCGATACCTTTATATACAGAGACTTAAGCCAGGGAATTTTTCCGGCCACGAAGCGTGAAACCCTTGGTTGCCTTATGCTCAACCAACAATTTTTCCGGCATCTCAGGCGACAGGCATGGAATCTGCGACCCAAGCTCCACCGTTTGACTACATCACCGCTCCCCACTATCGCGCCATTCTTGAGGCGGACTTCGCAGAAATGCAGATCTGTCTGCAGGCAGGCGCATGGAAAGCTGCAATGGTGATGGCCGGCAGCCTGATTGAGGCCATTCTCGTCGAGCATCTGGAATGGCTTTCGTCACCGGGCGATGAAGAACGGCTGCGTAAGATCATGCTGACCGAAGCCATCGCTCGCTGCGAGGCGGCTGAGGAAATCAGCGAAACAGCAGCGAAGCTCTGCAGTGCCGTGAAGGACTATCGAAACCTAATCCACCCTGGAAAGGTCGTGCGAGATAGCGTAGCAGCCCCAGATCAGAACAACGCCGTGATCGTGACGGCACTTGTTGGAAAGATCACGCAAGAAGTCGCGGCAAAACGCAGTGCCCGAAGTGGCTTCACGGCGGAGCAGCTACTCCGCAAGGTCGAGCGCGACACCGGTGCCATCGCAATTCTTCCGCACATGCTGCGCGGAGTTCGGACGCAAGAGAAGGCGCGACTGCTCCTTGATGTTCTGCCCGCCGCCTATGCCAGACACAGCGCGTATGACGACATCTATTTTGATGAATCCCTTCTTTCTCGCATTTCAGCGGCTTACCGCCTTGTGTTCAGCGAAGCCCCTGAGCATGCGGCAAGCGCTGCAAGAATGTTCTACACGCTGCTGCTAAGCGGCGACTCAGCGGAGATTTATCGGCACAGCAAGGCATTCTTCCGCGCTCCAGACGCCAAGCACCTGGAAGCCCACGAAAGGGCTGCGGTCGTCGACTACCTCATCTGCAGCGTACTACCCGTCCAAGATGAAGATGATGATTTCGCTCAAACACTGGGAATTGGGCCGTTCCTAACAGTGCAAAACTTCGGTCAGTTCTTGGCACCGCTTTTGCGCCATGTGCTTTCGAGTCGACCGTCCAAACTGGCTAGAAATCACCTTAGTGTCGACCTGATCTCTCTTCCTGAGGATGTCCAGCCCGAGGCGAAGAAGCACCTCTTGCGTCTCGCCGATCTGCAAGAGAAGCGAGGAAATGCCAAATACGCGACCGAGCTACGTGAGTACGCCGAATGGGTAGACTTCCCGTTCTAGCAATGTTCAATAATCCCTCTTGGGCAGGGCTGCATGATGAACGCGGGCGCGTCTCTACACACTTCTGCGACGCGCGCCGCCCCTAGCCTGAGTGTATGTGTGGTCGTTTCGTCCAACGTCCCGTCCTCGACTCCGGAACGCCGTCGTTGATTGACCTTGCGCCGGCGTTGGCCGAGATCCCGCCCAGCTACAACCTGGCGCCCACGCAATAAGCGTCGGCAATCCTCGATCGGCGAACAGGCCGCCGGGTATCCTGGCTCGGGCGGGGCCTTTTGCCATTCTGGGCCATGGCCAAGAATCTGCAGGGCTGCGCCATCAATGTCCGCATTGAGACGGTTGCCACTAAGAACAGCTTCAGCGCCGCGTTCAAGAAGCGAAGGTGCCTGGTGCCGATTGCAGGCTTCTACGAGTGGCCGATCAGCGACGTGGACTGCAAGAAGGGCCCCTGGTTCATCCACGCCGATGGCCCCTATGGTCTGCACGACTGCGGGAGGACGCCACCCCGCTGCTGCCGGACGGCAACCTGGGCACGTTCACCATCATCAACGGCGACAGCAGCGTCGTGTCGGCCGAGATCCACGACGGGATGCCTGTCTGGATCGACCTTAGCCAGCTCGATGCGTGGCTCGCCGCCGAGCCGGAGGACGCGATGGCCATGCTCCTGGCGTCCAAGACTTCTGCCATGGAAGCGTATCTCGTCAGCCGAGCCGTAAACACCGAACAGCTGCTGCGGCCTGCCAGCTGAACGAGTGCCGGCAGGCGGTTACTCCTCCCAGCCGAACGGTGGCTTGAGGTGCAGCCTAGCCAACCTGTTCGCCCGCACCGCCTCTCGATAGGCCTCGATCTTGGCCACATCCTCGCGCAGGCGGGTCTCCTGCCTGGTCACCCACATCTCGGCGCCGACGCGACCCTGCTCGTAGCTGGTACACCAGCGGAACGGCCCGCCAGGGCCATGCCGGTGCCGGTCGAGACTGGCGATCCAGATCCCGTCGTTCACCCGTTGCATCAGGACGACCACCCACACGCCGCCGCAGGCGATGACCGTGGGAGCATCGTCGGGGAGGCTCGCAGAGCGCGTCGTCCAGCAGAAGTCGGGGGGCAGCGGCATGGCCGGCAGGATACGGCTGGGCGTCGCAAACGCTGCGACAAGGGAGCGGGCCGCAGGCGTGAGCGTGTGCGGCGGCGGGCATGCTGATGGCCCTCTTACACGCGATTAGATGCAAATTTTGAGGTGACCACGGGGAAGAGGTAATAAAGGCAACCCCCCGACAAATCAACCGAATAAATACATAGAATCAATGGGTTACATGAGATATTTAAAGGTAACAATAGGGTAATCTGCGAGTAATCCCATTACCTTTTCCAGAGGTAACATCAGCAATGCAAAATTTCCTGATAAATCAATGCCATTACTCTGCCGGGGTCAGGAAATTACCTCAGATCACCCCAAAAGGTAACCTTCACTTTTCCTTTTCTGGCAATCACTTACCGATAGTTTGGGGATGCGTGTTACCTGGTTACCCTCTTCCCGTGGTCACCTGAAAAATCAGCGCCGGCCGATGGTTCCCAGATGACGCACCTGACGCCTCGCAGCACCCCCTTACCGCGCAGGAAACCGCAGGGCCAGCCGGTGCCAGCGACGCCCGGAGAACGCCATACAGGGCCGAGCTTGGGCCTCTCCGCAGGGGGTGCAGAAAAAGCACCCGATGAAGTGCGCAGGCGTGGCGGGGAGACGTGTGCGCGCGCAGGGTGATGGTCATCATAGACATACGCTGGCGCTGACCATCGTATTGTCTGTACCAGAAACGCGCCCGTCGTCGTACGATGGACTCACACCCCCGGCAAGGAGCCGCATGAAGACCTCACCTTTGGCCAACCGACTCACCGTAAAGATCAGCGCTGCCTCACTCCTGATGCCTCTGGAACCTGGCAATCAACCCCAATTGGAACTCCAGGGGGAGCTCGATAACGGCCGTACACTGCATGGTGAACATGGCGAGGATCTGACCAAGCTGCCATGGAAGATCACCATCGACCGTCAGGACGAGGATGAAAGTCTCGAGAAGATCGATACCCATCCGGAGGACCGAGGCTCCGCTTGCGCCCTTCCGGATGCTGGTAAACCGGAGTACGTCGGGGTGACGTACGCTGCTTCGGCACAGACCTTTGATCGCCTCGAATCAATACTTGCAGGTGGCGCAGCGGAAGTTCGACTAGTCCTTCAGGTGACCGGCGTGAACCATGACCCAAAAAGGATCGCGCTGGAGTGGCCCGACGCTAGAGCCTGCACGGCGGTGACATCCGTGAAGGCTGAAGTCAAGTACGACGTCTGATCACTCACCCGCTATGTAACGAAAAAAGGCCGCCTCGTGGGCGGCCTTGTGGGACACGGAACAGCATCAGTCACTCGGTGTGACGCACCAAACGCGAGCGGGCAACGTCATGGTAGTGCCCGGTCATCTCGATCCCCGTCCAGCTGTAGCCCTCAGCGTCCGCGGCTACCAACGTGGTGCCGGAGCCGACGAACGGATCGAGGATGCGCCCGCCCTGCTCGCAGATCCGCACCAGCTGGCGCATGAGGTCGGTCGGCTTACCGGTAAGGTGGTGCTTGTCAGACTTGCGCACGGCCTCGCGGAAGACGCCCGGCAGCGTTGGTGCCGCGCGGTTTAGCGGCATCCCGCCCTTGCTACCCCATACGACGTACTCGGCCTGGTTGGCGAAACGGCCGCGCTGAGGACGCACGCCGCCCGTCTTGTCCCACACCGCCACACCGCGCCAGGTGAAGCCGGCGCACTGCAGCGCGTCGGTGGTCAGCGGCAGCTGCCGCCAGTCGCTGAACAGCAACACCGGCGCACCATCCCGCAGCACGCGGTTGCATTGCGCCAACCACAGCTGCATCCACGCGAGGTGCGAGCGCTGGTCGCGTTCATCGCTGGGGAAGTCAGCATGCAGATATGGCGCACTGCTCTGCATGTACTTCTCGTTGGGGCTGCGCTGGCGAGCAGACGCATGGACGCCGCCGCTTGCATACGGCGGGTCAGTGATGAGGGCGTCGAAGCTGTTGGCCGGCAAGGTCGGCAGCGCGACGCTGCAGAGCTTGGCGCACTGGTCAAGGCCCACATTGCACGTGGCGGCGCCTATGAGGTGCTGACTTCGCACACCGCTGCACAGGTGTCCGCATGAACCTGTCCGCAGCTGCAACCAATCTGCACACTTCTACACAGTTTTACTTGACTTCCCCAAGGACGGGGAGCAGGATTTGCCGCAAGGAGCGTAGAAACTCCGAGTCAACAGCGGTATCCGCGCCCGTCAGCATCGCGGTTTTTTTGCGCCTGCTTTTCGAGCGCACCGACGCTTTCCTGCGTCGGGAGGGCGGCAGCCATACAACACCCGCAAGGGGAAAACTGCCCGCCGGACTGTTGACCGGTTTCTACCCTCCCGACACCCTCGGTGCGTCGCGTAGAAACGTCTCGCCGAGGTTTCCAATCTCGTCAACAGGAGACGTCTCCGTGCCTCACGGTGCCCCTTCCACGCCCGGTAACTCTGCCGCGCGTCAGCTTTCGCTCTCCTTCGGCCTGGTCGCCGACACCCTCGAATGGCCCCACGATGCGTATCAGGCATTCATCGCCCGCCTGCTCGCCGTCGGCGTGTGCCCGCTCGCAATCACCCTGGGTGACGTGCTTGCCGCCTACTACGCCACGTGTGATGCCAACGGCAGCGCACCCAGCACCGACGACAAGGCGGTGCACTGATGGCGCCCCCTGCTTCTGCGCATAGGGCACGTACTCGATACGCACCGGAGCAGTGACGAAACTCGGCTCCATTGCCGAGGACCAGCCGTCAAATTGTGTCTTGTGGCGCATCACAGGCGCAGCACTCCCTAGCTGGCGCCAGATGGCGCCAGGTCAGTTGGTGGTGGAAGGGGAAAGGTGGATCAGACCGAGGGCTGTTCGCCGTCAGGGGGACAGGACTCGATTGCGTCGATCCAGTCGGTTTGCAGTTCGCCCTGGTCTTGCTTCCAACGCGTCTGCAGCATCGTCCGCTGATATCCGGGTGTAGGCGGCAGTTCGCAGGCCGGAGCGCTGGGGAGGCCGCTGGGGCTGGCCACGTTGGTCAGTTCGGAACTGCCGGTGTACGTAGCACCACACATGGGGTTCGGGCAGACATAGGCGTCAGTGCGCAGGAAGGGGTGTTGCAACGCACTGGTGCGCTTTACCAGCCGGGCCTTGCAGGCAGGGCAGCAGAACACAGCGCGTTGTCCGACTGTGGCACTCATGCCTTACCCTGCGCCTTCTTCGTAGCCTTCGACTTAACCGGGGCTTTGCCGGCAGTCTTCTTGACCGTGCGAATACGGGTGGAAACGGGTGAATCTGTGTGAGAATCACTGGCGGCCTTCATGCCGAGCGCGACGGCAGCATCGTGGGTCTTTCCGATCCGGCACTTGCTGGTGCTGCGCAGAGCGTTGTTGACGGCGTGCCGGTCCAGTCCATGCAACTCCGCAAACGCGGGAACGGACAGGCCGTTGTCGATGAGCCACTGCCGGGCTTGTTCGGCAGTGCGCAGCGCAGTGGTACGTCGTTGGGCTTTCATTCCGTTTCCCCTGTGTATTTCTAGGTGGAATGGTGGTGAAGTTAACTGCACCTGTCAAGGGGGAAATTGCGTGTCTGTAGGTATTCGCCTGAAAGAAGAACGGAAGCGGCTGGGTCTGACCCAGGAGGCCATGGGACTGGCCTGCGGTGTTGCCAAGCGCACGCAGATCCTGTTCGAGCAAGACGCACACCTGCCCGGTGGCGCCTACTTCGTTGCGGCCGATGAACTCGGCGTTGATGTGACCTATGTGCTAGTCGGCCGGCGTGATCGCTTGGCCGAGGCGGACGCGGATCTACTTGATGCTTGGCGCTCGGCGTCGGCTTCGGCACGCGCGGCTGTCATGGCGGCATTGCGCGGCGTTGCACCTGCGACGACAGCAGCAGCGCCCCGCACCTCGTTCGAGAACACCAGCATCGGCCAGCAGATCAGCGGCGATGTGGATCTGCGTGGGCAAAAGATCTTTGTCAAGCCGCCTAAAGCATCAAAGAAACCCAGCCGATAACGCTTACGCCGCGCTGTATTCAGGCCGCTAAGTCACATCGCAAGAGGCGCCGGTGTGGCGCGTTATACGGTGTGATGGCTTATGAGCTACGGTGATGGTGTGAAGCGTGGAGCGGCGATGTGCGTGTGCAAGGGTCAGACCGTGTTTGAAGGGGCCGTAATTGGCCAGGTGTTTACGGGTGACGTGCAGATATTTCTCGATGGTCCTCCAAGACACTTCCAGTACCGTAGAAATGCAATGGTTGCTAGTCGCCAAGTTGAGCGCAAAGGAGTGACAGATATGCGGGCACAGTTCTCTGGCTATTTCGATCCGACCCCCGATCAGCTGGAGGCGCTGTGGGGGGGGCATGACAGTATGATCGCACTCGATACCAACGTTCTGTTGGGTCTGTACCGCATGCCTGCGGCCACAAGAGAAGAGGTCGTCGAGCTTCTTACTCGATTGAAAGACCGGCTATGGGTTCCATATCACGTCCTGTTGGAGTTCCATCGGAATAGGCAGCAGGCCATGAAAGCGGAGTTCGCGGCCGCCAAGCAATTGGGCAAGGATGCGAGAAACGCTTATGACGTCTTCAAGGCGACAATCTCGAATGATCGTGTTCGTGACCGAGCATGTTGGCCACAAATTGCGGAAAAGCTTGCGGAAATTGAAAAGAAGGCAGAGGAACTCTTCAAGGTAACTAATTCCGAAAGCGGTCATTACATCTCCCCAAATGCGCCCGACTCGGTACTCAGTTTTGTGGAGAATTTACTTGAAGGCCGGATAGGTTCACGGCCAGGAAGCCAGGCCATCGTTGACAGTGCCGAAGAGCTTGCGGCTGAGAGATTCAAGGCGAAGATTGGGCCGGGTTACTACGATCAGGAAAAGGCTGGTGATAAGTACGTTTTTGATGGGCTGATCTACGACCGTCAGTACGGAGACTACATGGTGTGGCGTGAACTTATTGCCCACAGCAGAGAGACCAAGACGAAACGGGTAATGTTCGTTACATCGGATGTCAAGCCTGATTGGTGGCTTGACTCGAGAACATTTTCTGGGAAGCGCCCTCAGCCTGAGTTGGTAATGGAGATGTTGCGTGAGGCGGCTGTGGAATGCTTCTGGATGTACACGCTGTCGGACTTCATCAAGAACGCGGGAACATTCCTTCGCACGAAGGTAACTCAGCGTGCAATTTCCGATGCGCGCCAAGCGGAGTCCGGCCCGCGCCGTGAGGCTCCAGCCGCAACCCCAGCTGATGCGAGGCTGCGTCGGGTTGGAAACGATGATCTCCGCACAGTTGTTGCGGGGCAGGCGGATGATCTAATAAGTGTTGGTCGACACATTGGAATTGGATTGGCGCGCGCACAAGGCAAGGGCGTTACTGGTATTGTCGCGATCGATCCTCAAGCCATTCTGACTAGGGGGATGGCCTTGCTGGATGATCTCAAGAGTTCGGTTGACCTCTTGAGTCTCTTCGACGAGATCGGTGGTCTTGAGTTGTACGTGATACTTCCAAAGAACCAGCCCGAGCTCATGGCTCATGCATTGAAAACCGCCCGCTCGTTGGCTGAGGGATTGGATCTTCAGACCGTGGCGCCCCAGGTATTCGTCGGCCACTTCTTGAACGCCGGACGCACTGAGTACACGTTCAGTGGTTGATCATGTGTCCCACTCAAGTTCCAAGGCGGTAACGAAACCGCTGCTCCCGTCGATGGTGTGGGTCGCCTTGGTTACTAACCAGTCGGTGCCATCAATCTCTGGCTTGAAGCCACTGACGTTAACCGTCTGCTCCGGGTAGATATCGGCGCGTCCAACGGCGAGCCGGTAGCTCAGCTGCGCGGTGCCACGGTCCAGCCGCTTGAACTCGGCTTCGGCGTGCTGCCGTGCCTCGTCTGCGCTGGCATACGTCGCCTGCAGCTTCTTCTCGTTGTCGGATGTGCCAACCAGCACGCCCGTGCGGCGCGCTGCCTTGCGATCACCCCAGTAGGCACGAACGCCGGTGAACTTCTCGCGGTCGGCGACGCTGTAGCGGTGCTGATCACCTGTTGCCCGTGTGATCCGCACGCCGGGAAGCGGCTGATCTCCAAGAGCGAGCGCTTCGCACTGCACGGTCTCAAACACCGGGGCATCACGGACGGAGACAACAAGGCTGCAGGCGGCCACGTTACCGAAACGATGCGGCAGCGCTACGACCATGAACTGCCGGTCGTTCAACCGCCCGGAAGGAGGAACGCACTTGAGCGTGGAACCACTTAATTTTTCCGGCAATTTTTCCGGAGACACGAAAAAGGCGCCACAGGGGCGCCTAAGTCGTTGATGCAATTGGTGGGCCGTGAAGGATTCGAACCTTCGACCAAAAGATTAAAAGTCTTCTGCTCTACCGACTGAGCTAACGGCCCATTGCACTGCCCCAGCCTTTCGGCGGGGTGGGCATTCTACCCTACTTTGGCCGGCCGCGTGAAACCCCGGTGTGTCGAGATTGCCGGCCAGCGACCGGCCCGCCCCCGATCCCGGCAATGCGCTTAAACCTTTCGGGCCACTGGCGCATCCCATCTGCGATCCTTTCCTGGAGCCATGGATGCGTCTGATCGTCAGCCTGCTTGCCGCCCTGCTGCCCTGTGCGGCCCTGGCCGCCCCGTCCCAGGTCGTCACCGACGACATTGCCCGCTTCTGGGCCACCTACGATGCGGTGCGCGCCGAGCCCGATGCCGAGCGCCGCGTGACGCTGGTGCAGCAGCGCTACATCGATCCGGGCAGCCCCGGACTGCATGCTCTGATGCAGGTGCGCCACTACACCGCCCGCGAGTACGCAGAGGCCATGCAGGCGTGGCCGCGCTTCTGGACCTCGGTGCGGCCGCTCACCGCCAACGCACAGCAGGCCAGTGCCACGCTGGAGCGCGATCTGGCCGCTTTCCGTGCGCTTTACCCGGCGCTGCGACCGGCCACCATCACCTACGCAGTGGGCGTGCTGCGCACCGGCGGCACCACGCTGGGCGACAAGGTACTGATCGGGGCGGAGATGGCGCTGGGCGACGCGCGCGTGGACGTGAGCGAGCTGCCGGAGAGAATGCGCGGGCGCCTGCGGATCTTCTACGACAGCCGGCCAGGTGCGAACAACGCGCAGAACAACCTGCACGAATACGTGCACACGCAGCAGCGCGAGACCACCGGCAGCCTGGCCCAGTATGCGGTGCGCGAGGGTGTGGCCGAGTATGTGGCCGAGCGGCTGAGCGGGCGTCGGCCGGCATTGCCGCTATACACCTACGGGCCCGCGCACGAGGCGGATATCCGCGCACGCTTCATTGCCGAGATGGACGGGGCCGACCTCGACAACTGGCTGTACAACAACGCCGGCAATGCGTTCGGGGTGAGTGATGTGGGGTACTACGCCGGGTATCGCATCGCGCAGGAGTACATGCGGCAGCAGCCGGATGAGAAGGCGGGGATCGCGCGGATGATCGAGCTGGACTATGACGATGCCGAGGCGGTGCGGGTGTTTATTGAAGCGTCGGGGTGGTTGCGGCAACGGTAGCGCCGGGCCGTGCCCGGCGCTCAGTGCCAACCACGGTTGGCACCTACCATGGGGACATCGCCCCCCCATCACCTCAGGCGTACAGCGTCGGATCCGGCACGCCGGCTTCGGCGAAGCCCTGCGCGCGCAGGCGGCAGGCGTCGCAGTGGCCGCAGGCGGCACCGTTGGCGTCGGCGTTGTAGCAGGACACGGTCAGGCCGAAGTCCACGCCCAGGCGCACGCCTTCGCTGACGATCCGGCCCTTGCTGAGGAACTGCAGCGGGGCATGCACCTTGATGCCCGCCCCTTCCACGCCCGACTTGGTGGCCAGGTTGGCCAGCGCCTGGAACGCGGCTACGAACTCGGGACGGCAGTCCGGGTAGCCGGAGTAGTCCACGGCGTTGACGCCGCAGAAGATGTCGTTGGCGCCGAGCACTTCGGCCCAGCCCAAGGCCAGCGACAGCATGATGGTGTTGCGCGCCGGCACGTAGGTGACCGGGATGCCGGCACCGCCGGCCTCGGGCACGTCGATGTCGTCAGTCAGTGCCGAGCCGCCGATGCTGCGCAGGTCCACGTCCACGGTCTTGTGCGCGACCACGCCCTGGGCCTTGGCCACGCGGGCGGCGGCGTCCAGTTCGGAGGTGTGGCGCTGGCCGTAGCGCACGCTCAGGGCATGCACGGCGAAGCCCTGTTCCTGGGCCATGGCGATGACGGCGGCTGAATCCATGCCGCCGGAGAGAAGCACGACTGCCTTCTTCATGGGTAAAACATCCGGTTGGGAGGGGGAAAGCCAGCACGCTGTCCCGCGCCGGAGTTACATCAGGGAACGTTGCCTGGGCTCATCGGCCCGGCTCGTCGTTCCACAGGATTTTATGCAACTGCATCTGGAAGCGCACCGGCAGCCGGTCTTCGACGATCCAGTCGGCCAGCTGGCGTGCGGTGATCTCGCCCTTGCTGGGTGAGAAGAACACCGTGCAGCGCTTGACCAGATCGTGCTCGGCCAGCAGGGCCTTGGCCCAGTCGTAGTCTTCGCGGCTGCAGATGACGAACTTGATCTGGTCACGGGCGCTCAGCAGCGGCAGGTTGTCCCATCGGTTGCGCGCCACTTCGGCCGAACCCGGGGTCTTGATGTCGACCACGCGCGACACCCGCGGGTCCACCGCACTGACGTCCAGCGCGCCGGAGGTCTCCAGCGAGACGTCCATGCCGGCGTCGCACAGCTTCTGCAGCAGCACCAGGCAGCGCTTCTGCGCCAGCGGCTCGCCGCCGGTCACGCAGACGTGGCGCACGCCCTGGGCCAGCACTTCGGCCACGATGTCGTCGATGTCCCACCAAGTACCGCCATGGAACGCATAGGCAGTGTCGCAGTACTGGCAGCGCAGCGGGCAGCCGGTCAGGCGCACGAACACGGTCGGCCAGCCGGCGGTATCGGCTTCGCCCTGCAGCGAGGTGAAGATCTCGGTGATCTTCAGGCGCGGCAGCGGCGACTGCACGATGTCGCTGGGGGTGGCGACGGCGTTGGACGGGGTAACGGCGGTCATGGCGGGCACTTCTTGGTGGGACACGTGGCAGGTGGGCTACCGTGGCCGGTAACGAAAGCAGCCGAGCCTGGCTCGGCTCTACAACAGCAACCGGACGGGCATGGCCCGGCTCTACCGGATCCGGGCGGGTTTGCCGATCCGGAAACGAAAGCAGCCGAGCATGGGCTCGGCTCTACAGGGCATCTATTGTACGCCGGGTCAGCGGATCAGCGGATCTGCTTGCCGAGGCGGATGGATTGCAGGCGGTCCTGGGCGGTGCGGGCGGCGTCCGAGCCCGGGTACTGCGCCACGACGGTCTCCAGCGTCTGCTGGGCCTGGTCGACCTTGCCCTCGCCATACTGCGAGAGGCCGACCTTGAGCAGGCCGCCAGCGGCCTTGTCGTGGGTCGGATAGCGCGCGAGCAGTTCACGGAACTGGGTCTCGGCCATCGGGAAATTGCGGGTGGCGTAGTAGCTCTCGCCCAGCCAGTACAGCGCGTTCGGCGCGTAGACGCCGTTCGGGTACAGCTGCAGGAAGCTCAGGAACAGCTGCGCCGAATCATCGTACTTGCCAGCCTTCAGCGAATCGAAGGCGACGTTGTAGGAGGTGCGCTCGTCGCCGGTGGCGGCCAGGCTGCCGGCGTCACCATGGACGGAAGGCGGCCGCTCGGAAGTGGCCGCCGTTGCAGGTTTTGCCGGGGCCGGGGCGGCCTTCGGCGCGCTCGCCGGAACGGGCGGCAGGGCCGGGGCGGCGTTGCCCCCTTCCAACCGGTTCAGGCGGCTGTCCAGATCCAGGTACTGGTCCTGGGCGGACTGCTTCAGCTGGGCGTTGTCGTGCTGCAACTGCTCGATCGAGGCCTGCAGGCTGGTGACCTGCTGCCGCAGCTGGTTGATCTGGTTCAACAGGTCCTGGTTGGCACTGTTGTTGTACATCTGCTGCTCGAGCGCGCCGACACGGTCGGCCAGGCTCTGTCGCTGTGCATGCGCCGGTGCGGCAGCCACGAGGGCTGCCGCAACGACCAGCATCAGTTTGATGCCAATGCGCATGGATTACTGCGCGGTGTAGACGATTTCGACGCGACGGTTCTGCGACCAGCAGGACTCGTTCGACTCGGTGCAGACCGGACGCTCTTCACCGTAGGACACGACGGTCAGCTGCGAAGCCGAGCCACCGTTGGCCTGCAGGGCCGAGCTGACGCCGTTGCCACGACGCTCGCCCAGGGCCTGGTTGTACGCGCGCGAACCGCGCTCGTCGGTGTGGCCCTGCAGGGTGATGCGCGAGGACGGACGGTCACGCAGGTACTTGGCGTGGCACGCCATGATGGCCTGGAATTCCGGCTTCACGTCTTCCTTGTCCAGGTCGAAGTAGACAACGCGCTGGCGCAGGCAAGCGTCGGTGTCCAGGTCGCCCGGGCCGTACAGGCCGGAGGTCGACGGGCCGGTCGGGGTGGTGGTCGAGGTGCCGGTGTCAACCGGCGCTGCCGGCTCTTCCTTCACCTTCTTCGAGCAACCGGCCAGGACGGCCACAGACAGCAGGGAAACAAGCAGAACGCGGGTGGACTTGTTCATGGCGATACCTTTGTGGCTCCTAGGCCGATGAGGGGTTCAAGACAACGAAAATATTAACACTCTTTTAGCGCTGGGTACGGTATGGGGACCATGCCGGTTCGCGCACATCACCATCGGCCAGGACCAGGCGCTGACGGACCCGCGCATCGGCCGAGACGGCATACAACACACCACGGCCACCTTCGCGGGCGGCATACAGCACCATGCTTGCGTTGGGCGCAAAGCTCGGCGATTCATCCAGCGAACCCGGGGACAGCGTGCTCCAGCGCGGCGAACCCAGCGAGCTGTCCATCATCGCGATCTTGTAGCTGTTGCCCGAGCCCTGGGCCACGGCGATCTTCTTGCCGTCGAAGGACACCGAGGGCTTGGCGTTGTAATTGCCCTGGAAGGTGACACGCTCGGCGCTGCCGCCGCCCGCGCCGACCTTGTAGACCTGCGGACGACCGCCGCGGTCGGAGGTGAAGTACACCGCGCTGCCGTCCGGCGCCCAGGTCGGCTCGGTATCGATGGCGAAGTGGTTGGTCAGCTGTGTGAGCTGCTTGCTGCCCAGGTCCATCACGTAGATTTCCGGATTGCCCGAACGCGACAGGGTCAGGGCCAGCTTGCGACCATCCGGGGAGAATGCCGGGGCGCTGTTGATGCCACGGAAGCTGGTGACCAGCTCACGCGCGCCGGTGCCGATGTTCTGGATGTAGATGGCCGAATTGCCACGCTCGAAGCTGACGTAGGCCAGCTTGCTGCCATCCGGGCTCCACGACGGCGACAGCAGCGGCTCGGCCGAGCGCACGATCGTCTGCGGGTTGAAGCCGTCGGAATCGGCCACCATCAGCGCGTAGCGCATGGCATCACCCTTGCCGCTGGCGGTCACGTAGGCGATGCGGGTCCAGAAGGCGCCGCGCACACCGGTGATCTTCTCGTAGATGGCGTCGGCCATCTGGTGGGCGACGTCGCGCATGGCATTGCCACGGGCGGTCATCGCCAGGCCGAGCAGGCGCTCGCCCTTCGGCACGTCGAACAGTTCGTACTCGACGCGATAGGCGCCAGCACCTGCATCGAGCACGCGGCCGACCACGATGTAGTTCTGCTTCAGCGCGCGCCAGGTGGCGAACTGGATGTCGCCGCCGCGCACCGGCTTCTCGACGATCTGCGCTTCGGGCAGCGTACGGAACTGGCCGGAGCGCTCGAGGTCGGCGCGGACCACGCCGGCCACGTCGGTCTGCGGTGCAGCCGCCGAGCCCTGGTAAGGCATCGGCACGATGGTGATCGGCAGCGCGGAGGCATTGCCGCCGATGATGTCGATATCCAGCCCCTTCTGCTGCGCGACGGCAGCAAAGGGCAGCAACAGGGCCGCAAACACGGCAAGCCAGCGAGGCATCTTTTTCATGGAGCGCTCAATAGGGGGAAACCGGAACGAGGGATAGCAAAGCGGAAGTGAACCGCTTCGCAATCATGAACCAAGGGTACGTGAATTCCGGGTCAGTTCCAGCCCGTCCTCTCACGCACCGTTAACGTCGTGGCTAACATCGCGCCCGCCGGCCCCGTCACGCCTCCAGCTGGGTAGCGTTCGACAGCAGCCCACAGACTGCCTCGCCATATCCAGGCCTGCCAGAGGCAAGCCCGGCATCCACGGGAGCAGGCGGCCATGCTGGCCGCCCTGCCCGGCCGCCTCAGCGATCCTGGGCGGTGAAAGTGAAGTTGAGCGTGCGCGCGAACACCGATTCAAAGCCGCGATACGGCAGCGGCTGCGCGTTGAGCACGGCGGCCTCGATCGAACGCTTGCCGGCCTCGTCGTACGGACAATTCGGGCTGACCTTCGCCTGCATCACCGTGCCACCTGGAATCTGGGTGATGGTGATCTGGCAGCGCTGGCCCAGCGGCACCGTATCCGGGCGCACCCACTGCGACAGCACCTTGGCCTGGATCGCGGCGGCGTACTTGGCCGAAAGATCGTCGCTGTTGCCACCCCCGCCGGCGGCCGGCTGGGACGCACCGCTGGCACCGGCTGCGGCACTGCCGGCCGCGTTGCGCGCGGCGGCCACCTGGCGCAGCTTCTGCTCGGCCAGCTTGGCTTCCTTCTCGGCCTGCTCGCGGCGGGCACGGATCTCGGCGATCTTCTTCTGCTTCTCGGCCTCGGCCTTGTCAGCGGCCACGCGCTCCTGCTCGGCCTGTTTCTTCTTCTCGTCCGCTTCCTGCTGCTTGGCCAGGCGCAGCTTCTGCTCCGCTTCTTCCTGGCGCTTGCGTTCGGTCAGGTCGATCTGCTCCTGGCGACGCTTGGCTTCCTGCTCCTGCTTGGCCTTCTCCTGCGAGATGGCCAGCGCGCTGACCGCTTCCTGGTCCTTGGTGTCCGGTTGCGCGACGCGCTCCTGCGCCTGTTGCTGCTGCGGCGTGGGAGCGTCCTGCGGGCGCGGCTCGGGGATCGGCTGCGGCGGCGGAATGGTGTCTTCCGGCACCGGGACCGGCTCGGCCACCGGCGGCGGCAGGTCCTCCAGCTTTTCCGACTGGCGCAGGGCCTGGCGCGCGGCGGAGGCCTCGGACGCGGACAGCGCCAGGCTGGCCTCGACCGACGGATCACCGGCGGCGGCATCGGTGTTGCGCTCGGGCGACCAGAACCAGGCCACGATGAAGACCAGCGCAACCAGCAGGTGCACCAGCAACGCCAGCGCCAGGGGCAGGCCCCAGCCGGGTTCGCGCTGCTGTGGAGGTGGCAGGGCGTCAGCGTGCATCGGTGGCCAGGCCTACCTTGTCTACCTTGGCGCGCTTGATCACATCCATCGCGGCGATGACCTTTTCATAGGCCACGGCACGGTCGGCGGCGACGATCACGCGCACGCCCTTGTCCTGGGCGGCGATCCCGGCCAAGCGGCCTTCCAGTTCCTCGGCCGACACGGCGGTCGGTTCCTTGGCATCGGGCAGCTTCAGGCTGAGCTGGCCGTCCTGGCGCACCGAGACGATCACCGGGTCCTGCTTGCTCTCCAGCGCCTTGGCGTTGGATTGCGGCAGGTCGACGTCGAAGCTCAGCGTGAGCAGCGGCGCGGTGACCATGAAGATGATCAGCAGCACCAGCATGACGTCGATGTAGGGAACGACGTTGATTTCCGATTTCAGCTTGCGGCGCTTGCGGCGACCGATGGCAGCGGACATGGCTTGGACTCCCGGGTCAGGCGCTTACTCGTCGCCAGCGCTCTGGCGCTGCAGGATGGAGCTGAACTCTTCGGCGAAGGTCTCGAACCGCACCGACATGCGTTCCACGCGGGTGGTGAAGCGGTTGTAGGCCCACACTGCCGGAATCGCCACGAACAGGCCGATGGCGGTGGCGAACAGCGCTTCGGAGATGCCTGGCGCGACGGCGGCGATGCCGGCCTGCGCACCGCTGCTGATCATGTCGTGCATGGTCACCATGATGCCGAACACGGTACCGACCAGGCCCACGTACGGGGCGGTCGAGCCGATGTTGGCCAGCAGTTCCAGGTTGCGCTCGAGCTGGTCGACTTCGCGGGTGTAGGTGGTGCGCATGGCACGCTGCGCGCCCTCCAGCTGCGCACGACCGTCCAGCCGGCGCTTGTCGCGCAGGCGGGTGTACTCGCGGAAACCGGCTTCGAAGATGGCTTCCAGGCCGCCGACGTTGCGGCTGCGGTCGGTGGCCGAGCTGTACAGCTTGCCCAGGTCGGCACCGGACCAGAAGCGGTTCTCGAACTCGTCGGCTTCACGGGTGGCCTGCTTGAACACGCGGGCCTTGCGGAAAATGATCACCCAGCTGACGAACGAGCCGACCAGCAGCAGCAGCACGATGATCTTCACCGGCAGGCTGGCCTTGGCCATCAGTTCGAGGTAGTTGATGCCGCCGCCGGTGGTGGCCTGGGCAAGGGTCTGGGTCGCGGCGTTGCTGACATCGGCCGGCAGTGCCTCGGTGACCGTGGCCTGCAGGGCCAGGAGCGTTGCGATCATCCGTTGTTCCTCAAAGTTCGGATTCGGGGTGGAGGTGGGGTTGCAGCATGGCAAGGACGGCGTCGTCCATGCCACTCGGTCGGAAACTGGCCGCTTCCAGTGCGGCGATGCGGACCTGGGCCGACAGCAGCAGTTCGCCGTCGCGCAGGATCTGCTGGTCGAAGACCATGCTGGCCTTCTTCAGCTGGACCAGGCGGGCGCTCACCTGCAGGGTGTCATCCAGCCGTGCCGGCCTGATGAAATCCATCTGCATCGAGCGCACCGCGAAGACCATCCCGTGCTCGGCGCGCATGCGCTCCTGGCCGTAGCCCAGCGCACGCATCCATTCGGTCCGGGCCCGTTCCATGAAGGCCACGTAGCGGGCGTGGTAGACCACGCCACCTGCGTCGGTATCTTCCCAGTAAATGCGTGTCGGCCAACTGAATCGCGGCTCAACCGACATCGGGAACCTCCGCGAACAGGTCCTGCGGCGGGTTCTTCGGCTTCAGGCCCATGTGCCGGTAGGCCTTGTGGGTGGCCATGCGGCCGCGCGCGGTGCGCACCAGGAAACCCTGCTGGATCAGGTACGGCTCGACCACGTCTTCCAGCGTGCCGCGCTCTTCGGACAGCGCCGCAGCCAGCGATTCGATACCGACCGGGCCACCGTCGAAGTAGTCCACCATCGTTTTCAGCAGACGCCGGTCGAGCTCGTCGAAGCCTTCCGGGTCGACCTTGAGCATCTTCATGGCTGCCTGGGCCACGGGCTCGTCGATGTGGCCACCGGCCTTGACCTGGGCGTAGTCGCGCACGCGGCGCAGCAGGCGGTTGGCGATACGCGGGGTACCCCGCGCGCGGCGCGCGATCTCGCCGGCGCCATCGGCAGTGCAGTCGATGCCCAGGATGGCGGCAGAGCGGCGCACGATCCGGGTCAGCTCTTCGACGCTGTAGAACTCCAGGCGCTGGACGATGCCGAAGCGGTCGCGCAGCGGCGCGGTCAGCAGGCCTGCGCGGGTGGTGGCGCCGATCAGGGTGAACGGCGGCAGGTCGATCTTGATCGAGCGCGCCGCGGGGCCCTCGCCGATCATGATGTCGATCTGGAAGTCTTCCATCGCCGGGTACAGCACTTCTTCCACCACCGGCGACAGGCGATGGATCTCGTCGATGAAGAGCACATCGTGCGGCTGCAGGTTGGTCAGCAGCGCGGCCAGGTCGCCGGCCTTCTCGATCACCGGGCCGGAGGTAACCCGCAGCGCCACGCCCAGCTCGTTGGCGATGACGTGGCTGAGGGTGGTCTTGCCCAGGCCCGGCGGCCCGAAGATCAGTACGTGGTCGAGCGCGTCGCCACGCCCTTTGGCCGCCTGGATGTAGATCTCCATCTGCTCGCGCACCGGCACCTGGCCGAGGTAATCGGCAAGGCGCTTGGGGCGGATGCTGGCGTCGGCGGCGTCATCCTCGCGGGTGGCGCCGGCGCCGATGATGCGGTCGTCGGTCATGCGCTGATTATGCGGCAAAAGTACGGGTTTCGGCCGGGCTGCGCCCGGCACCCGCAGAGGCAACGGCAACGTCAAAGGCCGAAGCAAAGGCAGGCATTACGTGAAATGGCGGGGTGGGTCCGGTTGAGGGGGACGCCGTGAACCCATCCCTGGGGGCTTGGTCGCGGCATCCATGCCGCTCACACCCCCTCGACCGGACCCATCCCGCCTTCGACAGATCGCCGCGATCTGTTGGTGGGTGTCGACCTTGGTCGACACGGTAGATCCACGCCATGCGTGGATGGATGTGTGGATGGCTCAAGACATGGGGTCAGAGCCCTTTTCCTGTGGAAAAGGGATCCGACCCCGCGCACGTCAGATCTCCACCTGCGCGCCCAGCTCGACCAAACGGTTGCCTGGAATCCGGAAGAAGCCCGTGGCCGGCGCGGCATTCCGATGCATCAGCGCGAACAGTTTGTCGCGCCAGATCGGCATGCCGCGGTTGGCGGTGGCCACAATGGTTTCGCGGCTGGCGAAGAAGGTGGTGTCCATCGGGTCGAAGTAGATGCCGCCGTGGTCGCACGAGCGCATCAGCGCCAGCGGTACGTCCGGCGTTTCCATGAAGCCGAAACGCACGTAGACGCGATAGAACTCGTCGCCCACCGATTCGATCTTCAACCGCTGCCCTTCCATCGCATACGGGATCGGCAGGGTTTCCACGTGCAGGAACACGTTGCGCTCGTGCAGCACCTTGTTGTGCTTGAGGTTGTGCATCAGCGCATGCGGGGCCACGGTCGGGTCGGCAGTGAGGAACACGGCGGTGCCCGGCACGCGCACCGGCGGCGCCAGCATCAGGCCCGGCAGGAAGGTATCCAGGCGGATGCCGTCCTTTCGGATCTCGTCGCGCAGCAGCTCGCGGCCACGGCGCCAGGTGCGCATCATGGTGAACAGGAAGATGCCCAGCACCACCGGGAACCAGGCACCCTGCAGCAGCTTGGCACCGTTGGCGATGACGAAGCCCAGATCGATGATGAAGAACACCACGCACAGCGGCAGGATCCAGGCGCGCGCCTTCGGCCACAGCGAGCGGGCGACCAGGGCCAGCAGCAGGGTGTCGATCAGCATGGTGGCCGACACCGAGATGCCGTAGGCCACGGCCAGGTTGGACGAGCTGCGGAAGGCCAGCACCAGGCCGATCACCATCACCGCGATGCCCCAGTTGATGCCCGGGATGTAGATCTGGCCGATGGTGTCGTGCGAGGTGTGCTTGATGCGCATGCGCGGGATGTAGCCCAGCTGCATGGCCTGGCGCGAGACCGAGAACGCACCGGTGATGACCGACTGCGAGGCGATCACCGCTGCCATCGTGGCCAGGATGATCATCGGGTACAGCGCCCACGACGGCACGGCTTCGAAGAACGGATTCTTCAGCGCCTCGGGGTGGTTGAGCACCAGCGCGCCCTGCCCCAGGTAGTTCAGCACCAGGCACGGCAGCACGAAGAAGTACCAGGCATGGCGGATCGGCTTGGCGCCGAAATGGCCCATGTCGGCGTACAGCGCTTCGCCGCCGGTCACTGCCAGCACCACCGCGCCGAGGATGAAGATGCCGTGCCAGCTGTGCTCCATGAAGAAGCGGATCGCCCACCACGGGTTGAAGGCTTTCAGCACTTCCGGGGCGTCGACGATGTTGTAGATGCCGATCGCCGCCAGCGAAATGAACCAGACCGAGGTGATCGGGCCGAACGCCTTGCCGATCTTCTCGGTTCCGAAGCGCTGCGCGGCGAACACCATCAGCAGCACCACCACGGTGATCGGCACGATGAACGCATGCAGCCCGGGGGCGGCCACCTCCAGGCCTTCAACCGCGCCCAGCACCGAAATGGCCGGGGTGATCACGCCGTCGCCGAAGAACAGCGAGGCGCCGAAGATGCCGAGGATGCCCACCACATAGGCCGAGCGCGAGCCGTTACGCAGCGTGCGCTGGGTCAGCGCCATCAGCGCCATGATGCCGCCCTCGCCGTCATTGTCGGCGCGCATGATGATGGTCACGTACTTCAGGGTGACCACGATGTTCAGCGCCCAGAACGCCAGCGACAGCACGCCCAGCACGGTGTCGTGGTCGCTGTTGAGCCCGTAGTGCGGCGAGAACGCCTCCTTCAGGGTGTACAGCGGGCTGGTACCGATATCGCCGAAGACCACGCCGATCGCACCGATGATCAGCGCCATGCCTCCGGCTGGAGGAGCGTGACCGTGGCCGCCGGGGGCAGCTGCGTGCGGGGTTTGACTGCTGGACATGGGACTCCTGGCGAAGCTCAGGGGGTTTGTTGAAGGAAAGGAAGGCGGATCAGCGCAGCGCCGACTGCAGCGCCTTGCGGATCACGGTGGCCACTTCATCGCCTTCGTTGAAAGCGTCGCGGGCCATGCGGGCGGCTTCAGCCGGCTTGTAGCCCAGCTGCTGCAGCGCCACGGTGGCATCGGACAGCGGGTCGGCCGGGGCCGGGCCACTGCCGGTGGGCAGCGCGCCGCCGGCACCGAACTGCGCCGCACGGTCGCGCAGCTCCAGCACCATGCGTTCAGCAGTCTTCTTGCCGATGCCCGGAATGCGGGTCAGCGCGGTGATGTCACCGGCCTGGACCATGCGCGCGAACTCCTCGACGGTGACGCCGGACAGCACGGCCAGCGCGATCTTGGCGCCGATGCCGCTGACCTTCTGCACGTCGCGGAACAGGCGCCGCTCGCCCTCGCGCAGGAAGCCATACAGCGAGACGCTGTCTTCCTTCTGCGAATAATGGGTGTACAGGGTGACCTCGCGGCCGAGCTCGGGCAGGTCGTAGAAGGTGCTCATCGGCGCCTCCAGCTCGTAGCCCACTCCGTTCACGTCCACCACCAGCCACGGCGGCGCCTTGTAGGCGACGATGCCGCGCAGTCGACCGATCATCGCGTGCAGCTCCTCATTTGCGGCCCCACGCCTGGCGGGCACTGAGCCCCAGGCGGTTGGCCGTTGCCCTTACGTGGGCATGGGTGATCGCCACCGCCAACGCGTCGGCCGCGTCGGCCTGCAGCTTGGTTTTCAGGTTGAGCATGAGCCCGACCATGTGTTGAACCTGTTGCTTTTCGGCGCCACCGCGCCCGACCACCGCCAGCTTGATCTCGCTGGCAGCGTATTCGTGCACCGGCAGGTCGCGCAGCACCACGGCCGAGATCGCCGCGCCACGGGCCTGGCCCAGCTTCAGTGCCGAATCGGGGTTGCGGGCCATGAACACGCGTTCGATGGCCACTTCATTGGGCTGGTACTCCCGGCACAGGTCGGCCAGGCCCAGCACCAGCAGCTTCATGCGCTGCGGGAAGTCGTCGGCACCCAGCAGCACCAGCGGCTGGTGATGCACATGGCTGACGCGGCCGGCGGCGTCGACATCGATGATGCCGACCCCGGTCCGCTGCGAACCGGGATCGATGCCGAGGATGCGGGTCATGCTGCACTCCTGGCGGGGCGGAACGGGATGCGCTGGCAGGCGTATGGGCTCATGACTGTCCGCGGTGACCGTTCAACGGCCCGCGCCCAGGCCGTCGAAGACGGCTCAGGCGTAGGCGTCGGCGCCGAGTTCGGCGTTGGAGTACACGTCCTGCACGTCGTCCAGGTCTTCCAGCATGTCCAGCAGCTTCTTGACCTGCAGGGCGACGTCGCCTTCCACCTTGATGTCATTGTCCGCGCGGAAGGTGATTTCGGCGTGGTCGGCGACATGGCCGGCGGCGACCATCGCATCCTTCACCGCGTTGAACGCGTCAGGGCTGGTGACCACGTCGATCGAGCCGTCGTCCGGGTAGACCACGATGTCATCGGCGCCGGCCTCGATGGCCGCTTCGGTGATGGCTTCCTCGTCGGCGCCGGGGGCGAAGCTGAGCACGCCCAGGCGCTTGAACATGAAGGCCACCGAGCCTTCGGTGCCCATGTTGCCGCCGCACTTGCTGAACGCATGGCGGACATCGGCCACGGTGCGCACGCGGTTGTCGGTCAGGCAGTCGACGATCACGGCCACGCCACCCGGGGCGTAGCCCTCGTAGCGGATTTCCTCGTAATCGACGCCTTCCAGTTCACCGGTGGCCTTCTTGATGGCGCGTTCGATCACGTCCTTGGACATGTTCACGGCCAGGCCCTTGTCCATCGCCGTGCGCAGGCGCGGGTTGTTGTTGGGGTCGCCTCCACCGCCGCGCGCGGCAACGCCGATCTCACGGATGATCTTGGTGAAAATCTTGCCACGCTTCGCGTCGGACGCGTTCTTGCGGGCTTCGATGGAGGGGCCTCTACCCATGGGTGCTACCGTCTGGCTGCTTCAGGATCAAGGCGCGGATTCTACCTGATCAGGCGCTGCAACCGTGTCTAGGGGAGCATTGTTGCAGGGCCGAGCCGATGCTCGGCTCAGCGGTGCCTGACCGAACAGCAGCCGAGCGTGGGCTCGGCTCTACAAAACGGTCCCACCGCCGGACCTTACGCGGCGGCGGCGTCGCGGCTGTGGTCGAACTGGCCGTGGCGCAGGAAATGCGCGGTCTGCCGGGCGGCGTCTGGCGACACCACCAGGCCACTGTGGCTGGTACGCACCACGCAGTGGTCGGCCAAGCCCGGCAGGCGGGTTTCGGCCAGGGCCACCGTGCCATCGGAGGCCTCGTCCATCGCACCCAGCAGGCTGCCCAACCCATGCGGCACTGAGCCGGCGATCAGCCCAACCTCGGCCTTGCCCTGCCAGTCCGGCAGGCCGTCCAGCAGCAGCTCGCTGCTACGGCCCAGCGCCAGGCCCCAGCCATGATCGGACAACGAGCGTGCGGTGCCGCTGCCGCGCAGCGGCGAGCCCAGGCAGACCACGCGCTGCACATCCAGCTGCGGCTGCCGCCGCAGGGCTTCCAGTGCCAGCAGCCCGCCCAGGCTGTGCCCGACCAGCGACAGCGGGCCGGCATCGGCCAGCCGCTCCAGCAGCTGCGGTACGGCCACGTCCGGACCACCAAAGACCGAGGAATAACCAAATGCGTGCACCTGGAAGCCACGCGCGCGCAGGCGCCAGGCCAGGGGCCCGACCCAGGCGCGGGCGTTCCAGATGCCGTGCAGCAGCAATACGGGGGGAGTCATGCAAACAGCCTGGCAGTCAGCGGGGCAGGAACGTACGGTGATTGAACACGCGCGCGCAGCAAGCGGCGGTGAACGTCAGGCAGCGCGCGGTGTGCGGCGCAGGATGAACTCAAGATCGTTGGTGTCGCCCACCGGGAACAGGTACTCGCCGGCCTTCTCGAAACCGTAGCGGGCGTAGAAGCGCTGTGCGCCGAAGTTTTCCGACCACACGCCCAGCCACAGGGTGCGTGGGCCTTCGTGTTCCAGCCAGGCCAGCGCCGTTTCCAGCAGGCGGCTGCCCCAGCCACAGCTCTGCTGGGTCTTGATCAGGTACAGGCGCTTGAGTTCGCCGTCACCGGGCTTCACGTCCGGGTGCGGCAGGCCACAGGGGCCGGCGGCGGCATGGCCGACCGCCTCCCCGTCCAGCTCCAGCAGCCACACCGCGTAATCCGGGTGGGCCAGGATCACGCGCTGGCGCTCGACCGCGTAAGCCTCATCGAGGAAGGCCTGCAGGTCCTGCGGCGGATACAGATGGCCGAAGGTTTCGGTGAACGTGCGGGCGGCCAGCGCCGACAGGGTCGGCGCGTCGTCCACAGTGGCGCGGCGGATCGAATACATGCAGGAAGTTGACGTCAGCGCGAAGGGGCGGTCAAGCCTTTTCCGACGATTCCGCTTCTTCGTCTTCCTCGTCCTCTTCCTCGTATTCCTCTTCGTCCTCTTCCTCCTCGCCTTCCTCGTCCTCGTCGTACTCTTCCTCTTCGTCGTCTTCGTAATCCTCGACGCCGAAGTCTTCACCGTCCCAACGGCCTTCGCCGTCGGCGACGAAGGTCAGGGCCATCGCCGCCGGGTTGGTACCGACGCGGACCAGCCACCCCCCGAACACGCGTGCACGCTCGGTGACCAGATTGGCCTCGGCGCCTTCATTGCCCAGCTTTTCCCACTCCAGCGAAAACGCGAACTCGGTCATTGCCTGGATCTCCTGATCAGTTGGTCTTGGGGCGAACCTGGATGTGCACTTCGGCCAGCTGCGCGTCGACGATCGGCGACGGCGCGTCGGTCATCAGATCCTGTGCACCGGTGGTCTTCGGGAACGGGATGACGTCGCGGATCGACTCGGTGCCGGCCATCAGCGCGGCGATGCGGTCGATGCCGAAGGCGATGCCACCGTGCGGCGGCGCGCCGTAGTTCAGCGCATCGAGCAGGAAGCCGAACTTGGCACGGGCTTCTTCGGCACCGATGCCGAGCAGCTCGAACACCGCGCTCTGCATGTCCGGACGGTGGATACGGATCGAGCCGCCGCCGATTTCATTGCCGTTGAGCACCATGTCGTAGCCGCGCGACACGGCGGTACGGGCATTGGCGCGCAGGTCGGCGATGTCGTCCACGGCCGGTGCGGTGAAGGGGTGATGCAGGGCGACGTAGCGCTGTTCTTCCTCGTCCCACTCGAACATCGGGAAGTCGGTGACCCACAGCGGTGCCCAGCCGTCGGCGACCAGGCCGAAGTCCTTGCCGGCCTTCAGGCGCAGCGCGCCCATGAAGTCGGAGACCTTGTTGTAGCCACCGGCACCGAAGAACACGATGTCACCGTTGCCGGCGCCGACGTGGGCCACCAGCGCAGCGAAACGCTCTTCGCTGAAGAACTTCTGGATCGGCGAGCTGACTTCGCCGTTGTCGGCGATCTTGATGTAGGCCAGGCCCTTGGCGCCGTACTTGGCGGCATGCGCGGCGTACTCGTCGATCTGCTTGCGCGACAGCGACGCCCCCCCCGGGATGCGCAGCGCGGCCACGCGGCCTTCGGCGTCATTGGCCGGGCCGGTGAACACGGCGAACTCGCTGTCCTTGACCAGCTCGGCCACGTCCACCAGTTCCAGCGCGATGCGCAGGTCCGGCTTGTCCGAACCGTAACGGCGCATGGCCTCGGCCCAGGTCATGCGCGGGAAGCTGGCGTCCAGCTGCACGTCCACCACTTCCTTGAAGATGGCGCGGATCATGTCCTCGACGAAATCCTGCACGTCGCGCTCGCGCACGAAGGCGAACTCCATGTCCAGCTGGGTGAATTCCAGCTGGCGGTCGGCACGCAGGGCCTCGTCGCGGAAGCAGCGCGCAATCTGGTAATAGCGGTCGAAGCCAGCCACCATCAGGATCTGCTTGAACAGCTGCGGGCTCTGCGGAAGGGCGTAGAACTCGCCCGGGTGCATGCGCGCCGGCACCAGGAAGTCGCGGGCGCCTTCCGGGGTGGCCTTGGTCAGGATCGGGGTTTCGATGTCCTGGAAGCCGCGCTCGTCCAGGTGGCGGCGCAGGGCCTGCACCAGCTTGATGCGGGTACGCTGCATGCGCTGCATTTCCGGGCGGCGCAGGTCCAGGTAACGGTACTTCAGGCGGGTTTCCTCGCCCGGGTTCTCGTGGGCGTGGAACGGCAACGGCGCGGCCTTGTTCAGCACGGTGATGGAGGTGGCGATCACCTCGACCTTGCCGGTGCGCATCTTGTCGTTCACCGCGTGGCGCGCGCGCACCACGCCTTCCACCTGCAGCACGTCCTCGTAACCCAGCGAGGCGGCCACGGCGAACACTTCGGCGTTGTCGACCTCAACGGTCACCTGCACGATGCCTTCATGATCGCGGAGATCGATGAAGCAGACGCCGCCCTGGTTACGGGCCACGTCGGTCCAGCCGGCGAGGGTGACAGTCTGGCCAATCAGGGTCTCGTCGACCAGGCCGCAGAAGTGGGTACGCATGGGGGGAAGCTCCGCTGGAGAACGCCGGCACCGGATGGGGGCCGGAAAGCCTCGTATTCTGCGGCCGAGGCCCCGGCCGGGGCAAATGTGGTCAGTCACACCGGCTTTATCTGCCTGGCCCCTATAGTCGCGCACCACCTACCGTATGGGGATTTGCCATGAACCTGCCGTCCCTGGCCAGCCTGGCCGTGACCCTCAGCCTGGGCTGCCTTGCCAGCGTGGCCCTGCCCGCGCCCACTGCACACGCGCAGAACGGCGTGGTCCGCTGCGAGAGCCAGAGCAACCGCGAACGGGTCTGCAACACCGGCTGGCGCGACGCGCAACTGGTCCGCCAGCTGTCCGGCTCGGCCTGCGAGGAAGGCCGCACCTGGGGCAGCCGCAACGGCAGCATCTGGGTCACCAATGGCTGCCGTGCCGAGTTCGTCGAGGCCCGTGGCGGCTGGGGCGGCGGCAACGGCGGTGGCTGGGGTGGCAACAACGGCCGCCCCGGCGAGACCATCCGCTGCGAGAGCCAGAACAACCGCGAGCGCAGCTGCCCGGTCGGCTGGCGCAACGCCCGCCTGGTCCGCCAGCTGTCTGGAAGCCCCTGCCAGGAAGGCCGCACCTGGGGCGTGCGCAACGGCGCAGTCTGGGTCAGCAATGGCTGCCGCGCCGAATTCGCCGAGGCCCGCGGCTGGGGCGGTGGCGGTGGCGGCTGGGGCGGTGGCAACAGCAACTATTCCGTCACCTGCAGCAGCAACAACAACCGTTCGCAGACCTGCGACTGGGATGATCGCCAGGGCCGGCCGGTGCTGCAGCAGCAGCTGTCCGGCAGCGCCTGCCAGGAAGGCCGCAGCTGGGGCTACTCACGCGGCCAGGTGTGGGTGAGCAACGGCTGCCGCGCGCGCTTCGGTACGCGTTGAGTTGCGGGGGAGGCCCCCTGGCCAGCGGCCACGGCTCTGCCCCCGATCAGGTATTCCGCATCCACGCATGACGCGGATCTACTGGGGGTCTTTCCGGGGTCCGAGCCCTCCGCAGGAGGGATCCGACCCCGCGATCACGGTGCGGGCGCTTTGTCGTCGCCCCACGGTGGCGGCGGCAGGTCGACCGGCTTGCTCAGGTCGAACTGCACGCGGAACCGCCGGCCCTCCGGGCGCGTCAGTTCATAGACGAACGTCTGGTCCGGATCGATCTCCATCGCCCAGGTGTTGTGCGTGGAGGCCAGCATGTCGGCGCGGCGGAACATCGCCACTGAATCGGTATCGGCCGGGAACTGCTGGCGTTCGGCAGTTCCTGGCGGCGTGCTGTCGCCACCGTACAGGGTGATCGCGTCGGGGCTGCCGTCTTCGTGGCGATGGTCGTGTTTCAGGCGCAGCCCGTTCGGTGTGCGGGTCAGCACCCAGGTCCGCGAGTGGTCATCGCCGACATGGAACGGGATGCGCAGCTCATGCGCCGGATCGGCGCAGCCGCGCACATGCATCACCAGGCGCTGCCCGGCGAACGGATCCTCGCCGGTCGGTGCAGGCGTGTCCTCCACCACCTTGCCTGCGTAGGCCTGCCCGCAGTGCGCGGCGATTGCCGCCATGAACGCATCGGCCGGCGCGGTGGCCAGATCATGGGTGACCGTCTCGGCGGGTTGCGTGCACGCAGCAAGGCTGAGCAGGAGGACGGAAGCAGTGGCAACGGCAATGGGTCTCATGCCCCAACCCTAACGGCCATGGCCGGCGCGCGCAAACCGTGCGGATCGGCCACGGCTCGTCAGCGATGCAACCAGACCTCGCACCCTCCCACATCCTGCTTCTGGCCACCGGCGGCGTAACGCGCCGTGATCATGGCCTGCCACTGCATGCGTTGCGCGGTGCTGCCCAAGTGGTTCGGGCAGTTGACCAGCGCGGCCAGCGGCAGCCCCCCCAGCGCGGCATCATCGGCAGCCAACGATGCAAGCACCTCGTCCGATGCCCAATCCGGAACCATCAAGGCGCGGCGGCCAGAGAAATAGGCCAGTTCGGAGGACCAGTCCTGGCCGAATGCAACCACCACCCCCTGCGCTGTCGTGCCATTGCGGATGGCCTCGGCAATCTGCGAAACCGGCGTGAGCGCGCGCGCTTCCCTGATGTCCTTCAGCGACTTCACCAGACCGAAACCCAGCGACAGCACACACAGGAAGATCGCCAGCAAGACACCGCGGCGCGGCCTGCCCGCCGCCTCGGCCGCAAGCACCGTCGACCACAGCACCAGGCCGATGATCGACGTGGCGAACACGATGTTGGCCGCCTGGTAGTACGGATGGGCGATGTGCAGGTTGGTGAAGACCAGGAACGGCGCCAGGTAGGCCAGCAGCAGCACCGCCACCGCCGTGCGCGTGCGTGCCTGCCACAGCCCGGCGATGAGGAAGATGAGGAAAATCCAGTTGGAGCCGATCGCACCGGAGAAGCGCTTCTTGAACACCGTGCCCCACCAGGTGGCCGGATCCAGGCGCTGCTGCAGCGTGCCATAGTTCCAGGTGGACAGCGCATCGGAGGTGATCTGCCGCCCCAGCGCCGACTGTGCCTTCAGGGCATCGGCATGCTGCAGCCACAGGCTGAGCGTGGCCAGCACGGCAAGCGCGGACAGGCCACCCCAGAACATCAGCCGCCAGTGCCGCCGCAGCCACTGCGGACGCCAGCCATGCTCGCGCACGGCAAGCCACGCGAACGCCAGTGCAACGAACACGGCAAAGCCGAAGAACGAGGTGACCTTGATCGCCGCCGACAGCACCGCTGCGACGACGGCGACCAGTCCCACCCACACGCGCGGCTGGCTGCTCAGACGTGCCATCGCCCAGACAAAGAGCAGGCCGAAGAACACCGCACTGGATTCCATCATTACCGAGCGGCCCCAGAACAGGGCATACGGTGATACCGCGAACGCACCGGCGACACACACCGCCAGCGTGCGATCAGGACGCCACGCCAGCAGCGCACGGTAGACCAGCCAGATGCAGCCGGCGTGGAAGAGCGTGGAGACCAGCCGCCCGCTGTTGTCCGCGCTCATGCCGGTGAGACTGGAAAGCAGTGCTGCCAGCCACTGGTAGAACGGGAATTCAAAGGGAATCGACCAGGGCGCGCCCAGCACGGGGGTCATGTAGTCCAGCCAGGGGCCACCGCGCAGCAGCCAGTCGATCGACAGCGCGGTCTGCGTCTGCCGGAAGCCAGACGCATCGACCGGCGGCATCGACCAGCTGCAGACCAGCAGGATCAACAGCGCGAACGCTGAAAACCACAGCAGGATCCTGCCCGGCAGCACGCGGCGGTCTGGATGGGTTTCCTGGGTCACGCCTGTTGCTCCTGACGGTGGCGGCCGCTCACAGGGCGCGCTTCACGGGCGCGCAGTGTCTGCGTTGCCGCAGGCAAGTGCAAGCCGCTGCACGTGGTGGCGGCTCACGCCTGCGGTGGTAGCGGTGCCTTCTGCGGATCGGCGGGGATGACCTCGGTCGCCGCCACCGGCGCAGCCGCGCCCTCACCCGCCGGCTCCTGTTCCACCGGATCAACATCGAACGGGGTACGGAACACCAGCGACGGCAGCAGCGTGGTCAACGCCGCGTAGAGCAGCAGCGCGCCGAACAGCACTGCAGGAATCTGGAAGCGTTCGCGCATGATCGCCGCCAGCACCAGGGTGAAGATCAGCGTCGGTGCCAGCGCCAGCGAGACCCGCAGGCTGCTGCGGAAGCTCTCGCCGAACATCACCCGGCGCTGCAACCAGACCACGCCGATGCGCAGCGGCAGCACCACCAGGGTGACCACGATGCCCAGCCCCAGCGCCTCGAAACTGAGCGCTTCACTGGGCACCTTGGTGCCGGCGTTGAAGAAGTAGAACGGCACGAAGAACGACGCGAACAGGCGCAGCGCGTGCAGGTTCTCGTGCGAGGCCAGCAGCGGCATGCGCTGGTGCAGCAGGCGCGCGACCAGCCCGGCGATGAACGCGCCGACCAGGTAATACACGCCCAGCAGATAGGTGATGTAGGCCGCCACCATGCCTACCATCACCAGCAGCGAGAATTCCGAGCCGGGGGCGTGCGGCGCCACCCAACGCCCCAGTGCGATGAACAGCAGGGGCAGGCCGACCATCATCGCCAGCAGGGCCAGGCTGGACAGCGCCATGTGGCCCGGGTCACCGGCCTGCAGCACGATGAACAACGCCGCCAGCGCCAGCAGTTCGCCGGCGATGGCCTTGCTGGTCACCCAGAACCGCTCGTCTTCGCTCAGGCCCAGCCGTGACAGCGAATCCATGATGAAACCGGTGGAGGGCGTCAGCAGCGCCAGCGCCAACAGGCCGGCAGCCTGCCACGGCAATCCTGCGTAGCGCCAGGCCAGCCAGCCGACCCCGAACAAGGTCGCGCTGCGGATCACCAGGTGCGCCAGCAGCGGCCACATGCCCCGGCGCAGCGCCTGCAGGTCCACTTCCAGGCCAGCGAACAGGAACAGCGAGGAAATACCCAGCGTGGCCAGCAGGCCGATCACAGCATCGTGGGCCTGGTCGCCCAGCCAGAGCATGCCGATGATGCCGAACAGCAGGCAGGTCAGGGGTGCGGGCAGGCTGAAGCGCTGCAGCGCGCGCGGGATCACCAGCAGCGCGAAGATCAGCAGCAGGTAGATCAACTCATGGCTCATCGGGGTCTTCCGTGGGTTTCGAACGCGCGCAGGATGCGCGCGCCGAACCGATCCGGCAAGCCGCCCATGAATGGCCCCCGGTTACCTCATCCGATCAGCCCATCGGCGATCCGGCCCACCTGGGCCAGCACCGTGGCGCGCTGCTCGTTGCTGATCGCAACGGACTGCAGATAGGCAGTCAGCACCCATGGTGCGCCGCCTGCCCGCGGCCACAGCACGGCAATATCGTTGCGTGCATCCTCGCCGTTGCTGCCGGTCTTGTCGCCCACCCGCCAGCGCTTGCCCAGGCCCGCGCGCAGGCAGGCATCGCCGGTCTCGTTGTCGATCAGCCAGTCAGCCAGCTGCTGTCGCGATGCCGGCTGCAGCACCTCACCCAGGACAACGCGCTGCAGCGAACCAGCCATCGCCGCCGGCGTGGTGGTGTCGCGTGGATCGCCTTCTGCAAAGCTGTTCATTTCCGGCTCCAGACGATCGCTGCGGCTCACCGTATCGCCGCTGGCGCGCAGGAAGGCAGTCACCGCAGGCGGGCCACCGATCACACCAAACAGCAGGTTGGCAGCAGTGTTGTCGCTGGTGATGATCGTGGCCCGGCACAGGTCGCGCACGGTCATGTCTTTGCCGACGTGGCGCCGGGTCACTGGCGCATGCGAGAGCAGGTCGGCCTCTCGCACCGGCACGCGGCGGTCGAGCAGCGCCGGCGCGCGCTCGGCCTGGCTGAGCACCGTGGCGGCCAGCATGCTCTTGAAGGTGCTGCACATCGGGAAACGCTCGTCCTGGCGATAGCCGACGCGGCGACCGCTCGCGGTGTCGAGCAGGGTCACGCCCAAGCGACCGGCGCAGGCCTTTTCCAGCGCCGCGAAGTCGGTGGCGGCAGTGATGGCGGTATCGGCCGAGGCGGCGGCCGGGGGCGTGACCGCCGCGCGCGCCAGCAATGGCAGGGCAAGCGAAGAGGCAACGGCAACAGCACTGGAGTGCAGGAATCGGCGACGGGCAAGCATGCGGGGTTCTCCTGATGACCGCTCGATTATTGAAATCGGTTACCGGGGTGACCAGCACGAAATTTCAGCGGGAGCCATCAGGAAATCTCATGCCTTTGGCAATCAATCCATTGAGATTCCAGACAACCCGCTGCAGAGAGTACGATCCGTCATCATCCTGGCTCACGACTCACCCATGCTGCACCCTACCCTGCCCCTGAATGCGCTGCGCGCCTTCGAGGCGGCTGCACGCCACCAGAATTTCACCCGCGCCGCGCTGGAGCTGTGCGTCAGCCAGGCCGCGCTGAGCCACCAGATCCGCGGGCTGGAGGACCGGCTCGGCATCCGCCTGTTCCATCGGCTGCCACGTGGCGTTGCCCTCACCGATGAAGGTGCCGCGCTGTACCCGGTGCTCAACGAATCGTTCGAGCGCATCTCGGCCAGCATCGCCCGCTACACCGGTGGCCCGGCGCGCGAGGTGCTGACCCTGGGCGTGGTCGGCACCTTCGCCACCGGCTGGCTGCTGCCACGGCTGGCCGCGTTCGAGAGCGCGCATCCGGACATCGAGCTGCGCCTGCAGACCCACAACAACCGCATCGACCTGGCCGGTGAAGGGCTGGACCTGGCGATCCGCTTCGGTGATGGCGACTGGCAGGGCCAGGCCTGCACCGCGATCCTCGATGCGCCGTTCGCGCCACTGTGCGCACCGGCACTGGCACGGCGCCTGAAGCAGCCCCGTGACCTGGGCACGCTGCCGCTGCTGCGCTCCTACCGCAGCGACGAATGGCCGCGCTGGTTGCAGGCGGCGGGGGTCAGTGGCGTGGAAGCGCGCGGGCCGGTGTTCGATTCCTCGTTGACGGTGGCGATGGCCGCCGCTGGCGGAGCTGGGGTAGCGCTGCTGCCGCTGTGCATGTTCGAGCAGGAACTTGCCGAAGGTCGTTTGCTGCAGCCGTTCAGCACCACGCTGGATCTGGGGCGCTACTGGCTGACGCGGCTGCGCTCGCGCGCCGAGCGCGAGCCGGCAAAGCGCTTTCGCGAATGGTTGCAGGCGCAGGGGTGATGTAGAGCCGAGCCCACGCTCGGCTGCTTCGTGTTCAATGCCGCGCTGCGCGCGCAAGCCGAGCATGGCTCGGCTCTACAAGAAAGCCAGCCGGCCCGCGGCCGGCACTACCGGTCAGGACTCCAGCAGTTCCATCCACGCCGCTTCGGCCTTTTCCAGCTGCGCGGCAGCGCTTTCGCGGTCACGGCCAATCACGGCCATGCGCGAGGCATCGGCGTAGTTGGCCGGGTCGGCCAACTGCCGGTCCAGCTCGGCCAGCGCGCCTTCCAGCTCGGCCACCTTGGCTTCAGCCGCAGCAAGCTTGTGCGGGTTCACCGGCTTCTTCTGCACCACCTGCGCCACCGGCGCGGTCTTGACCACCACCGGCTCTTCCACCTGCTCCATGCGGGCCTTGGTGCCCTGCGCCTGCGGGCGGGTGCGCAGCCACGCGGCGTAGGCGTCAAGGTCGCCGTCGAACGGCTCGACCACGCCATCGGCCACGCGCCAATAGGTATCGCAGACCAGGCCGATCAGGTGGCGGTCATGCGAGACCATCACGATCGCGCCCTCGAAGGTGGCCAGTGCTTCGGCCAGCGCTTCGCGCATTTCCAGGTCAAGGTGGTTGGTCGGTTCGTCCAGCAGCAGCACGTTCGGCTGTTGCCAGGCGATCAGGGCCAGCGCCAGGCGTGCGCGCTCGCCACCGGAGAAACCATCGACCGGCTCGAACGCGCGATCGCCCGGGAAATTCCACTTGCCGAGGAAGTCGCGGAACGACTGGTTCGGCGCATCGGGGGCGATCTCGCGGAAGTGCTCCATCGGCGACTGGCCTTCGTGCAGCGACTCCACCGTGTGCTGGGCGAAGTAGCCGATCTTCAGGTCCGGGTGCGCCATGCGCTCACCGACGATCGGTGCCAGTTCACCCACCAGGGTCTTCACCAGCGTGGTCTTGCCGGCGCCGTTCGGGCCGAGCAGGCCGATGCGCTGGCCCGCTTCCAGGCCGAAGCCGACATTGTGCAGGATCACCGCGTCCTTGCCGTAGCCGGCCTCGACGTGGTTCAGGCGGATCAGCGAGAACGGCAGCTTGGCCGGCGGCGCGAACTCGATGCGGAACTCGCGCTCGGCACGCACCGCCTCGGTGCCGGCCAGCTTGGCCAGGCGCTTCATGCGGCTCTGCGCCTGCGCGGCCTTGCTGGCCTGCGCCTTGAAGCGGTCGATGAAGCTCTGCAGGTGAGCGCGCTCGGCCTGTTCCTTCTCGTGCGCGATCTGCTGCTGGCGCAGCTGCTCGGCGCGCTGGCGCTCGAAATCGGTGTAGCCGCCCGGATAGAGCTTGGCACCACCACCGTGCAGGTGCAGGGTGTGGGTAGCCACGTTGTCGAGGAACTCGCGGTCATGCGAGATCAGCAGCAGGGTGCCCGGGTACTTCAATAGCCACTGTTCCAGCCAGTACACCGCGTCCAGGTCGAGGTGGTTGGTCGGTTCGTCCAGCAGCAGCAGGTCGCTGGGCATCATCAGCGCGCGCGCCAGGTTCAGGCGCACGCGCCAGCCACCGGAGAACGAAGATACCGCGCGCTGGTGGGTCTCGGCCGGGAATCCGAGGCCGTGCAGCAGCTTGCCGGCGCGCGCTTCGGCGTCGTAGGCCCCCATCTCGGCCATCTTCGTGTGCGCGTTGGCCACCGCCTCCCAGTCTTCGCGGGCAGTCGCCTCCGCCTCTTCGGCCAGCACCGCGGCCACCTCGATATCGCCGCCCAGCACGAAGCTCAGCGCCGGGTCCGGCAGCGACGGGGTTTCCTGCGCCACGCTGGCGATACGGACCTTGCCGGGCAGGTCGACGTCGCCCTTGTCGGCCTCCAGCTCGCCCTTCACCGCCGCGAACAGGCTGGACTTGCCAGCGCCATTGCGGCCGACTACACCCACCCGGTAACCGGCGTGCAGGGTCAGGTCGACATTGGACAACAGCAGCCGCTCGCCGCGGCGCAAGGCGAAATTACGAAGGGAGATCATCGGGGGAGGCGTCCATATAACCGAATGGAATGTGCTGGTGAGCACTGTTCCTGCGACGCAATTCTAACGTTAACGAATACTTGACGCGCCCCGGGATGCGCAGTGGCCGACGTTCCTCTCTCCCACGTCCTCGCCGCGCGCGTCCCGGGTCTCCTCCCCGCCGGTGCCGGTCCTGGCTAAATTGTTGCTGCTGCAACGTTTTTTTCGGTGACCGGCATTTGACAGGCACTGAATATCCCGTTAATTGCTGTATTGCGCACCGCAACAACCGCCGTCCGCCTCACCCCCGTGATGTCGAGTCCGGTGCCGCCCCCGCCAACCGGAGCCCCATCCCGATGACCCGCAAGACCAGCCTGATCGCCGCCGCCGTCGCTGTCGCACTCGGTGGCTCTCCGTTCCTTGCCGCTGCCCAGCAGGCCGGCACCGCCGCCAATACCCTGGACACGGTGATCGTCACCGGCACCCGCGTGGCCGACCGCACGGTCGCCGAATCGCAGTCGCCGATCGACATCATCACCCCTGAAGTGCTGCAGTCCACCGGCACCAGTGAGCTGGCCACCGCACTGTCGCGCGCCCTGCCCTCGCTGAACTTCCCGCGCCCGGCCTTGACCGACGGCACCAGTGGCGTGCGCCCGGCGCAGCTGCGCGGCCTGTCGCCGGACCAGGTGCTGGTGCTGGTCAACGGCAAGCGCCGCCACACCTCGGCGATGATCAACGTCAACGGCAGCATCGGCCGTGGCTCGTCGGCGGTGGACATCAATGCGATCCCGATCGCCGCCATCGAGCGCGTGGAAGTGCTGCGCGACGGTGCGTCGGCACAGTACGGCTCGGACGCCATTGCAGGCGTCATCAACATCGTGCTCAAGGGCAGCGGCCGTGGCGGCAGCCTGGCCGTGGACTACGGCCAGTACTCGGCCGGTGACGGCAACAAGTACCAGCTCTCCGGCGATACCGGCGTCGAGTTCGGCAACGGCCGTGGTCGCGTGCACGTGGCTGGCCAGATCAGCCAGCAGGACGAGAGCAACCGCGCCGGCCCGTACCGCGGCGCCACGCCGAACACCGGCAACTTCCCCAGCATCGGCCAGAAGACCTTCATCGTCGGCGACCCGCGCGTGGATGCCACCGCCGCTTCGGCCAACGCCAGCTTCGACTTCAGCGACCACGTGACAGGCTACGCCAGCGCGCTGCTGAGCAACCGCGACATCACCTCGTTCGCGTTCTACCGCTCGCGCAACCACAGCGGGCAGAGCGCACTGCTGGCGCAGACCTACCCGGATGGCTACGTGCCGGAGATCAACCAGTATTCCAAGGACCGTTCGCTGGTGGCCGGAGTCAAGGGCAACACCGACAACGGCTGGACCTGGGACCTGAGCCTGAACCATGGCGAGAACACCCTCGATTTCCACACCCGCAACAGCATCAACTACAGCCTCGGCGCGACCAGCCCGCGCTCGTTCTACGACGGCACGCTGAAGTACCAGCAGGACATCTTCAACGCCGACCTGACCAAGTCGCTGGACTGGGGCCTGGCCTACCCGGTCACGCTGTCCTTCGGCGGTGAGTACCGCAAGGAGAAGTGGGACCAGAATCCGGGCGAACTGAACTCGTACACCGGCAGTGGCGCGCAGGGCTTCGCGGGCTTCACCCCGACCAATGAAGTGCATGCCGACCGCCACAACTACGCGGTCTATGCCGGCCTGGAAGCGGACCTGACCGAGAAGTTCTCCGCCGGCATCACAGGCCGCTACGAGGACTACTCGGACTTCGGCGACCGCTTCTCGGGCAAGCTGTCGGCGCGCTACGCACTCACCGACAAGGTCGCGCTGCGGGCCACTGCCTCCAGCGGCTTCCGTGCACCATCGCTGGCGCAGCAGGGCTACCAGGCGGTCACCAGCCAGTTCCTCAACGGCGTGTTCGTCGAGCGTGGCACCTTCCCGACCACCAGCCCGGCCGCTCAGGCGCTGGGCGCCTCGCCGCTGAAGGCCGAGACCTCCACCTCCTACAGCCTGGGCCTGGTGCTGCAGCCGGTCGACCGCCTGTACATCACCGTCGATGCTTACCAGATCGACATTGATGACCGCATCGCATTGTCGTCCAGCATCACCACCAACGCCGCCACCAGCGCGCTGCTGGGCACCCTCGGCCTGCCGCAGGTGACCGCGTTCTCCTACTTCACCAACGGCCTGGATACGCGCACCCGTGGCGTCGACTTCGTGTCCAGCTACACGGTGCCCTTCAGTGCCAGCAGCCTGGAACTGACCGCCGCCTACAGCTACAACGACACCGAAGTGCGCCGCATCGGCGGCACCCCGGCGGTGTTTGGCACGCTGGGCCTGACCCAGTCGCTGATCGGCCGTGATGAGATCGGCCGCATCGAGGACAGCTATCCGCGCGACAAGGCGATCCTGAGCGGCACCTGGCGTTCGGACCACTGGGAACTCGGCCTGGCCGCCACCCGCTACGGCAAGTTCACCGTGCGCAACTCGGCCACCGCGCTGCGCGACCAGACCTACGGCGATGCCTGGGTGGTGGATGCCTCGGCCAGCTACAAGCCGAGCAGCAACTGGACGCTGACCGTGGGCGCAGACAACCTGCTGGACAAGTACCCGGACCGTACCGAAGACCTGCAGAACTCGACCTTCGGCATGCTGCCGTACAGCAACTACTCGCCGTTCGGCTTCAACGGCGCGTATGTGTACGGGCGGATCAAGTACACCTGGTAAGTGCTGGCGGGCGGTTCCTTGGTAGTGCCGGCCTCTGGCCGGCAACTCCCTGGTGGGGTCAGATCCCTTTTCCTTCGGGAAAAAGGATCTGACCCCATTCGCATTTAGGGTTTGCCGTATCTGGCCTCATCGGTGAAAATCGGGACACCCCCGATTTCCTGCGAGTGCCGATGCACCATGACACCGACCTGATCAACATCGTTGCCGTTGGCCTGGGGCTCGCCTTCATCTTCGGCGCGCTGGCCAACAAGCTCCGCTTGTCTCCCCTGGTCGGTTACCTGGTTGCTGGCATCTGCGTAGGCCCGTTTACCCCCGGCTTCGTCGCCGACCAGGCGCTGGCCAACCAGTTGGCCGAGCTGGGCGTGATGCTGCTGATGTTCGGCGTCGGCCTGCACTTCTCGCTGAAGGACCTGATGGCGGTCAAGGCCATCGCCATCCCCGGCGCCATCGGCCAGATCGCGGTGGCCACCCTGCTCGGCTGGGGCGTGGCCTCGCTGATGGGCTGGCCGGCGATCCATGGCGTCATCTTCGGTTTCTCGCTGGCCACCGCCAGTACCGTGGTGCTGCTGCGGGCGATGGAGGAACGCCGTCTGCTGGAGACGATGCGCGGCAAGATCGCGGTCGGCTGGCTGATCGTGGAAGACCTGGCCTGCGTGCTGGCACTGGTGATGATGCCGGTGATGGCCGGCGTGTTCGGCCCCGATGCAGCCAAGGAATCGCACTCGCTGGGCAGCGTGCTGGCCGACATCGGCTGGACCTTCGTGCAGCTGGGCCTGTTCGTGGCGGTGATGCTGGTGGTCGGACGCCGGGTCATTCCGTGGATCCTGGAGCGTATCGCCGGCACCGGCTCGCGCGAGCTGTTCACCCTGTCGGTGCTGGCGATCGCGCTGGGCGTGGCGTTCGGCTCGGCCATGTTGTTCGGCGTCTCCTTCGCGCTGGGCGCGTTCTTCGCCGGCATGCTGCTCAACGAATCAGAGCTGAGCCATAAGGCCGCGCACGATTCGCTGCCGCTGCGCGATGCGTTCGCGGTGCTGTTCTTCGTCTCGGTCGGCATGCTGTTCGATCCCAACATCCTCATCCAGCACCCGTGGCAGGTGCTGGCCACGGTGCTGATCATCATGTTCGGCAAGTCGGCCGCCGCATTCTTCATCGTGCGTGCGTTCGGTCACCCGACCAGCACCGCGCTGACCATCTCGGCCAGCCTGGCGCAGATCGGCGAGTTCGCCTTCATCATCGCCGGCCTGGGCGTGGCGCTGCAGATCCTGCCGAAGGAAGGCCAGTCGCTGGTGCTGGCCGGTGCGTTGGTGTCGATCATGCTCAACCCATTGGTGTTCGGCCTGCTCGATCGCTGGCAGGCCAAACAGGAGCAATCGCCCCAGGCCGCCGAACCCGAAGAGGCCACCGGTCCCTCGCGCGACCTGCATGACCATGCCATCGTCATTGGTTACGGCCGGGTCGGCAGCGAACTGGCGCAGGTGCTGCGCGACCGTGGCGTGCCGGTGCTGGTGATCGATGACAACAAGGAACACGTCGAACAGGCGCACGCCAAGGGCCTGGCGGCGATCCGCGGCAGCGCCGCCGCCGACCGGGTATTGGCCGAGGCCCATCCGGAGCGCGCCAAGATCGCGGTGCTGGCCATTCCTCAGCCGCTGGAGGCCGGTGAGGCGCTGGCGAAGCTGCGGGCGATCAACCCGGACCTGACCCTGCTGGCGCGCGCGCACAGCGATGCGGAAGTGAAGCATCTGCTGGAACATGGTGCCGATGGCACGGTGATGGCCGAGCGCGAGCTGGCCTATTCGCTGGCGGAGATGATCATGTCCACGCCGCCGTACCGGAACCTGGGGCAGCACAGCATTCCGGTGGTGTGAGGGGTGTGGGTGCGGCAGGGCTTGCAGCCCTGCACCTGCCAAGGCAACGGCAAAGGCAAAGGCAAAAGCAAAGGCAAAGGCAAAAGCTGACTATCCGTGGGATGGCAGGGTAGGTCCGGCTGCAGGGGACGCCGTGAATCCGTCCATGGAGGCTCGGTCGCACCATCCATGGCGCTCACGCCCCTGCAACCGGACCCACCCCGCCTTCGACAGATTCCTGCGATCTGTCGGAACGGCGTTCTGCTCTGGTAGGTGCCGACCTGGGTCGACACGTCGGCGCATGGGTCGGATCCGTTTTCCACAGGAAAACGGATCCGACCCCGAAACAAAAAAATCCCCGGTCGACCCGCATCGACCGGGGATCTGGATCGCCACGTTGCCACGCCTTGGAGAGGCAGTTCCACCGTAGCGCATCGCGCCGCCGATGGTGATCGCCTGTGGCGATATGCACCAAGCGCGCGGCTATCAGGCACCGGCCAGGGCCTGCTCCAGGTCCGCGCGCAGGTCGCCGATGTGTTCGATGCCGATCGACAGCCGCACGGTGTCCTCGCTCACACCCGCCTTGGCCAGTTCAGCGGCATCCAGCTGGCGATGGGTGGTGGACGCTGGATGGGTCGCCAGCGATTTGGCGTCACCCAGGTTCACCAGCCGGGTGAACAGCTTCAGCGCATCCAGGAAACGTGCGCCTGCCTCGCGGCCGCCCGGCAGGCCGAAGGTCAACACGCCCGAGCCGTGCCCGCCAAGATAGCGCTGTGCAGCAGCATGTTCCGGATCGCCGGCCAACCCGGCGTAACGCACCCAGGCCACCTTGGCGTGCGCCTTCAGGAACTGCGCGACGGCCAGTGCGTTGGCGTTGATGCGTTCCATGCGCAGGGCCAGGGTCTCGATGCCCTGCAGGATCAGGAACGCGTTGAACGGTGACAGCGCCGCGCCGGTATTGCGCAATGGCACCACCCGCGCGCGGCCGATGTAGGCGGCAGGGCCCAAGGCTTCGGTGTAGACCACGCCGTGATAGCTGGGGTCGGGCTGGTTGAGGCGGGCGAAGCGCTTCGGCTGCGCAGCCCAGTCGAAACGCCCCGAGTCGATGATCGCACCGCCCAGGCTGTTGCCGTGGCCGCCCAGGTACTTGGTCAGCGAATGCACCACGATGTCGGCGCCGTACTCGAACGGGCGCAGCAGGAACGGTGTGGCCACCGTGTTGTCGACGATCAGTGGCACGCCGGCCGCGTGAGCGACTTCGGCGATGGCGGCGATGTCGGTGACGTTGCCGCGCGGGTTGCCGATCGATTCGACGAACACCGCCCTGGTGCGGTCGTCGATCAGCGCAGCGAACGCGGCCGGATCGGCCGGATCAGCAAAGCGCGCCTGGATGCCGTACTGCGGCAGCGTGTGCGCCAGCAGGTTGAGGCTGCCGCCATACAGCGCGCCGGAGGCGATGATGTTGTCACCGGCCTCGGCGATGGTCTGGATCGCGTAGGTGATCGCGGCCTGCCCCGAGGCCAGCGCCAGCGCGCCGATGCCACCCTCCAGTGCGGCCAGGCGCTGCTCCAGCACGTCGGTGGTGGGGTTCATGATACGGGTGTAGATGTTGCCGGGCACCTTCAGGTCGAACAGGTCGGCGCCGTGCTGGGTGTCATCAAAGGCATACGCCACCGTCTGGTAGATCGGCACCGCCACCGCGCGGGTGGTCGGGTCGGGACGATAGCCGCCGTGCACGGCCAGGGTTTCCAGTTGCCACTGCGGGTCGCTCATTGCACCAGGCTCCATCCGGGGAAACCGCCACGATAGGCCAGCCTCGGCGTGGCGCTGAGAGCCGCTGGCGATGACGTCCGTACCGCCGGTTATCAGGTTGGCCGCGATTCAGGCAGCCGTCATGGGCCGTTGCTAGGCTGCGCCGCCGGGCGCTCCTGCCCGGGCACGGAGGCCCTACGCGCATGCAGCCATCCCCTTGGACACCCACCGCCAACGGCACGCCGACACCGGTCCTGCTGGTGGAAGATGATCGTCGCCTGGCCGAACTGGTCAGCGACTATCTCCACGAACACGGCTTCGCCGTGCAGCATGTGGCCCGCGGTGACCTTGCCGGCGCGGCCTGCCGCCAGCATGCCCCGGAGCTGGTGGTGCTGGACCTGATGCTGCCCGGCCTGGGCGGCATCGATGTGTGCCGGCAGATCCGCAGCTTCTCCGATGTGCCGATCCTGATGCTGACCGCCTGCGAGGACGACATCGAGCAGGTACTGGGCCTGGAATCGGGTGCCGACGATTACGTGCACAAGCCGATCGAACCACGCTTGCTGCTGGCGCGCCTGCGCGCCCTGCTGCGCCGTCGCCATGGCAGCGGCAACACCGGTACGCCCAGCCGGCTGATGCATGGCGAACTGCTGATCGATCGCATGCAGCGTGAAGTCCATCTGCATGGTGCGGCGGTGGATGTGGGTACCACCGAGTTCGAGATCCTGTGGCTGCTGGCCAGCCAGCCCGGGCAGATCCTGTCGCGTGACCAGATCCTGCAGGCGGTGCGCGGTATCGGTTTCGACGGCCTGGACCGCAGCGTCGATGTCAGCATCGGCAAGCTGCGCCGCAAGCTTGGCGATGATGCGCGCGAACCGCGGCGGATCAAGACCGTGTGGGGCCGTGGCTACCAGTTCAATCCGTCGGCCTGGACGGCATGAAGCGGCTGTTCCTGTGGTTGTGGTTTGTCACCGGTGCCTGCTTCCTGGTGTCGGTGTTTTTCCTCAACCACATCCTGGACGGCATCTACACGCCCGTGCAGGATCGCGTGTTCGTCGAGCAGGTGCGCGGACAGGTATACGCCCTGCGCAGTGGCCTGGCTGGCCTGGACGCCGGCCAGCAGCGTGAGCGCCTGCAGCAGTGGCAGCCCCACTATGGCATCGCCCTGACGCTGCTCGCCACGCCTCCCGCGCTCGACGCGCAGGAACAGGCAGCCGTAAAGGCCGATGGCTTCATCGTGCGCGATCAGTACCAGCAGGTCCTGCTGCCCATCGAGGGCATCGATGGGCGCTGGTTGCACCTGCGCCTGCCTGGCGCGGTGCAGATGACAACGTACATGACCATTGCCGCCTACCTCAGCATCCTGCTGCTGGTCGGTGCCAGCCTGTATGCGTGGGTGCGCCTGCTCTGGCGCGACCTGGAAGCGCTGCGCCTGCACGCCGACCGCATCGGCGCCGGCGATCTGCAGGCACGCGCGCAAGTCTCGCCACGTTCGCAGATCCGGGTCATCGTCGACCATTCCAACCGCATGGCGGCACGCGTGGCCGAGCTGGTGCAGCGCCAGCGCGACCTCACACATGCGATCTCGCACGAACTGCGCACGCCGATCGCACGCGTGGCCTTCGGCCTGGACCTGATGCAGGACAGCGATGACGCCGAGCGCCGTGCGCGCCTGGCGCTAGGCCTGCACGGAGACCTCGCCGAGCTCAACCGGCTGGTCAGCGAACTGCTGGCGTATGAACGTCTGGAGCATCCCAGCGAAGGCGAGCCGATGCAGCGGATTGAAGCCAACGACTGGCTGCAGGCCTGCCTGGCCGATGCGTGCCGTGATGCCGAACGTGCCGGAGTGGTCCTGCGCGTGCACCCCAGTGCATTGCCACGGGTGGATGCCGAGCCGCGCCTGCTGCAGCTGGCACTCAGCAACCTGGTGGGCAATGCGCTGCGCCATGCACGTTCGCAGGTGGACGTCTCGCTGGTCGATGTCAGCGGCCGCGCCTGCCTGCGCGTGGATGACGACGGTCCCGGCATTGCCGACGCCGATCGCGAGAAGGTGATGCGTCCGTTCACCCGCCTGGACGACAGTCGCAGCCGCGATACCGGTGGCTTTGGCCTGGGCCTGGCCATCGTCAACCGCATCGCCGCCCGACACGGCGGCGAGCTGCGTATCAGCCGCGCCCCGCTGGGTGGCGCGCGCCTGGAAATGCACTGGCCGCTGGCTGCCAGCTGAACGCCCACGGGCACGATTACAGTTGATTACAACTCCCGCACAACTGCGGACGGATCGGTCGCCGGCGTATCGCCACGCTAGCGACCCTGCAGCACTCGCCGGATGCGCGCGCTGCTTTCCTCCCATTGTCGAGAGTTTCCATGCCCCAGCATCGCCGTTCCCCCGCCCTGTTCTGCCTGGCCCTGTTGCCGCTGTTTGCCACCCCGATCGCCCACGCCAAGGATGACCACTGGACCTTCGAGGTCGCTGCCGGCGGTGGCGTGGCGCCGCGCTACAGCGGCAGCGATGAGTATCGTGCGACGCCGTCGTTGTCCTTTGATGTCACCTCGCCGGGGGGATGGTTTCTGGGCACCAGTGGCATCGGCTGGGGCACCTCCATCGGCGAGCACACCCGCGTGCGCGCGTATGTCGGCGCCAGCGGCATCCGCAAGGAAAAGGACTCGCTGCTCGGCGGTTCCGACTTCCTGCGCGGCATGGGTGATATCGATACCCGTCCCCTGGTCGGCGTCTCGGCTGGTTATACGCTGGGCGAAGCCGTGCTGAGCGGCTCCTGGCAGTTCACCCGCAAGGACGAGGACAAGGGCGAGAACGGCCTGGCCACCCAGCAGATCCATCTGAACCTGAGCATGCCGCTGTTCGACCTGGCAGGCGGTGTGGTCAGCGGCAGCGTGTGCACCGACTACGGCAACCGCGGCTACATGCAGACCTGGTACGGCGTCAGCCCGGAACAGGCGGCGCGTACCGGCTTTGCCCAGCACAAGCCAAAGGCCGGCCTGGTCAGTGCCGGTATCGGCCTGAAGTGGAGCCACCGCGTGGGCCGCAACGGCAACTGGTACATCTCGGCCGAAGGCACGCGCCTGCTTGGCGATGCCGCCGACAGCCCGATCGTGCAGAAGGCGAACCAGTTCGGCTTGATGAGCGGGTACACGCACCGCTTTTGAGAAATCGCCGGGCACGGCCCGGCGCTACCGGAGAAAACGGGGCGCTGCGATCAGGCAGCGCCCCGCATGATTCACGCCTTGGCGAACACCAGGTGGCCGCCGTCGTTGCCGACTTCGATGGTGTCGCCGTTGACGAAGGCCCCGGACAGGATCTGCTGCGCCAGCGGATTCTCCAACTGCGACTGGATCGCACGCTTCAACGGGCGGGCGCCATACACCGGATCGAAACCGACGTTGCCGAGCAGGTCGAACGCCGCATCGGACACCGCCAGCTTCAGTCCGCGCTCGGCCAGGCGCTTCTCAAGCCCGCGCATCTGGATACGCGCGATCTGCTTGATCTGCTGCTTGTCCAGCGGGTGGAACACCACGATGTCGTCCAGGCGGTTGATGAACTCCGGGCGGAAGTGCGCCTGCACCACGCCCATCACCGCCGCCTTCATCTGCGTGTAGGCCTCCGGGCTGTCGTCGGTGCTCATGTCCTGGATCTGGTGCGAGCCCAGGTTCGAGGTCATCACGATGACGGTGTTGCGGAAGTCCACGGTGCGGCCCTGGCCATCGGTCAGGCGACCATCGTCCAGCACCTGCAGCAGGATGTTGAACACATCCGGATGCGCCTTCTCCACTTCGTCCAGGAGGATCAGCGAGTATGGGCGACGACGCACGGCCTCGGTCAGGTAGCCACCTTCCTCGTAGCCGACGTAGCCCGGGGGCGCACCGATCAGGCGGGCGACGCTGTGCTTCTCCATGAATTCGCTCATGTCGATGCGGATCATCGCGTCGGCACTGTCGAACAGGAACTCGGCCAGCGACTTGCACAGTTCGGTCTTGCCGACGCCGGTCGGGCCGAGGAACAGGAACGAGCCGGCCGGACGGTTCGGGTCGGACAGGCCGGCACGCGAGCGGCGCACCGCATCGGAGACGACCTTGATCGCTTCTTCCTGGCCAACCACGCGGTTGTGCAGCACCTCTTCCATGCGCAGCAGCTTGTCGCGCTCACCTTCGAGCATCTTGTTGACCGGGATGCCGGTCCAGCGCGACACGACTTCGGCGATCTCCTCGTCGGTGACCCGGTCCTGCACCAGCTTGAAGTCCTTGTGTTCGGCTTCCTGGGCGGCGGCCAGCTGCTTTTCCAGCTGCGGCAGCAGGCCGTACTGGATTTCGCTCATCTTGGCGAAATCCTGGCGGCGCTGCGCGGCCTCCAGCTCCAGCTTGGCCTGTTCGACCTGCTCCTTGATCTTCGTCGCGCCCTGCAGCGCGGCCTTCTCCGACTTCCAGATTTCATTGAGGTCGGAGAACTCGCGCTCCAGCCCATCGATGTCGTTTTCCAGGTCGGCCAGGCGTTGCCGCGAGGCTTCGTCCTTTTCCTTCTTCAGCATCTCGCGCTGGATCTTCAGCTGGATCACCCGGCGTTCCAGGCGGTCCAGTTCCTCCGGCTTGGAGTCGATCTCCATGCGCAGGCGCGAGGCGGCTTCGTCCATCAGGTCGATGGCCTTGTCCGGCAGCTGGCGGTCGGTGATGTAGCGGTTGGACAGCGTGGCGGCGGCAACGATGGCCGGGTCGGTGATCTCCACGCCGTGGTGCAGCGCGTACTTCTCCTTCAGACCGCGCAGGATCGCAATGGTGTCCTCCACCGACGGCTCGCCCACGAACACCTTCTGGAAGCGGCGCTCCAGCGCAGCATCCTTCTCGATGTACTTGCGGTACTCATCCAGCGTGGTGGCACCGATGCAGTGCAGCTCGCCGCGTGCCAGTGCCGGCTTCAGCATGTTGCCGGCATCCATCGCGCCGTCGGTCTTGCCGGCGCCGACCATGGTGTGCAGTTCGTCGATGAACAGGATGATCTGGCCTTCGTTCTTGGCCAGGTCGTTCAGCACGCCCTTCAGGCGCTCTTCGAATTCACCGCGGAACTTGGCACCGGCGATCAGCGCGCCCATGTCCAGCGACAGCACGCGCTTGCCGCGCAGGCCTTCGGGCACTTCGTCGTTGATGATGCGCTGGGCCAGCCCTTCGACAATGGCAGTCTTGCCCACGCCGGGTTCGCCGATCAGCACCGGGTTGTTCTTGGTCCGGCGCTGCAGCACCTGGATGGTGCGACGGATCTCCTCGTCACGTCCGATCACCGGATCGAGCTTGCCGCTCTCGGCACGCGCGGTCAGGTCGATGGTGTACTTCTCCAGCGCCTGCCGCTGTTCCTCGGCATTCTCCGACTGCACGTTCTCGCCGCCACGCAGCTTGTCGATCGCAGCCTGCAGGCGGGTCTTGTCGGCACCGGCGGCGCGCAGTGCCATGCCCAGCGTGCCGCCATCGTCCAGCGCCGCGAGCACGAACCACTCGCTGGCAATGAAGGCATCACCGTGCTGCTGGGCCAGCTTGTCGGTCTGGTTCAGCAGGCGCCCCAGGTCGTTGCCCATCGAGACATTGCCGGCCTGGCCGGACACCTTCGGCAGCGCGTCCAGTGCTTCGGTCAGGCGCTCGCGCAGGACCGGTACGTTCACGCCGGCCTGGGCCAGCAGCGGGCGCGTGCTGCCGCCCTGCTGGTCCAGCAGCGCACTGAACAAATGAACCGGTTCGATGATGCTGTTGTCGCGGCCCACGGCCAGCGACTGTGCGTCTGCCAGCGCCTGCTGGAAACGCGAGGTGAGCTTGTCCATCCGCATTGCGAATCCTCATCGGTCATCAGTGCCGGCCGGTGCCGGCGATGCTGGAAAGATGCGGTTGCCCCACCCGGTTTCAAGGGTGGCTGCGACGGCACTCCGAGGCCAGTCAGCCAGTGGCCAGCATGCCGGAACGGGTGTGGTCGGCGCGTTGATCCCGATCAGTTGCGTGCGGTGGACGGGTTCAGTGGGTGATCGCGCTGCGGATTGCCCGTAGCTGCTGCTTGACCGCCCGCGCCTGCGCCGGATCCATGCGCAGCAGCGCCTTCTGGCCGATCGATCGCGACTGCAGGGTCGCATCGACGAAGCGGTAGCGGCCGCGCTCATCGCGCTGCACCAGCGGCGCCTGCGCCAGGTCCGGGGTCTCCAGCAGGTGATCGATCACCGCGACCAGGCGGTCGTTGAAGTAACCCTCAGGCCGCCCCAGGTCCACATAGGCCTGCTGGATCAGCGGATAGAAGCGCTTGTACGCGGTAGCCGTCGCCGCCGGGTCCACCGCGGTGAATGCCTGCACATAGGGCGCGTAGCGTGCCCCGTTGCTGGCAGCGATCCGCTCGCCGTCCTCAGCGGACTCGACCTGCAGACTGCCCGGCAGCGGCCGTGCGGCCAGCGCGGTGGACGGCACACTGGGCTTGTCCAGATTGTCGACCTGGGTGACCAGGCGCTGGATCAGGTGATCGCGCAGCAGCAGGGTCAGCGGCCCCTCGCTCTGGAACAGCTGGCTCAGTGCACCCCAGGCAGCGGCATCGCTGTCAGCCAGTTTCGGCAGCGCCGGGTCGGCGGCGGCTTCGGTATCCAGCGGATGCTTGATCGGCGGCGGCGCTGGCGCGGGTTCCGCTGCCGCCTGCGGTTGTGGCGGTGCGCTGGTACTGGCGGGAGTTGATTGCACCGGCACCGGGATACCGTCTGCCAGACTCTTCAGCTGATCGCGGAACAACCAACCGCCCGCGCCACCAATCACCACCACACCCAACACCCAGGGCCATACCGCCTTGCCAGTCTGCATGATGCAGCACCTCGTTTCACACGCATGGAGAAGGTGTGACCTCGCTGATTGCAGCGGGTTCCCGGTCTGTTCCGCTACCGTTGGGGTTGGAGCCTGCACGCAGGCAACGCTCACGCCCGCTTTGCACCGCACGCGCGAGGCTGTGCCCTCGTCTTCTGGAGAAACGGGCATGCAGTACGCGCTGTTCTACTGGACCGGCATCCAGGGCCGTGGCGAATTCGTGCGCCTGGCCCTGGAAGATGCCAAGGCGGACTACATCGACATGGCACGGGTGCACGGCGATGCGGTGATGCAGCCGTTCCTCGACGGTGGCAGCGAAGGCGCACAACCGTTCGCGCCGCCGTTCCTGAAGGCCGGCCGGCAGGTCATCGCGCAGGTTGCGGCGATCCTGGATTTCCTCGGCCCGACGCTGGACCTGGTGCCACAGGCGGCCTCACGCCGGATGCAGGCGCTGCAGCTGCAGCTGACCATCGCCGACCTGGTGGCCGAGGTGCACGACACCCACCACCCCATCGCGGCCTCGAAGTACTACGAAGAACAGAAGACCGAAGCCAAGGCGCGGGCGGTCTCGCTGCGCGATGAACGCCTGCCGAAGTTCCTTGGCTACTTCGAACAGGTACTGGCCGCCAACGGAGGCCGACATGCATTGCGCGAGCATTCCTATGTGGATCTGTCGCTGTTCCAGCTGCTGAGCGGGCTGGACTACATGTTCCCGCGCCGCATGCAGGCCCTCGGCCCCACCCTGCCCCTGCTGCGTGCGCTGCAGGAGCGGGTGGCGAAGCGGCCGAACATCGCCGCCTACCTGCGCTCGGAACGGCGGCTGGCGTTCAACACCCAAGGCATCTTCCGCCACTACCCCGAGCTGGATGGAGCGCGCTGATACCGCCGCCTGCAACTCCTGTTGTAGAGCCGAGCCATGCTCGGCTCGGAGCAGCCGAGCGCAGGCTCGGCTCTACAACATCCCGAGGCGGAAAGAAAACGGTAGCGCCGGGCCATGCGCGGCGTCCCCGGTCAATGATCGGTGCCGTCACCCAGCGGTTTCACCGGCTGCTTCTGCAGCGACAACAACCCCAGCAGCACCGCCAGTGCGACGTAGGCGCCCGCGAACTGCCAGCTGATGATGCGCGCCAGGCCTTCCAGATCCCACGGCAGGTAGATGCCGCCGCGCGGGTCCACCGAATGGATCAGGCCGAACAGGGTCAGCAGCGCCGCCACCAGCAGGAAGCCACAGGCGCGGCGCAGGCGGCCATCGACCATCGCTGCCACGGCGGAAATCCACAGCATCGAGGTGATGATGAAGCCATTGCCGAGGGTGAAGATCACCGCCAGTTCCGGCAGGCCATGGCCATCGAGCTTGGTCAGCAGCTGCGGCAGCTGGTCCGGTGCGATCCAGCCCGGCGCCTTGATCGCCAGCAGGTAGGCCACCGACGGCAGGAAGCCGAACACCATCGCACCGGCGTGGTGGCGCGGCGTGGCCTGGAATGCCTGGGTGGTGATGTCGATGGCCACGTAGACGATGATCGGAGCCAGCACCGCCAGCGGCAGCCATTGCACCAGCCCGGAGATGATGCCGAGCATGCCGCCGATGCCAACGAACAGGCCGGTCAGCAGCGTGTAGCCGCTGCGTGCGCCCATGTGCTTGTAGGCCGGCTGGCCGATGTACGGCGTGGTCTGCGCAACGCCGCCGCAGACACCGGCCACCAGCGTCGCCACCGCTTCCACCAGCAGGATGTCGCGGGTGCGATAGTCATCGCCGGCCGCACGTGCGCTCTCGGACACGTTGATGCCACCGACCACCATCAGCAGGCCGAACGGCAGCAGCAACGGCAGGTAGGTCATCGCCGTGGGCAGGCCTTCAAGGAAGCCCAGCGTCGGCAGCGGCAGCACCACCTGCGGCGGCACCCATTCCGGCACATGGAAGCCCGGTGCACCCAGTCCGGCCACGCCGAGGCCGTAATACAGCACGGTGCCGAACACGAAGGCCAGCAGCACGCCCGGGCCACGCACCGGCAGCTTGCCCTTGGCGATCAGCACGTACAGCAGCAGGCCGAGCGTGGTGAAGCCCACCAGCGGCGAACGCAGCGTTTCCAGCAGCGGCAGCAGGCCCATCAGCACCAGCGCGATGCCCGCGATGGAACCGAGCAGCGCCGCACGCGGCAACGCGCGGGTGACCGCTTCGCCGAAGAACGACAGCACGAACTTGAGCACGCCCATGATGACCAGCGCGGCCATGCCCAGCTGCCAGGTGGCGATGCCGGCCGCGTGCGGGTCCATGCCCTGCTGCTTGAAGGCGAGGAAGGCCGGGCCGAGCACCAGCAGCGCCATGCCGATGCTGGTCGGTGCATCCAAGCCCAGCGGCATGGCGGTGACATCGTCGCGGCCGGTGCGCGCCGCCAGGCGCCGCGCCATCAGCGTGTACAGCAGGTTGCCGACCAGCACACCGAAAGCGGTGCCGGGGAACATGCGGCCGAACACCACGTCGGCGGGGAACTGGAAGATCCCGACCAGGGCCATGGCGATGAAGCCGAGGATGGAGAGGTTGTCGACGACCAGGCCGAAGAAGCCGTTGAAGTCGCCGGAGACGAACCAGCGACGCGGTGCGGCGGAAGCGGGAGCGGACATGGAAGGGGCGGTGGGGGTGGGGACCGCCGATGGTAGGCCCAGCGGGGCCCGGGCGCCAATTCCGCGGTGGAATGATGGGTTCCAGCCAACGGCGGGGCCCCTCGTGGCTGGGCGCGGGTAGAGTCGACTGTTAGTCGAATGGCATTGCGAGTTGGGCCGGTCGGGATGGGCTGCGCAGGACACGCCGTAAACCCGTCCCTGGGGGCTCGATGGCGCCATCCATGGCGCCAACGGTCCTGCGCAGCCCATCCCGACCGGCCTCCCACAGTTTCCTGCGCGTGCCAGCCACGGAAGAGAATCAAAAGATCAAAGGCAAAGGCAAAGGCAAAGGCAGGCTCTCGTTGTAGCGCCGAGCCCATGCCCGGCTGCTGTACGCGAAACCTCCGAACCGAGCATGGCTCGGCTCTACAGAAGATCATTCCGATCATTCTTTCGTTCATCCACGCATGGCGTGGATCTACCGTGTCGACCAAGGTCGACACCCACCAGTGCAATATCCCGTTCCGGCAGATTGCAGGAAGCTGTCGAAGGCGGGGTGGGTCCGGTTGCGGGGGTGTCCGCGGCATGGATGCCGCGGCCAAGCCCCCAGGGACGGGTTTACGGCGTCCCCCGCAACCGGACCCACCCCGCCATCCCTCAGGAAACCCGCTTCTGCTCTGGCTCTGGCTCGTAGCGGGTGCAGGGCGCAGCCCTGCATCGACCAACCCCTACTTCTTCAGGAAGTTGTCCACCAGCAGATGCTTCACGTCGTCGAAGCGGCCGTTCAACACCGCCTTGGCGGCATACAGCGCGGTACCGGCCACCTGCTTGGCCTCGATCTGTGGCGGCATCACCAGTTCGGCGCGGCTGGTATGCACGTCCAGCAATGCCGGGCCACGTTGCGACAGGAAGTCCTGCACCGCTTCTTCCAGATCCTCGCTGCGGGTCACGGTGCGTCCGTGGAAACCAATCACTTCGGCAAGGCGGCCGAAATCCGGGTTCTTCAGATCGGTGTAGTTGTCCAGCAGGCCTTCCACCTTCTGTTCCAGCTCGACGAAGTTCAGCGAGCCGTTGTTGAACACCACCACCTTGATCGGCAGGTTTTCCTGCACTGCGGTCAGCAGATCACCCAGCAGCATCGCCAGGCCGCCATCGCCGGACAGCGAGATCACCTGTCGGCCCGGGAACGCCTTCTGCAGGCCCAGTGCTTGCGGCATCGCGTTGGCCATCGTGCCGTGCAGCAGGCTGGTCAGCGTACGGCGGCGGCCATTGACGCGGATATGCCGCAGCACCCAGACCATCGGTGAACCACCATCTGCGGTAAACAGCGCATCGTCCGTCGCATACTTCGACAGCAATGCGGTCAGGTGCTGCGGATGGATCAGCTCGCCTTCGCCCGGCTGCTCTTCCTGCTCGCGCTTCTTCAGCGCCTTGTCGCGACGTTCGATGCATTCGTCCAGGAACGTGCTGTCCTCGCGCGGCGGCAGCATCGGCAGCAGCGCATCCAGCGTCGGCGCGATATCGCCCACCACGCCCAGGTTCACCGGATGGCGCCGGCCGAGGTGGCTGCCATCGCGGTCGACCTGGATGATCGTGGCCTTGTCGGGGTAGAACTGGCCCCAGGCGAAATCGGCGCCGAGCAGCAGCAGCGTGTCGCACTCCATCAGTGTGTGGAAGCCGGACTCGATGCCGAAGATGCCGGTCATGCCCATGTTGTACGGGTTGTCCGGCTCGACGAAGTCCTTGGCGCGCGAGGTGTGCGCGATCGGCGCCTGCAGGCGCCGGGCCAGTTCCAGCAGCTGCGCGTGCGCGCCCTGGCAACCGGCACCCGCGTAGATACCGATGCGCCTGCCCTGCCCCAGCAGTTCGGCGATGCGTTGCAGCTCGGCGTCGGAAGGACGCAGCACCGGTTGGGTGTAGTGCACCGAGAACGGCACATCGTGCTTCACTTCGGCCTGGCTGATGTCGGCCGGCAGGATCACCACCGCCACGCCGCGGCGGCTGATCGCCGCCTGGCAGGCCAGGGTGACCACGCGCCGCGCCTGCTCGGCACTGTGCACCTGCTCGCAGAACACCGAACAGCTGGCGTACACCGCCTTGAAGTCCACTTCCTGCGGGAATTCCATGCCCAGCTCGCTGGTCACCACCTGGCTGGCGATCAGCACCATCGGCGCACGATTGCGGTTGCTCTCGAACACACCGTTGATGAAGTGCAGGCTGCCGGGGCCGCAGGAACCGGCGCAGGCGGTCAGCTCACCGCTCACCAGCGAATCGGCGCCGGCGGCAAACGCCGCCACTTCTTCATGGCGCACGTGCACCCAGGCGATGTCACTGCCATGCATCGCATCGGTCACATGGTTGAGCGTATCGCCCACGATGCCGTAGCAACGGCGGACTCCCGCCTGCTGCAGGGCGTCCACCACGATTTCGGCCACGCGCTTGCTCATTGGATACATCCTCGAACGGGGGAACGTCCGAGGCTAGACCTGATGAAGTGATGCCCCCGTGGGCACGCCGCCCGTCGCCACGATGTGCAAACCGAGGGCAGGCGTCTCGTCAATCATTGGCGTTGATCCAGCCTTCCACCGCGCCGCTTTTCGGGTTGCGGTAGCGCAGCTTCATCCAACCGTCCTGTTCATCCAGCATTTCCACGTGGTCGCCCTGCACCAGGTAACGCTTGGTGCTGGGCGCGCCCGGGCGGTCGAACAGGAACAGGCGTGCTGGAATCACGGTGACCTGCTGGCCACGCAGCGGACCATCGGGCGGTGCACCCAGGCCATCGGCAATCGCGCTCTCCAGCACACGGCCGGCAGGATCATAGGTGCGCCAGACCGCCAGAGGGCCCTGCTCTTCGGTCTGTTCCCACTGCAGCGCGGCGTTCAACGTATCGCCCAGCATCAACAGGCTCTCGGCGCGGTACAGGTAGAGCTTCGCACCCGCGAACCGGTACTGGTCTGCGTACCACATCGGCCCGCTGCGGCAACTGCTGCTGAGGGTGCGGGTGGCAACGTCCACGCTCAGCCCCATCAGGTCACCGCAGCTGTCCTTGCCGTGGGTTTCGGCCTGCAGCACGCGATACGAAGCGCTGGCCGGATCGAACCGGTATACCGCCACCGCTTCGTTGACCATGCCCACCGATGCGCGCGCGACCAGTTCCGGGTAGCCATCGAAATCGACGTCCTCCAGACCCCACCGCGAATTGCCGTCTGCATCCGCCGCGCCCGCCAGCGTCTGGCGCTTGCCTGACGGCGACAGCTGCACTGCGATGCTGCCATCCAGTTGGGGATCGGCATGCGCCTGCACGTGCGCGGCCACCTGGAACCGCAGCGTTTCGCCGTCGTCGCCATGTGCCTGCGCCGACGGTGCCAGCAGTCCTGCCAGCACCAGGCCCAGCACGCATTCCCTGAGTTTCATCATCGCTTCCTGCGGCACCGCGGCGGCACCTTCAACTCAGAACGATACCTCGACCGGCTGCCGCGACCACAGCACCGATTGATGCTGGGTCTGCTGCTTCCACGCCAGGCGGATCGCTTCGATATCGGCGCGACGCTGCGGGGTGTCCTCATGCAGCACCACCAGCACCTTGGTGCGCAGGCGGTTGGGCGCGGCATCGCCGCGGAACAGCCACTGGCCGTAGGCATCGAACACGGTCAGGCCATCCGGGAAGCGCGGGGTCACCTGCTTGTCCAGGAAGGCGCGCCACTGCGCCTCGCTGATGGTGTCGGCCTGCGGACGGTTGCCCGCGCCCTGCTCCTCGCCCACGCCGAAGTACAGCTCGCTGCGTACCCAGCCGTGGCCATCGGACGGGCGTGCGGCATCGCCCTTCAGGTCGGCGGTGGTGGCGGTGGCATAGGCGCTGGGCGCCTGCGAGGACAGGCTGGCGCAGCCGCTGGTGGCCAGCAGCACGGCAAAGACGAGACCAAGGTGTTTCATCGGTACAGCTCCGGGGAAGGGGGACAGGGCGAGCCGGCAGCGTACAGCGCCACCGGCCCGGCGTGCTGATGCCAACAGGGCATCAACTCATGCCGGACCGGCAGGGGCTTGCATCGGCACCGGCCATCACGCGAAGATAATATATCGCTTCATCCGGATGGATGTAAGTGAAACCATCTCCCCCTTCCCCGTCGTCGTTGTTGCTGGAGCCCCCATGTCCGCCCGCCTGCCCGCGTCGCCGCTCGGCCTCGCCATCGCCCTCACGCTTTCCTCCGCCGCCGTCCCGGCCCTGGCCCAGGACGCCACCAACCTGGACACGGTGATCGTCACCGGCACCCGTGCCGCCGACCGCACCGTGCTCGAATCCACCTCGCCGGTGGATGTGCTCACCGCCGAGGACATCCGCAAGGCCGGCGTGGTCAACGGTGAGCTGGGCAGCGCGCTGCAGGCACTGCTGCCGTCGTTCAACTTCCCGCGCCAGTCCAACTCCGGTGGCGCCGACCATGTGCGCGCCGCGCAGCTGCGCGGCCTGTCGCCGGACCAGGTGCTGGTGCTGGTCAATGGCAAGCGCCGCCACCACACCGCGCTGGTCAACACCGACAGCAAGATCGGCAAGGGCACCACGCCGGTCGACTTCAACTCGATTCCAGTCAGCGCGATCAAGCGCATCGAAGTGCTGCGCGATGGCGCCGGTGCGCTGTACGGCTCCGATGCGGTCGCCGGTGTGATCAACGTGATCCTCGACAACGGCGGCGACGGCGGCGAGATCGAGGCCAGCTACGGCGCCAACCACACCGACCTCAAGCCGATCGGCCGCACCCTCACCGACGGCCAGACCGGCAACATCAGTGCCAAGGTCGGCACCTCGCTGGGCGAGGACGGCGGCTTCCTGCGCGTCGGCCTGGAATACAAGCACCGCAACGGCACCAACCGCGCCGGCTTCGACCAGATTCCGCCGTGGGACCAGACCCCCGACAACCTGGCATTGCAGGGCAAGCGCAACTACGTGCTGGGCGATGGCAAGAGCAAGGACATCAACCTGTGGCTGAACACCGAGATCCCGGTCGGCCAGACCTCGACGTTCTACGCGTTCGGCACCTTCAACCAGCGTGATACCGAAGGCGCGAACTACTTCCGCTACCCCGATGGCGATGCCAACTGGAAGCAGGTCTATCCGAACGGTTACCGCCCGATCTCCGAAGGCGAGAACCGCGACGTGCAGGCCGTGGCCGGCGTGCGCGGCCAGTGGGGCGAGTGGAGCTACGACGGCAGCGTGGATTACGGCCAGAACGACTTCACCTACCGCCTGCGCGACTCGCTCAACGCCTCGCTGGGCCCAACCAGCCCGACCCGTTTCAAGACTGCCGACTACGCGTACGCGCAGACCGTGGGCAACCTCGATCTGAGCCGCGTGTTCACCCAGAGCGAGAGCATCAGCCACACCCTGGGACTGGGCGCAGAAGCGCGCCACGAGCGCTACCAGACCCGTCCGGGTGACCCGGCCAGCTTCGCCGCTGGCCCGTACACCGATCGCCCGACCGGCTCGCAGGCCGGTGGCGGCCTGACCCCGCAGGATGCGGCGCGCCTGTCGCGCGATGTGGCCAGTGCCTATGCCAGCCTGTCCAGCCAGTTCGGCGAAACGTTCTCCACCGATCTGGCCGCACGCTACGAGCACAGCGACGACTTCGGTGGCGAACTGACCGGCAAGCTCGGCCTGCGCTACGCGTTCACGCCGGCCTTCGCGCTGCGCGGTGCCATTTCCAACAATTTCCGTGCACCGTCGTTGGCGCAGATCGGCTACGAATCCACCTCCACCGGCTACAACGCCGGCGGCCAGCTGGTGCAGGGCCGTTTGCTGTCGGTCAACAATCCGATCGCGCGTGGCCTGGGTGCGCAGAACCTCAAGCCTGAGAAGTCGATCAACACCTCGCTGGGCTTCACCAGCCGCATCGGCGAGCACTTCGACCTGTCGCTGGACTTCTTCCAGATCGACATCGACGATCGCATCGCGCTGTCGGAGAGCATCACCGGTGATGCGCTGACCGACTATGTGGCGGCCAATTACGGCGTCACCGGCCTGCAGAGCGCCAGCTTCTTCGTCAACGCCGCCGACACCCGCACCCGTGGCGCCGAACTGGTGACCAACTGGCGCCAGTCGCTGGGCGATGGCCAGCTGCTCCTGACCGGCACCTACGCCTACACCAGGACCACCCTGAAGAACGTGCTGGCCACGCCGGCGCAGCTGCGCGCACTGAACCCGGACTACGTGCTGTTCGGCATCGAAGAGACCAACACGCTCACCGATGCCACGCCGCGTACGCGCGGTAGTTTCTCGGCAGCCTGGAGCAACGACCACTGGTCGCTGAGCACCCGCGTGAACCGCTATGGCAGCGCCACCCGCGTGTTCAACTTCGGTGACGGCTACATCCCTCGCCAGACCTACCAGGCCGAATGGCAGCTGGATGCCGAGGTGGAGTACCGCATCACCCCGCAGTGGAGCGTGGCCATTGGCGGCCAGAACCTGACGGACAACTACCCGGATCGATCCAACAGCGATATCCACTACTTCGGCAACCTGCCGTACGACGTGCTGTCGCCGATCGGCAGCAACGGCGCGTACTACTACGGCCGCGTCCGCTATACGTTCTGATTCACAGAATCGACCCGGTAGAGCCGGCGGGGTAGAGTCGACTGTTAGTCGACTGCTCTTCGCGCAGATCGCGAAAATCCCGCGCTGCGCGCGATAGTCGACTAACAGTCGACTCTACCCCGTCGGCACTACCCCGCCGCCGGGTCCAGGGCCGACAGGTCAGTGAACTGTCGCCCTGCCTCGACCTGCCCTACACGCCCACGCTGGCAAGGTGGGGGCATGGCTGAACCGCTCCCCCTGCGTCCGCCACCGCCCTTGTTGGACGACGCCTGCGCGTTGTTCCTCGATGTCGATGGCACCCTGATCGAATTTGCTGCGCGCCCGGATGCCGTGCAGCTGCTGCCGGATGTGCGTGAAGCCATCGGCCGCATCAGCGACCGCCTGGAAGGTGCCGTGGCACTGGTCAGTGGTCGCCCGCTTGAACAGCTGGACCAGCTGTTCGCTCCGCTGCAGCTGCCCGCCGCCGGCCTGCATGGCCACGAACTGCGTGGCCAGGATGGCCGCGTCCTGCGCGACGAGCACGACGACGACACCGCCGAATGGCTGCACGCCCTGCACCAGCAAGCGATGCGTTTCGCCCATGGGCATCCTGGCGTACTGGTCGAGGACAAGGGCGTGGGCCTGGCCCTGCATTGGCGCGGTGCGCCACACGCCGCCCGCGATGTCCGCGCATTCGCCGACCGCCACGTGCGCGGCCGCACCAGCTATCGCCTGCAGCCCGGTGACCACGTGGTCGAGTTCGTTCCCGTCGGCACCGACAAGGGCCGCGCGATACGAAGGATGATGCAATACCTGCCGTTCCGCGGCCGCCTGCCTGTGTTCATGGGCGATGACCTCACCGATGAATTCGGCTTCGATGCTGCCAACGGCCAGCATGGCTGGAGCGTGCTGGTGGGTGAACGTGAACCCAGCGCGGCGGTGTTCGCACTGCCCGACATACGCAGCGTGCACGCCTGGCTGCGTGAGAATGCCTATTGACCCGGCCCCCCCCCCCCACGGCCGCAACCGAGATGTACCGCGTGATGACCCAACCCGATCTTGATCTGGGCGTGGTCGGCAACGGCAGCTTCGGCGCCCTGGTCGACAAACATGCCCGTGTTGTCTGGAGCTGCCTGCCCACCTTCGACGGCGACCCGACGTTCTGCGCCCTGCTGGGTCCCAACCAGCAGACCGGTGGTGACTTCGCCATCGAGCTGGAGGACTTCGCCGACAGCGAGCAGGAATACCTCACCAATACCGCGATCCTGCGCACCGTGCTGCGTGACACGCACGGCGGCGCACTGGAAATCCTGGACTTCGCCCCGCGCTGGCGCCAGAACGACCGCTTCTACCGGCCGGTCAGTCTGATCCGCCAGGTGCGCCCCTTGTCCGGCAGCCCACGCATCACCGTGCGTGCGCGACCGCTGGCGGACTGGGGCGCACGCGTTCCCGAGTCGACCTGGGGCAGCAACCATGTGCGCTGGATCCTGCCCGAACACGTATTGCGGCTCACCACCGACGTGCCGGTGCGCTTCGTGCGTGATGGCCTGCCGTTTGTGCTCAACCATCCGATCCATCTGATCCTGGGCGTGGACGAATCGCTCAACCGTTCGATCAGCGGCTATGTGCAGGAAGCCTTCCAGCGCACCCGCGACTACTGGCGCGAATGGGTGCGCTACCTGTCCATTCCGCTGGAATGGCAGGACGCGGTGATCCGCAGTGCGATCACGCTGAAGCTGTGCCAGTACGAGGACAGCGGCGCGATCATCGCGGCGATGACCACCTCCATTCCGGAAGCGCCCGGCAGCGTGCGCAACTGGGATTACCGCTACTGCTGGCTGCGCGATGCCGCCTTCGTGGTGCGTGCACTGAACCGTCTTGGCGCCACGCGCACGATGGAGCAGTTCCTCGGCTACATCTTCAACCTGGCTACCACCGACGGCACGCTGCAGCCGTTGTATGGCATCGGCTTCGAGGCCAAGCTGGACGAGGACGAGGTGCCCACGCTGTCCGGCTACCGCGGCATGGGCCCGGTGCGCCGTGGCAACCTGGCCTGGGTGCAGCGCCAGCACGATGTGTACGGCAGCGTGGTGTTGGCCTCCACCCAGCTGTTCTTCGACCGCCGCTTGCAGGACCCGGGTGACGCACACACCTTCGCCCGCCTTGAACCGCTCGGCGAGCAGGCCTTCGCCCTGCATGACGTACCCGATGCAGGCCTGTGGGAGTTCCGCGGCCGTACCGAGGTGCACACCTATACCAGCGCGATGTGCTGGGCGGCCTGCGACCGTCTGTGCAAGATCGCCGTGCGCCTGAAGCGCGACGACCGGGCGCACTATTGGCGCGAGCGCGCCGACACCATCCACGCGCGCATCATGGCTGAAGCCTGGAGCGACGAGCTTGGCCACTTCACCGATACCTTCGGTGGTCACCGACTGGACGCCTCCTTGCTGCTGCTGGCCGATATCGGCTTCATCGATGCACTGGACGCCCGTTTCATCGCGACCGTCGAAGCCATCGGCCGCGACCTCAAGCATGGCAACTCGCTGTACCGCTATGTGGCACCGGATGACTTCGGCGAACCGGAAACCAGCTTCACCATCTGCACGTTCTGGTACATCGATGCGCTGGCCGCGATCGGGCGTCTGGATGAGGCACGCGAGATGTTCGAGACGTTGCTGAAGCAGCGCAACCACCTGGGCCTGCTGTCGGAGGACTTGGCCTTCGACAGCGGCGAGGCCTGGGGCAATTTCCCGCAGACCTATTCGCACGTCGGCCTGATCACCGCCGCGATGCGCCTGTCGCGATCCTGGCAGGAGGCGTCGTGAGCCGTCTGGTTGTGGTTTCAAACCGTGTAGCCGTGCCCGGCGAAAACCGTGCCGGCGGCCTGGCGGTCGGCCTGCTTGCCGCGCTGAAGGAACGCGGCGGGATGTGGTTCGGCTGGAGCGGCAAGAGCGTGCGCGATGGCAGTGGCACGCTGCACACGCAGAAGGACGGCGACATCGAATTCGTCACCCTGGACCTGAGCAAGCGCGAGGTGGATGGCTACTACAACGGCTTCGCCAACCGCACCTTG